>NZ_JAGPYR010000003.1:0-484350 GCF_020312125.1 Pseudomonas sp. P135
TCTTTCACGGCTGCGAGTTTTGCCTGCTCTGTATATTTACCCATGACGCCTCCAAAGGTTGCATCCAACCTTCGGGGGTCACACCACTCCAGCGTGGGAACGCACTTCATGACGCTCTGCGTCATCAAGAGGACGCGGAGCGTCCGGAACGGCATGCCGACGCGGAGCATCGGCACGATAGTCATGGTGTTACCCCTGACGACTATCGTTCCTCAAGCTCCAGCGTGGGAACGCATTTCATGACGCTCCGCGTCATCAAGAGGACGCAGAGCGTCCGGAACGGCATGCCGCCGCGGAGCATCGGCACGATAGTCAATCCAGGAACGATCAGCCACATAACCATTTAAACTATTACCCTTTCTCTGCTGTCTCTGACTTAACGCCACTCAGAGCACACTCAGACGGATGAGCAGACCCACCGATTTCGCTCGACGATGGTTTCTCGCCCGGGGCTGGAAGCCCTTTGCGTTTCAGAAAGAGGTCTGGGCAGCGGTGAAGAATGGCGAGTCCGGTTTGCTGCATGCCAGCACCGGCTCGGGCAAGACCTACGCCGTGTGGTTCGCCGCGCTCAACCGCTTCGCCAAAGCCAATACGCTCACCGCTGACAACAAACCCCGCAAACGCAAACCGCCTGCTGAACCGCTGAGTGTCCTGTGGATAACGCCCATGCGCGCCTTGGCCGCCGATACCGCCCGGGCCCTTGAGGCGCCACTGGCCGAACTGGATATCCCTTGGTCGGTCGGCTTGCGCACCGGCGATACCAGCGGCAGTGAACGCGCCCGGCAGAGCCGGCGGCTGCCCTCGGCCTTGATCACCACCCCTGAAAGCCTGACGCTGCTGCTGACCCGTGCCGACGCTCAGGTCGCCTTGTCGACGCTGAAGATGGTGGTGGTGGACGAATGGCACGAGCTGATCGGCAACAAGCGCGGCGTGCAGTTGCAACTGGCCCTTGCCCGCCTGAGGCGCTGGAATCCACAGCTGATCGTGTGGGGCATTTCCGCGACGCTGGGTAATCAGCAACACGCGCAGCAGGTACTGATCGGCGACGGCGGCGTGACCGTGCAAGGCAAGATCGTCAAGGACTTGCAGGTCGATACGCTGTTGCCGTCTTCCATCGAACGCTTCCCGTGGGCCGGGCACATGGGCTTGCGCATGTTGCCGCAGGTCGTCGCCGAGGTGGAAAGCAGCGCGAGCTGTCTGGTGTTCACCAACACCCGGGCGCAGTCGGAAATCTGGTATCAGGCGCTACTGGAAGCCCGCCCCGACTGGGCCGGGCTGATTGCCCTGCACCATGGATCGCTGGCCCGAGAGGTACGCGACTGGGTCGAACGCGCGTTGAAAGAAGGCGCACTCAAGGCCGTGGTATGCACCTCCAGCCTGGACCTGGGCGTGGACTTTCTGCCGGTCGAGCGCGTGTTGCAAATCGGCTCGCCCAAAGGTGTCGCGCGCCTGATGCAGCGCGCCGGGCGTTCGGGCCACGCGCCGGGTCGCCCTTCGCGCGTGACGCTGGTGCCGACCCACAGCCTGGAGCTGGTCGAAGCCGCTGCTGCCCATGACGCCGTCGAAGCTCGGATGATCGAGCCCCGCGAATCCCCACACCAGCCGCTGGACGTGCTGGTCCAGCACCTGGTCAGCATCGCCTTGGGCGGTGGCTTCCTGCCCGATGAACTGCTGGACGAAGTACGCAGCGCCTGGGCTTACCACGACCTCAGCGACGAGCAATGGCAATGGGCGCTGGCGTTTGTTCGCAACGGTGGCCACTCGCTGACCGCCTACCCCGATTACCGCCGCGCCGAACCTGACGAGGACGGCGTCTGGCGGGTCCCCGATGCGCGCCTTGCCAGACGCCACCGCATGAGCGTGGGGACCATCGTCAGCGAGGCCACCGTCAACCTGAAATACTGGAAAAAAGGCGGCGGCGGTGGCTCGCTGGGCAGCGTCGAAGAAGGCTTCATCGCCAGACTCAAACCCGGTGACGGCTTTCTGTTCGGCGGACGCTTGCTGGAGCTGGTTCGAGTAGAAAACATGACGGCCTACGTCAAGCGCGCGACCGGCAAGAAAGCCGCCGTGCCACGCTGGAATGGCGGTCGAATGCCGCTGTCCAGCGAACTGGCGGATGCCGTGGTGGAGAAGTTCGATGCCGCTGCGCGGGGCGAATTCAACAGTCCGGAAATGCGCGCCATCAAACCCCTGCTGGAAGTGCAGCAGCAGTGGTCAGGGCTGCCACGACGCGACACATTATTGGCTGAGACACTCAAATCCCGCGAAGGCTGGCATCTGTTCCTCTACCCGTTCGCCGGCCGCCACGTACATCTTGGGCTGGGCAGCCTGCTGGCCTGGCGCCTGAGCCGACATCAGCCGCTGACCTTTTCCATCGCCGTCAACGACTACGGGCTAGAGCTACTCAGCGCCAGCGAGATCGACTGGGCGCAGACCTTGCAGGCTGACCTGTTCAGCGAAACGGATCTTTTACCCGATATCATCGCCAGCCTGAACGCTGGCGAGCTGGCCCTGCGGCGCTTTCGGGAAATCGCGCGTATCTCCGGGTTGGTGTTTTCCGGCTACCCTGGCGCGGCCAAGAGCAATCGTCAGCTTCAGGCATCCAGCGGACTGTTTTTCGAGGTCTTCAAGCAATACGACGCTGACAACATGCTGCTGACCCAGGCCGAACAGGAAGTCCTGCGTCAGGAACTGGACCTGCAGCGTCTGGAACTGACGTTGCGCCAGATCAACAGCCGCAAGCTGGACCTGCACGCTATAAAACGCGCGACCCCGCTGGCCTTTCCACTGCTGGTCGAACGCTTTCGCGAAAGCCTCAGTTCGGAGAAACTTGCCGACCGCATCGCGCGCATGGTTCGCGATCTGGAGAAAGCCGCTGGCCCGGAGCCTGAACGATGACGCCGTATCTTGCTGTCACGCTGGCAGGAGAAGAACTGTGGTTGCTGGCCGACAAGGCCATCTACTACCCTGCCGAACGATCCTTGCTGATTGCCGACGCGCACTTTGGCAAGGCGGCCGCCTATCGCAAGCTCGGCCAACCGGTGCCGCACGGCACTACACAGGCGAATCTGCGCCGCCTGGACAGCCTTCTGAATGCCTATCCCTGCGATCATCTGATCTTTCTGGGCGATTTCCTGCACGCGCCGGAATCTCACGCAGTCGGCACCTTGGCAGCGCTGGAACAATGGCGGGCAGAGCGCTCGACACTGCGCATCACACTGATCCGCGGCAACCACGACAAGCGGGCCGGCGACCCGCCTGCCTACCTGGGCATCGATGTGGTTCCCGAGCCCTTGGCTCTTGGGCCCTTTGCCCTGCAGCACGAGCCCGATGCGCACCCTGACCTGCATGTACTGGCCGGGCATGTTCATCCGGTGTATCGGCTAAATGGTCGCGGTCGGCAAAGCTTGCGGCTGGCGTGCTTCTACCTGGGCCAGCGCGTCAGCCTGCTGCCAGCCTTCGGTGAATTTACCGGCGGTTTTCAGATTCGCCCGGCACCGGACAGCACGATCTATGTAACCGGCGGTGATGCAGTGTGGCGGGTGGCATAGCGGCACCGGTCGCCACACGCAAAACTGCCTGCCGCCCGCGAGCGCAGCAGGCAGTTTTGTGATGATCAGGCCACAGGTGCAGGTGGCGGCTCGTCAGGAACAGTAGGACCGCCTGGCTCGGTAGGCTCCGGGAACGGCGTGTCGGGACCTGGATCACCCGGGATCCCGCCGCCGACCATGTTCAGCTCCGGGCTGAGATCGGAATGAGCCATCAATGACCAGGCGAGTAACCCGATCTCGTTAAGCGGAGATTGAACCTGTTCAGAGATTTTGAAAGTAGTCTTCATAGGGCACTCCAGATCAAAGGCCGCCGCACGTAATGAATTATGCGAAAGCATGTGAGCAGATAGAGTGCGAAATAGAGTATTAATTCAATTCCACTAGTCACCTGGACCGCAAATCAGGTACGCGGCAGGGTGACGCCACGCTGGCCCTGGTACTTGCCACCCCTATCCTTGTAGGAGACTTCACACTCCTCATCGGACTCCAGGAAGAGCATCTGCGCCACACCCTCGTTGGCGTAGATCTTGGCCGGCAGTGTCGTGGTGTTGGAAAACTCCAGCGTCACATGGCCTTCCCACTCAGGCTCGAGCGGCGTGACATTGACGATGATGCCGCAGCGCGCGTAGGTGCTCTTGCCCAGGCAGATGGTCAGAACGTTACGCGGAATGCGGAAATATTCGACGGTGCGCGCCAGTGCAAATGAGTTGGGAGGGATGATGCATACGTCGCTCTTGATATCGACGAAGCTTTTTTCATCGAAGTTTTTCGGATCGACCGTGGCCGAATTGATGTTGGTGAACACCTTGAATTCGTCGGCGCAACGCACGTCGTAGCCGTAACTGGACACCCCGAAAGAGATCACCCGATCGGCACCTTCGCCACGTACCTGGCGCTCTACGAAGGGCTCGATCATCCCGTGTTCCTGCGCCATGCGGCGAATCCACTTGTCCGATTTGATGCTCATGGCGGTGTCCTGAATAGCGAGGTGAAAAAGATATCCGGCATCTTACCGGGCTGAGGCCGACGGTTCAAAGGCAACAGATCGCGAGTTTGCGTGACCGGCCGGGCTGTTTCGCCGCGAATGGAAATAATCATCAACAGACCATTGGCACGTTCGGAAAAAAGGGTTAAGGTGGCGTCACTGTGTTGCTTGTGTCACTGAGAATCTCTACACGATGTTGAATTTCGATCCAACCATCTCCATGAATTTTCCAGCTCTTTGCACTCAGTCTCGGCCAGGGCTCTTCCTACGCCGCAGTTAACTTTGTCCAAGGAGATTTACTATGTCCAATCGCCAAACTGGTACCGTTAAGTGGTTCAACGATGAAAAAGGCTTCGGCTTCATCACTCCACAATCCGGTGACGACCTGTTCGTGCACTTCAAAGCTATCCAATCCGACGGCTTCAAAAGCCTGAAAGAAGGCCAACAGGTTTCTTTCATCGCTACCCGCGGTCAGAAAGGCATGCAAGCTGAAGAAGTTCAAGTTATCTAACTTGTACTGATTCGCTTAAAAACCCCGCCCTTAAAAGCGGGGTTTTTTATTGTCCGTCTTTTGACCTCTCGCGGCTTGAGCACCTGCTGCACAGCTGACCGGAACGAGAGAAGCACCTCCCCCCGCCCGATCACCGCCATGCAATCAGTCGTCGCTTACCGAAATGGTCGGCATGGCCGGACTTGCAGCTTCCTGCAACACGATCCGTGCACCGACGTGACGTGCCAGTTCCTGATACACCATCGCAATCTGACTCTCCGGCTCGGCAATCGCCGTAGGCTTGCCGCCATCTGCCTGCTCGCGAATCAGCATCGACAGCGGCAGTGACGCCAGCAGTTCGACATCGTACTGCGTCGCCAGCTTCGCGCCGCCACCCTCACCGAACAGATGCTCGGCATGGCCGCAGTTGGAGCAAATGTGCACCGCCATGTTTTCCACCACGCCCAGCACCGGAATGTTGACCTTGCGGAACATCTCGACACCTTTTTTCGCATCCAGCAAAGCCAGATCCTGTGGTGTGGTGACAATTACGGCACCTGCGACCGGGACTTTCTGCGCGAGCGTCAACTGGATATCACCGGTGCCGGGCGGCATGTCGATGACCAGATAATCCAGATCATTCCAGGCAGTCTGTGTGACCAGTTGCAGCAACGCCCCTGAAACCATCGGCCCGCGCCAGACCATCGGCGTGTTGTCGTCGGTCAGAAAAGCCATCGACATCACCTCGATGCCATGCGCCTCGACTGGCACGAACCACTTCTGATCCTTGATCTTCGGTCGCGTACCTTCGGGAATGCCGAACATCACCCCTTGGCTCGGCCCGTAGATATCGGCATCGAGGATTCCGACGCGAGCGCCCTCGCGAGACAGCGCCAAGGCCAGATTGGCGGCGGTAGTGGACTTGCCGACACCGCCCTTGCCGGACGCGACGGCGACAATATTTTTCACATTGGCAAGCCCCGGAATCTGGCTCTGCGCCTTGTGCGCGCTGATCACGCTGCTGATGGCGACCGTGGCCGAACTGACACCGTCCAGATTCTCGATGGCAGTTTTCAACACGTGCGCCCAACCGTTCCTGAACAGGTCGGCGGCATAGCCCAATTCGAGTTGCACGCTGACCTGTGCCCCCTGAATATCGATGGACCGCACGCAACCGGCAGTGACCGGATCCTGATTCAGATAGGGGTCGGTGTACTGGCGAAGAATCGTCTCCACCGCTGCGCGATTGACTGCGCTCATGGGCTTACTCCGTAAAAAGACTGACTGGAACAGCCGACTATCGTACCTGTTCTGCCAGCAGCCCACATGATTTCACTGAACTGCGCCCAGCCTTTCAGGAGCATTCCCACAACCGCACGGGTGAAAAAAATCGTTCAGACCTTTATAGTGGCCGGTCTCCGTTTCACTTCAAGTAGCCGAGCCCCATGTCCGAGCCACGCAAGATTCTCGTTACCAGCGCCCTGCCCTATGCCAATGGTTCCATTCACCTTGGCCACATGCTCGAGTACATCCAGACCGACATGTGGGTGCGTTTTCAGAAGCACCGCGGCAATCAATGCATTTATGTCTGCGCGGACGACGCCCATGGCTCGGCAATCATGCTGCGCGCCGAAAAGGAAGGCATTACGCCAGAGCAACTGATCGCCAACGTCAAGGCCGAGCACAGCGCCGACTTTGCCGACTTCCTGGTGGAATTCGATAATTTCCACTCGACGCACTCGGACGAGAACCGCGAGCTGTCGAGCATGATCTACAAGCGTCTGCGCGATGCCGGTCATATCGCGACGCGCTCGGTCACCCAGTACTTCGACCCGGAAAAGAAAATGTTCCTGGCCGACCGCTTCATCAAGGGCACCTGCCCGAAATGCGCGGCCGAGGACCAGTACGGCGACAACTGTGAAAAGTGCGGCGCCACCTATGCCCCGACGGACCTCAAAGACCCCAAGTCGGCGATTTCCGGGGCCACGCCGGTGCTCAAGGACTCGAAGCACTTCTTCTTCGACCTTCCTGCATTCGACGCCATGCTCAAGAGCTGGACACGCAGTGGCACCCTGCAGGATGCCGTTGCCAACAAGATCGCCGAATGGCTGGACAGCGGCCTGCAGCAGTGGGACATCTCCCGCGATGCGCCCTATTTCGGCTTTGAAATTCCCGACGAGCCCGGCAAATACTTTTACGTGTGGCTCGATGCGCCAATCGGCTACATGGCCAGCTTCAAGAACCTGTGCGCGCGTCGTCCGGACCTGGACTTCGATGCGTACTGGGGAAAGGGCGCGACCACCGAGCTCTATCACTTCATCGGCAAGGACATCGTCAACTTCCATGCGCTGTTCTGGCCAGCCATGCTGGAAGGTGCTGAGTTGCGCACACCGACCGGCATCAACGTCCACGGCTACCTGACCGTCAATGGTCAGAAGATGTCGAAGTCGCGTGGCACCTTTATCAAGGCGCGCACCTACCTCGACCACCTGCCGCCCGAGTACCTGCGCTATTACTACGCGTCGAAGCTGGGCCGTGGCGTCGACGACCTGGACCTGAACCTCGAAGACTTCGTGCAAAAGGTCAACTCCGACCTGATCGGCAAGGTCGTCAACATCGCCAGCCGTTGCGCCGGGTTCATTCACAAGGGCAACGCCGGTGTGATGGTCGAAGCCAATGCGGCGCCCGAACTGACCGACGCGTTTCTGACGGCTGCACCCAGCATCGCCGACGCCTACGAAGCCCGCGACTTCGCCCGCGCCATGCGCGAAACCATGGCCCTGGCGGACCGCGCCAATGCCTACATCGCGGAGAAAGCGCCATGGGCGCTGGCCAAACAGGAAGGCAAGCAGGATGAGGTCCAGGCCGTATGCGCGCTGGGCATCAACCTGTTCCGCCAACTGGTGATTTTCCTCAAGCCGGTCCTGCCGAATCTGGCCGCCGATGCAGAAAAATTCCTCAACGTCGAACCACTGACCTGGGAAGACCACAAGACCCTGCTGGCCAATCATCAGCTCAACCCTTTCTCGGCCCTGATGACCCGTATTGATCCGGTCAAGGTCGAGGCCATGGCCACTGCCTCCAAGGAAGACCTGACCGCTACCGACTCGTCGGCGGACACCGCGCCTGCCGGTAATGGCGAACTCGCCAAGGACCCGCTGTCGGCGGAAATCGACTTTGATGCCTTTGCCGCCATCGACCTGCGCGTCGCGCTGATTCTCAAGGCCGAACATGTAGAGGGTGCCGACAAACTGCTGCGCCTGACTCTGGACATCGGCGACGAACAGCGCAATGTCTTTTCCGGCATCAAGAGCGCATACCCGAACCCGTCTGAACTCGAAGGCCGTCTGACCATGATGATCGCCAACCTCAAGCCGCGAAAAATGCGTTTCGGCATTTCGCAGGGCATGGTGATGGCTGCAGGCCCCGGCGGTGAGGAGATCTATCTGCTCAGCCCGGACAGCGGCGCCAAGCCAGGCCAGCGCATCAAGTAAACGACGCGAGGCCCGGTATCCTGCCATCAGGCGGATACCGGGCCTTTGCGCATTCGCAAGCTCCCTGATCTGTCCGATAATGCTGCTCTCTCGATAGACAGAACACCTGTTGGTCACCTGGCAAGACCATGACTGAATTGATTCGCCTGCTTCCCGACGTGGACCTCATCCGCAGTATCGACGCCCGCCTGCCGCAGACTCAGTGCGGCAAGTGCGGCCATCCCGGCTGCAAGCCTTACGCCGAAGGTATCGCTGGCGGTGAAGCCATCAACAAATGCCCACCGGGCGGCGACGAAACGATAGTCCAGCTGGCCGAACTGCTGTCTGTTCCGGTCCTGACACTGGACCTGCAACGCGGCACTGCACCTGCACAGGTTGCCTTCATTCGCGAAGCAGAGTGCATCGGTTGTACCAAATGCATTCAGGCCTGCCCCGTGGACGCCATTCTCGGCGCAGCCAAGCTGATGCACACCGTGATTATCAATGAATGCACAGGCTGTGATCTGTGCATTGCTCCATGCCCGGTGGATTGCATTGAAATGCACCCGCTGCCACTGGCAACGGTCACGCCCGTCGTGGGTGGTCTGGCCCCTACTCCCGAGCTGCAGGAGGCGCGGCAGCGCAAGCGTAGCCATGCGCGGATGCGTTTCGAAGCCCGAAATGCACGCTTGCACCGCGAGCAGCAAACGCGGCTGGCAGAGCGCCTTGCGCGGTCGCAGCGCGTTGAATCCGCTCGTGACGTGCTGCCTCGATCCGCCGCCGCACTCGCCCGGAACGACAAGCCTGCCGGTCCGGATGAAGCAGTGAAAAAAGCCCGGATTGCCCTGGCCATGAGCCGCGCGCAGCTCAACAAGTCACTCAAGGCATTTGGGCACCCTCCCATTGCGGAGCAGGCCGCCAGGCTTGTGGAATTGCAGCGCGAATACGAAGCTGCCGAGCAGGCACTTGCAGCACTTCTACCGCCACCCGCACAGGCTCATTCCGAGGAAAAGCTCCGCCCATGAATGCCGCAAAACGCCAGGAAATCTTTCGCAGGCTGCATGAGGACAATCCGGACCCAAAAACCGAATTGGCCTACACCACGCCTTTCGAACTGTTGATAGCCGTCATCCTTTCCGCCCAGGCCACCGACGTAAGCGTCAATAAGGCGACTGCCAGGCTCTACCCGATAGCCAACACCCCACAGGCCATCTATGAACTGGGTGTAGAGGGGCTTTCCGAGTACATCAAGACCATCGGCCTCTACAACAGCAAAGCCAAAAACGTGATCGAAACCTGCCGCATGCTGGTGGAACTGCACAAC
Organism: Pseudomonas sp. P135; assembly: GCF_020312125.1. Lineage (NCBI taxonomy): Bacteria > Pseudomonadati > Pseudomonadota > Gammaproteobacteria > Pseudomonadales > Pseudomonadaceae > Pseudomonas > Pseudomonas sp. P135. The sequence goes on from NZ_JAGPYR010000003.1 coordinate 9,824, forward strand.
GGTGAAGTACCGCAAACCCGAGAAGCACTCGAGGCGTTGCCGGGCGTCGGGCGCAAAACCGCTAACGTTGTGCTCAACACCGCTTTCCGCCAGATCGCGATGGCGGTAGACACGCATATCTTCCGCGTCAGTAACCGCACAGGCATCGCGCCAGGGAAAAATGTGGTGGAGGTGGAAAGGCAACTGATGAAATTTGTGCCGAAAAACTACCTGCTCGACGCTCATCACTGGCTGATTCTGCACGGGCGCTATGTTTGCCAGGCCCGTAAACCGCGATGTGGCAGTTGCCGTATAGAAGACCTGTGCGATTACAAGGCAAAAACGTCCGACGATTGAGCCAGACAGCTCATTGCTGTCCTGGCGATTGAAAAAATCTTTTTTACCGACCTGTGGATTGTCGATATAAGAAGCGCCAGAGAGCCCAAGCCCTGGAGTCGACTTCATGAGCAATGACAACGAACAACTGGATGTAGACGACGACCTTGTCTCCATCGACACGGACGACACAGAACCCGCGACTGTCGAGCCAGCGAAGACCAACCTGAGCAAACGACGCACCATCGACAACCTGCTTGAAGAGCGGCGTTTGCAGAAGCAGTTGGCTGATTACGACTTCGATTTCTAGGCAGGCCTGAAATCCCGCATTGACTCCCTGCTCGATCAAGACATTTGAAGCCTCTCGCAGAAGAGGCTTCAATACGTGATCAATACAGGAAATGAATACTGAATGGCTGACCTGCATGGCCAGGCATCAGCCACAACCCTTTTCGACAATCCCTACTCAGACAAGCCCGTTACGCTGGGCGAGCTCGATCAGATCGACCAGCGAATGCGCGTTGAGCTTGAGCAACAAACGCGTTTTATAGGTGCTGACGGTCTTGTTGCTCAGAAACATGCCGTCTGCAATTTCCTTGTTGGTCTTGCCTCGAGCCAACTGCTGCAGAACCATCATCTCCCTGCCGGAAAGTCGGTCGACCATGTCCGACTCACTCGCGTTGCCCATACTGGAGCGAACGGTGTGCAATGCCTGGTTGGGAAAGTAGCTGTACCCTGACAGTACCGCCTTGATGGCACTGAGAAGTTCGGTCAGATCCTGCTGTTTGCAGACATAGCCGGCGGCCCCGGCCTGCATGCAGCGCATGGAGAAATGGCCTGGCGCCTGGGAGGTCAGGATCAGCACCTTGAATGGCAGCGTCATGGCTGACAGACGGGCAATCACCTCCAGCCCGTCGAGCTTGGGGATACCGATATCAAGAATGACGATATCCGGGAGGTGCTCACGCGCCAGTTGCAGCGCATCCACACCGTTGTCAGTCTCCGCGATGACCTCATAGCCATGACGCTCCATCAGCATGCGTACAGCAAGGCGAATGACGGGATGATCATCCACGATCAGCACTTTATTCATGGGCAGTCCATTTTTCGCTATTCGAATTTTCAGAGCCAGCACAATAACTTAGTCGTTTACTGCTTTGCATGGCGCTCACCCTTGTGGACTGACAGCCAAAGACCGTTCCTACAATTACAGCAGAAACTTCCTACAATACTTGGCAGGAACGTACATTTTTTATTAATTCTCACAAAGCCTTCCTTTTGGGAACCTGGTGAATGTGTTGCTGATAGCCGCGGCACAAGCATCGCAACATCAGTAGATAAATGCGTGCAACAGGCGCCCACCGAACGCTTACATTCAAAGGTGACCCTGCCACACCGGTTAAAAGTATTGCCGGAACATTCCTGCATCAGTGTCACAAACCGACCAATACATGGCTTATCGCCAGCAATGTAAAACCAATTCCCTTTAGCTGAATCATTAAGAAAACAGGTCGTTCCCTGTGCCCGATAGAGCACAGCTGCTGTCACAGCCCCTTGTAACCGGTCTGCGGAGTGGAAAGCGACACCTGCACATAACGCCCCTGTAGCAGGGCGACTGAAAAGCTTCTGCATGCGGATGCCCTAGCCTGCAGACATATGATCGAAGACTACTGGATGCATCCCACACGCTAAATACGTAAACAAGGTTTAAAAATTACACATTATTTACAGATTTTCGTACAAATATTTATTTAAGGAAAGACCTCACAGAACAGCAAGAAAAATCCTACAAACAAAACGCACGGCAGCAACGTGCCACACCGCTACGAACCGCTCATTGACATGTCTATGCTCAACAAGCCCACAGTCTCACTGTCGCAAAATCTTACATACACACTAGCATTAGCCTACATCATTCAAGACCATCAGTAGGTCTTTCGACAAGTAGCAAATACCATTTTTCATTTCAAAGCCAGACGCATTCTTTCGAATAGGAAACGGACTACACGATTAGCGGACGCAACATTACAACCCGTAAGACATTATAAAAACCGCCCAATCAATTCTTGTAACCCGCTATTTTTCCCTTGCAAATTTTATTACCAGTCGTTACTTTTTTAACAGCAACTTCATTACTTACTGCCCTTGAACACGCGCAGCTATATGAAACACCGTCGCTGCGCACTGTACTTGTGTACTTCATCAGCGATGCATTTAAGCAGGCTTCATGTAGTGCACGTCCGAATGAGTTCGGGCACTGGGTATATAGCCGATCCGGCATCGCTGCTCTCTGCAAACTCCCGGGGCGCCTGGCAACTTTTTGAATGGCCCCTGTGTATAACCATGTTCAAAAAGGGATGTACCATGAACACTAAATACACTCGTACGCGGTCATCAACGCCCACCGCGTCTGATCTCGCCACCGCAGTAGAAGCCTTTATTGCCAGCGGTGGTGTTGTTGCAGTCATTCCCGAAGGAGAGACCGCTGAATTGGCCGCCCCGTCATCACCTCGTACAAAACCTGCGCAGGAACAGGGGCTTGAACTCGCGGGTAAGGTGCAGCAACTGAGGTACCTGGCGGCCAAGGGCGCCGGTTTTACCGCGCTACAGTATTCACTGCGAATGAGTAAAAGGGATGTGCGCCGGCTGGCCACAGAAAATGGCGTGACCATCAACCTCAGCCAGCCCCTGCTTACCCCGCGCAGGAAGGCCCTCGATGACGTTACGGATATCGATGACGTCGTTGCAGGTCACGCCATGCACTACTCGGCATTGGGCTACACCGCGTCCGAGATAGCCCGGATACTCGATCTGAGCCTTCGTCAGGTACTCGGTATTGGCAAGGCCTATCGATTTGAGTTCAGCCAACGACGGGAGAGCGACAAGCTCTGAATAACGACGCAAAAAAAGAAGCAGACTGCGATACGTATCAGGGAGCCGATGGAAAACCCTGTTATTCCCTGCCCTGAACTTCCACAGCTGTTGTAGGAAAAGACTAAAACAAATACGCACTTTTCGACGCTAATCGTAAGAAGGACTTCAAAGATTCAATACTTGATGCGCCTGGCGATCGCTGCACGCTGAGAATGCAGGGTAAAACAGGCATAACCCTACAGGCATAAGGCTACCTTGCATCGCACATATACCCTGCCTATCAACCATTATGACGACACTGACTTAGCGTCTTTTTACATGACGCCCGGAAGGAATAACCCTGTCGATATTATTTGCAGTGCAGCCCTGAACGGGCTGCACTTGTCGAACAACTTGCTGTATCAGAACAGCTTGCGGCCCTTGTTGGCGGCAATCCGCATGCGCAATGCGTTGAGCTTGATGAAGCCCGCTGCATCGGCCTGATCGTAGGCACCTGCATCGTCTTCGAACGTGGCAATGTTGGCGTCGAACAGCGAATCATCCGACTTGCGACCGGTGACGATCACATTGCCCTTGTACAACTTCAGACGCACAACGCCGTTCACGTGAACCTGGGACGCGTCGATCATCTGCTGCAACATCAGACGCTCAGGGCTCCACCAGTAACCTGTGTAGATCAGGCTGGCATACTTGGCCATGAGTTCGTCCTTGAGGTGGGCGACTTCGCGGTCCAGGGTGATCGACTCGATGGCGCGGTGAGCACGCAGCATGATGGTGCCACCAGGCGTCTCGTAGCAGCCACGGGACTTCATGCCCACATAACGGTTTTCAACGATATCCAGACGGCCGATACCGTTTTCGCCACCGATGCGGTTCAGGGTCGCGAGCACAGTGGCCGGGGTCATTTCGACACCATCCAGGGCAACGATGTCGCCATTGCGATAGGTCAGCTCAAGGTAGGTCGCAACGTTTGGCGCGTCCTCAGGGGACTTGGTCCAGCGCCACATGTCTTCTTCGTGCTCGGTCCAGGTGTCTTCCAGCACGCCGCCTTCATAAGAGATGTGCAGCAGGTTGGCGTCCATGGAGTACGGAGATTTCTTCTTGCCGTGACGCTCAATGGGAATGTTGTGCTTCTCGGCGTAGTCCATCAGTTTCTCACGCGACAGCAGATCCCATTCGCGCCACGGAGCGATGACCTTGACGCCTGGCTTGAGCGCATAGGCACCCAGCTCGAAACGTACCTGGTCGTTACCCTTGCCGGTTGCGCCGTGGGAAATGGCGTCAGCGCCGGTTTCGTTGGCGATCTCGATCAGACGTTTGGCGATCAACGGACGGGCGATGGAGGTACCCAGCAGGTACTCGCCTTCATAGACAGTGTTGGCACGGAACATCGGGAAGACGAAATCGCGCACGAACTCTTCGCGCAGGTCATCGATGTAGATTTCTTTCACGCCCATGGCCTGAGCCTTGGCGCGTGCCGGCTCGACTTCTTCACCCTGACCCAGGTCAGCGGTAAAGGTCACCACTTCGCAGTTGTACGTATCTTGCAGCCACTTGAGGATTACCGAAGTATCCAGGCCACCGGAATACGCGAGAACTACCTTGTTTACGTCCGCCATGCCATCACTCCACCGGGTTGTACGGAAAACCGCTGATTCTACCGTTCAAACCAGCAAATTTACAGGGGCGCGACAGCTTGTGACGACAAGGCGACGTCTGACAGATGCTTTTTACAGGCTTTAAGAGGTGTGCGCTGCGCTGGCAGACGCAACCGGCACCGGGCGCTCATCGGGCGCAACACGCTCGAGGTGCACATTCACCCGACGGTTGCGCGCACGATTGGCTTCGTTGGTGTTGGGCGCCAATGGGTAACGTTCGCCGTGAAAGCGCAGGGTGATTTGCTGCTCGGGAACGCCCTGAGCCTTGAAATAATCCATGACCGCCAGCGCGCGACGGCGAGACAGGTCACGGTTGGTCAGGCGATTGCCGCTGTTATCCGAATGACCGTCCAGTTCGATACGGTTCACGGTCGGGTCAGCCTTCAAGTAGGCGACCATGTTATCCAGGCGCGCCTTGGCACGGGCATCCAGTTCGATACCGCCGCCAGGGAAACCCACTTCAGCCTGTTTGATCTGATCGAAGTTCATCGGCAGCAGCTTGGCAGTGCATGCCTGGTAATCGCTGAATGCCTTGCTGAACTTGACCGGCAGCAGACGTACCTCCATCTGGCCGCCATCCCGGGTGTAATGGCGAATCAGCGGACTGCGCCCGTCCATCAGACCACTGATCAGGCGGCCGGCCTGGGCCTGGGAGGTATTGAAGGGAATATCGCCATTGCTGACGCGCACTGATCCCAGGTTGATATCGCCGCGACCCGGTTGCCACGGTGCCGCAGCGGCCAGCAGCGTCGCAGAGCCGTTACCGAGCATGTTGTATGAAGCCTTGAGGCGAAACGTCGCCTGCTCGCCCGCGCGGCGCACGAACTCACCGGCCCCGAAGTCGGTGATCGGTTGAGTCAGGCGGCACTCGAACTGATCGCCTTCGACCTTCCACTCAATGCTCTCCAGACGCGTCTGGAAACTGATAGCCATCGCCGGGAGGCTGGCAAACATGCTGAGCAGGGCTAAATATCGCTGGCGCACGGGAGGCTCCACTGGAAATGAACGCGAAACAGAAAATTACCGACTGACAAGGGAGCTATCGGTAACTTCATGCAAAACTTGATAGCGGATGCCTGAGAGAGTCTTTTCCGGTAGCATTCCCAGCGAGTTTGACCCGCCTGGAATCCCCAATGTCTGACCGCCTGACCCTCCTGCGTCCCGACGACTGGCATATTCACCTCCGTGACGGAGCTGTCTTGCCTCATACCGTTGCTGACGTAGCGCGAACTTTTGGCCGCGCAATCATCATGCCCAACCTCGTGCCTCCGGTACGCAACGCGCAGCAAGCCGATGCCTATCGCCAGCGCATTCTGGCGGCACGTCCGGCCAGCAGCCGCTTCGAGCCATTGATGGTGCTGTACCTCACCGACCAGACCACGCCCGACGACATCCGCACCGCCAAGGCCAGTGGCTTCGTGTATGCGGCCAAGCTGTATCCGGCCGGCGCGACCACCAACTCCGATTCCGGTGTCACCAGCATCGACAAGATCTTCCCCGCCCTCGAAGCCATGGCCGACGTCGGCATGCTGCTGCTGGTGCACGGGGAAGTAACACGTGGCGAAATCGACGTATTCGATCGCGAGAAGGTCTTCATCGATGAGCACCTGCGCCGTGTAGTCGAGCGCTTCCCGACCCTGAAAGTGGTGTTCGAACACATCACCACCGGTGAAGCGGTGCAGTTCGTCAATGAAGCTTCAGCCAATGTCGCGGCGACCATCACCGCGCATCATCTGCTGTACAACCGTAACCACATGCTGGTCGGCGGGATTCGTCCGCACTTCTATTGCCTGCCGATCCTCAAGCGCAATACTCATCAGACAGCCCTGCTCGACGCGGCCACCAGCGGCAGCGGCAAGTTCTTCCTGGGCACCGACTCGGCGCCGCATGCCCAGCATGCCAAGGAAAACGCTTGCGGTTGCGCCGGGTGCTACACCGCCTACGCAGCCATCGAACTGTATGCAGAAGCTTTCGAGCAGCGTAACGCTCTGGACAAGCTGGAAGGCTTCGCCAGCCTTCACGGTCCGGCGTTCTACGGCTTGCCCGCCAATCAGGACACCATCACGCTGGTGCGTGACGAGTGGACCGCCCCTGCCAGCCTGCCGTTTGGCGAGTTGACCGTTATCCCGCTGCGCGCAGGTGAAACACTGCGCTGGCGTCTGGAGGAACACGCGTGAGTGAAGATCATTTTGACGACGAACACGAAGGCCACGGCGGTGGCGGCGGTTCCCGTCACCCGATGGCGGCGCGCTTTCGCGGCTACCTGCCAGTGGTCGTCGACGTAGAAACCGGCGGCTTCAATTCAGCCACCGACGCCTTGCTGGAAATCGCTGCGGTGACGATCGGCATGGATGAAAAAGGCTTCGTGTTCCCGGAACACACCTATTTCTTCCGCGTAGAACCGTTCGAGGGTGCCAACATCGAAGCGGCGGCGCTGGAGTTCACCGGCATCAAGCTCGATCACCCGCTGCGCATGGCGGTCAGCGAAGAAACCGCGATGAACGACATCTTCCGCGGCGTGCGCAAGGCCCTCAAGGCCAATGGCTGCAAACGCGCGGTGCTGGTCGGCCACAACGCCAGCTTCGACCTCGGCTTCGTCAATGCCGCCGTCGCGCGGATGGACATGAAGCGCAATCCGTTTCACCCGTTCTCCAGCTTCGACACCGCCACCCTCGCCGGCCTGGCCTATGGTCAAACCGTACTGGCAAAGGCCTGTCAGGCGGCCGGCATCGACTTCGACGGACGCGAGGCGCACTCGGCCCGTTACGACACCGAGAAGACCGCCGAGCTGTTCTGCGGCATCGTCAATCGCTGGAAAGAAATGGGCGGTTGGCAAGATTTCGACGACTGACGTCGTTACGTCTGTGAATGGACCGGCCTTGCGCCGGTTTTTTCATGTCTGCAGCGGGACGATCCAGAGGGCGGACAAATGATGCGATTCTCGCGAAAGCAACCGCTCATCGCTCGACCTGAATACAACCCAAAACAGTTTTGACAAGCATTCTCATTAACATTAAGCTCCTCGGCACCAAGCAATAAACCAGCGACGGTCCATAGCTTATGTATGTTTGCCTCTGCCAAGGTGTCACCGACGGTCAAATCCGGGATGCAATTCTGGAAGGCTGCTGCAGTTATCGTGAAGTCCGTGAAACACTGGGTGTTGCGAGTAAATGTGGAAAATGCGCCTGCCTGGCAAAGGAAGTGGTGCGTGATACGCTGACCGAGCTGCAAACCAGCCATGCCTTGCTGGCCTATCCGGCAAAATTTTCAGCTGCCTGAATCCCCTCTTTTAAAGAACCGGACACCACGTCCGGTTTTTTTATGTCTGTAATTCAAGCGCTTAGCGTCAAGATGCGGAACTCAAACATTCTTATTCCTATTTAATTTCACTTATTATTCAACAACTTAGGTTTGACAGACGTTTAAGCGCAGCTCACACTCGGCACTTATATACACAAGCCACCGGCAGGACCTCGAACATGAAAGGCGACATTACCGTCATCCAGCATCTCAACAAGATCCTCGGGAACGAGCTGGTCGCTATCAATCAGTATTTCCTGCATGCGCGCATGTACGAAGACTGGGGTCTGAAAAAGCTGGGTGGCCACGAATATAAAGAGTCCATCCATGCGATGAAGTACGCTGACAAGCTGATCAAGCGCACCTTGTTTCTGGAAGGGCTGCCCAACCTGCAGGACCTGGGCAAGATCCTCATCGGTGAGCACACCAAGGAAATGCTGGAGTGCGACCTGAAGATCGAGCAAAAAGGTCTGGCCGATCTGAAAGCCGCGATCGCTCACTTCGAGACCGTCGGTGACTTCGGCAGCCGTGAGCTGCTGGAAGACATCCTTGAGCCCAAGGAAGAGCAAATCGACTGGCTGGAGACTCAGTTGGGTCTGATCGTCAAGGTAGGTATCGAGAACTATCTGCAGTCGCAGATGGGTGACTGATTCCCCCATCGCGCCGCAATGAAAAAGCCCGCCTCAATCGAGAGCGGGCTTTTTCTTGTGTGTAAAACCATGCTGGAGCGCAGGGAACGATAATCTCGACTATCGTGCGACGCTCTGCGCAAGGCTTTACCCGGCCTTGGCGGCGGATGCTTCCTTGACCAACGTCTGCAACGAACCGTCATCCATCATCTCGGTGATGATGTCGCTACCACCGACCAGCTCACCGGCAACCCACAGTTGCGGGAAAGTCGGCCAGTTGGCGTACTTTGGCAGGTTGGCGCGGATTTCAGGGTTTTGCAGAATGTCGACGTAGGCAAACTTTTCGCCACACGCCATCAATGCCTGGGAAGCCTTGGCCGAAAAGCCGCATTGCGGAGCGTTCGGAGCGCCTTTCATGTAAAGCAGAATGGTGTTGTTGGCAATCTGCTCTTTGATCGTTTCGATGATATCCATGGAGCACCTCGGCTGAAATATCCGACTCAGTTGTCGGCACGGTGACACATTGTAACGAAATCCCAAGCATGACGCTCTGTCTTGAGGCTTAACACGCCACGACCTGCACCGGTACGCCGTTCAACGCCGCGTTGCCGGACAGCACGTCGAGTTGCCGTTCGTCGGTCAGGTCATTGGCACTGACGCCGGGCAGGCTCTGCGCGATCGCCATTTTTACCCCTGAACGCGAATGCCCCCAACCGTGCGGCAGGCTGACCACCCCGCGCATCATGTCCAGACTGCCCAGCACCTGAACCTCGATCATCCCGACCCGGGAGCTGACCCGGACCTGCTGGCCGTCACTCAGACCACGGCACGCGAGATCGTCAGGATGCATCAACAGTTGATGCCTGGGTTTGCCCTTCACCAGCCGATGGTAGTTGTGCATCCATGAATTGTTACTGCGCACATGCCTGCGGCCAATCAGCAGCAACTCGCTTGCCTGAGGAGAAGGGTCGGCTGCAAAGCGCGCCAGGTCGGCCATGATCACCTCAGGCGCGGCCTGAATGCGGCCATTGGCGGTCTTCAGGCGCTGTGCAAGATTGGCCTTCAACGCCCCCAGATCGAGGCCGTGCGGATGACTGTCCAGGGTTTCCAGTGACAGCTTATGGGACGATGCATCGCCATAGAGGCCTGCACGCAGCCCGCGATCGATCATCTGCGCAGGCGGCAACGTGGGTTTCAGCGCTCGCTCGGCCTTGGCAGCAAAGGCGCTGGCCAGCCCGACGAAGATCTCCCAGTCGTGCAGGGCACCTTCGGGCTTGTCGAAAATGGCCCGATTGAAGCGCGTGACGTTGCGCACTGCGAGCGTGTTGAAGGTGGTGTCGTAGTGATCATTTTCCAGTGCCGAGGTGGACGGCAGGATCAAGTCGGCGTGGCGAGTGGTCTCGTTGATGTAAAGATCGATGCTGAGCATGAACTCAAGCCCTTCGAGCGCCTGCTCCAGCTGACGGCCGTTGGGCGTCGACAGAACCGGGTTACCCGCAACGGTCACCAACGCGCGAACCTGCCCTTCCCCGTCCACAAGCATTTCCTCGGCGAGCGCCGAAACCGGCAACTCGCCGCCATACTCTGGCAGGCCGGACACCCTGCTTTGCCACCGATTGAAATGACCGCCGGATGTCGAGCTGACGAGGTCGACGGCGGGCTCCGTACAGAGTGCGCCACCCACACGGTCCAGGTTGCCCGTCACCAGATTGATCAGTTGTGCCAGCCAATGACACAGCGTGCCAAAGGTCTGAGTCGACACGCCCATTCGCCCATAACACACCGCCTTGTCAGCGGCCGCGAAATCCCGTGCCAGTTGCCGGATCTGCTCGGCGGCGATACCGCAGCGCGGGCTCATGGCCTCTGCAGTGAAGCCGGCAATGGCCTGGCGAACCTGCTCCAGGCCGTCGACAGGCAAATGGCTCTCGCGGGTCAGCCCCTCTTCGAACAGCGTATTGAGCAGCCCGAACAGCAACGCTGCGTCACCGCCCGGACGTACGAACAGATGCTGGTCAGCGATGGCAGCCGTCTCACTGCGGCGCGGGTCGATGACCACCAGTTTGCCGCCGCGCTGCTGGATCGCTTTCAGACGCTTTTCAACATCCGGAACCGTCATGATGCTGCCATTGGACGCCAACGGATTGCCGCCGAGAATCAGCATGAAGTCGGTGTGATCGATATCCGGAATCGGCAACAGCATGCCGTGGCCATACATCAGGAAACTGCTGAGGTGGTGCGGCAACTGATCGACCGACGTCGCCGAAAAACGATTGCGGGTCTTGAGCAGGCCGAGAAAGTAATTGCTGTGGGTCATCAACCCGTAGTTATGCACGCTGGGGTTGCCCTGATAGACCGCTACCGCGTTCTGCCCACGGCGCTGCTGAATGGCGTAAAGCCGCTCCGCCACCAGATCGAACGCCTGCTGCCAGGCAATCGGCTGCCACTGATCACCGCTGCGCAGCATCGGCTGGCGCAAACGATCAGGGTCGTTCTGGATGTCCTGCAGCGCTACGGCCTTGGGGCAGATATGACCGCGGCTGAACGTGTCCAGCGGGTCGCCCTTGATCGAGGCAATGCGCGGCGCAGAATCCGCCTCCACGACGGTCTCGATCACAAGACCGCAAATGGCCTCGCACAGGTGGCAGGCTCGGTAGTGTTCAGTCCGGGTCATCACAGCCTCAGATCGTGTCATGGCAATCCGGTTGATTGCCGAACACTCACTATGCTGTCTGCTCATGCCCCGCGCCACTGATGTTCGGCCCGTGAATCGAGGGGCATCAGGCGCGCGGATGAGTTGGCCGAATCAACCGCCGATAGGCGTGACGACCTTGCGCTGTTGCTGGATTTCAGCCACGGTTTCGATCTGTTCCTGCGCCAGGTGGACGCCGGTCAGGTCGCCGATCAGGCGCCAGTGCTCGTCGAGGCCGGAGCTGATGGTGGCCATGCGATCGATCATGCGCCGCCCCGCCGTACGCGTGACTTCGTCCTCGCTGCGCAGCAACTCGAAAGACATCGAGGTCATCGACGCTGTCAGATGGGTAAGTGTGCGGGCGGTGAGCCCGAGCAACTCCGTTAATTGATGCTCTTTTGAGTCCATTCCCCCACCCCTTGATCAGTAATGTATCGGCAACGATTTATAACTCACGTCCGGGATTAAAGAAACGGTCCTTGTTTCAAGCCCGTGAAGCGCGTCCCATCAGGCAACGCCCGCGCAGACGTGGACTGTTACAGGATTGGTACTAATTGCCAAGCGCTATTTGGGCAGTGTACAAATGCTGCCTTCGGAAAAAGTGCAGATGGCTGTCAACCTTCTCAGCGTAGCCAGTTTTTGCCCCGTCAACACAGAATAACGGCGTCCCCTCTATCCGGGACGCCACTAGTACCCATGTTTCAGAAAAACGCATGCTATTGGTAAGACGCGACATTTTTTTATACTATCGCGCCTTTCTTATTCGTCGCCCCGTGCGGCTTCCGCCGCAGGTCTAGCCCGTTTTATCGATAAAAACCGGCTTTGATAACCTGCGGTCTGTTGCAGAAAAGGTAGTTAATCATGAACGCCAGGCACTTTCTCTCGATGATGGATTACACCCCGGATGAACTCTTGGGCTTGATCCGTCGTGGCGTAGAGCTTAAAGACCTGCGAAATCGCGGTGTACTTTTTGAACCGCTGAAGAACCGGGTCTTGGGGATGATTTTCGAGAAATCCTCGACACGTACCCGTCTTTCTTTTGAAGCAGGGATGATTCAGCTCGGTGGCCAGGCCATCTTTTTGTCGCATCGGGACACCCAGCTGGGCCGTGGCGAGCCGATTGCCGACAGTGCAAAAGTGATGTCGCGCATGCTGGATGCGGTCATGATCCGTACTTATGCGCACAGCAATCTGACCGAATTCGCCGCCAATTCACGCGTGCCGGTTATCAACGGCCTGTCCGATGACCTGCACCCGTGCCAGTTGCTCGCCGACATGCAGACCTTCCTGGAGCATCGCGGCTCGATCAAGGGCAAGACCGTTGCCTGGGTCGGCGATGGCAATAACATGTGCAACAGCTATATAGAAGCGGCGATTCAATTCGACTTCCAGTTGCGTGTGGCCTGCCCTGCCGGCTACGAGCCAAACGCCGAGTTCCTGGCACTGGCTGGCGAGCGGGTCACCGTGGTCCGCGATCCGAAAGCCGCAGTTGCCGGCGCCCATCTGGTCAGCACCGATGTGTGGACCTCCATGGGTCAGGAAGAGGAAACCGCCCGGCGCAAGAAGTTGTTCGCGCCGTTTCAGGTCACGCGCGCCCTGCTCGACCTGGCCGACAAGGACGTGCTGTTCATGCACTGCCTGCCTGCCCATCGCGGCGAAGAAATCAGTGTCGACCTGCTGGATGATTCGCGCTCGGTCGCCTGGGATCAGGCAGAAAATCGCCTGCACGCGCAGAAAGCACTGCTGGAGTTTCTCGTCGCGCCGTCCTGCAAGCCCGCATGAACCCGTTGCTGCTGAATCTGCGCAACCTCGCTTGCGGCTATCGGAACCAGCGCGTGGTGCAGGATCTGAACCTGCACCTCAACGCGGGCGATATCGGCTGCCTGCTGGGCTCGTCGGGCTGCGGCAAGACCACCACACTGCGCGCCATTGCCGGTTTCGAACCGATCCATGCGGGTGAGATCACCCTGGCGGGCGAAGTGATCTCCCGGCCGGGCTGGACCCTGCCGCCGGAGAAACGCCACATCGGCATGGTGTTTCAGGATTACGCGCTATTTCCGCACCTGAGTGTCGCCGAAAACATCGCATTCGGCATTCGCAACCACCCGCGCCTGGATCAGGTGATCGCCGAGTTGCTTGAACTGGTCAACCTCGGCGCGCTGGGCAAGCGTTATCCTCACGAGCTGTCCGGTGGGCAGCAACAGCGAGTGGCGCTGGCCAGAGCGTTGGCGCCCGAGCCGCAGCTCCTGCTGCTCGATGAGCCCTTCTCCAACCTGGACGGCGAGTTGCGTCGGCGCCTGAGCCATGAGGTGCGCGATATTCTCAAGGCGCGTGGCACCAGCGCGATTCTGGTGACTCATGACCAGGAAGAGGCTTTTGCCGTCAGCGATCACGTCGGTGTATTCAAAGAAGGGCGCCTGGAACAGTGGGACACGCCCTACAATCTTTATCACGAACCCCGTACGCCGTTCGTTGCCAGCTTCATCGGCCAAGGCTATTTCATTCGCGGGCAGATGATGGACCCGCAATCGGTGCATACCGAACTCGGCGTATTGCGCGGCAACCGGGCATACCCGGGCGTCAGTGGCACCGCCGTGGATGTCTTGTTACGTCCTGACGATATCGTCTACGCGCCGCAAAGCGACCTGAAAGCAAGGGTCATCGGTCGAACCTTTCAGGGCGCCTCGACCCTGTATCGCCTGCAACTGTCGACCGGCAGTCAACTGGAAGCCATTTTCCCCAGCCACGCCGACCACGGCCAGGGTGAGGAAGTCGGTATTCGTGTGGCAGCTGACCATCTGGTGCTGTTCCCGGCGCCCGGCAGTGTGGCCGTGCAGACGCTCAATAACTGAGGCGCAGGTCATTCCCTGCCGATCGGGGCAAACCTGGCCTGGGTATGTTCAGCCAGCACTGCTGGCGAAAGCTCGACCTCAAGCCCCCTCCTCCCGGCACTGACGTAAATGCTTGCAAAGCGCTGCGCGGTCTCGTCGATAAAGGTGCGCAGGCGCTTCTTCTGGCCCAAAGGGCTGATACCACCCAACAGGTAACCCGTCGAGCGTTGCGCCGCCGCAGGGTCGGCCATCTCGGTTTTTTTTGCTCCGGCAGCCTGCGCCAGCGCCTTTAGATCAAGTGTTCCGACGACCGGCACGACGGCGACCAGTAACTCGCCTTTTTCGGTACTGGCGAGCAGCGTCTTGAAAACCTGTGCAGGCTCCAGACCCAGCTTTTCCGCTGCCTCCAGCCCATATGACGGCGCTTTCGGATCATGTTCATAACTGTGAATGCGATGTTCGGCGCGGTTTTTTTTCAGCAAATCCAGTGCGGGTGTCATGCAGCGCTCCAAAAGGTTCCGAATGCCCATCACTTTAAGCGAAGTAAAGTGAACATGCCTTGATTCACGCCACCTGCGACACTGATAGCCTTTTGATAACAGCCTGAATTACCCGGTATAAAAGGGCCTTGCGGGGTGCTGGCGACTTTCTGACCGTTCGGTTCCGACCTTTGACAGCGGTGTTTCTTGCCTATATTTTTTCGTTTACGAATATTATCGAAAGCGATTTTTCGGTATAACTCGCAACGGCGATCAGAAATGGGGTTTTTTCTGAGACGCACGAATAACGAGCACCCACACCTGTCTCAGGGTGCCGAGACAAAAACAAAAAATGAGGTATCCATGTCCATCGCACTAAAACAACCGACGCTCACCGGGCAATGTGTGGCTGAATTTCTTGGCACCGCCCTGATGATTTTTTTCGGCACAGGATGCGTTGCAGCGCTCAAGGTAGCGGGAGCCACCTTCGGCCTTTGGGAAATCAGCATCATCTGGGGCATTGCCGTCAGCATGGGGATCTACCTCAGCGCCGGCATTTCGGGTGCCCACCTCAACCCGGCCGTCAGCATCGCGCTGAGTCTGTTCGCCGGTTTTGAAAAACGTAAATTGCCCCTCTATATCTCGGCGCAAATCGCAGGCGCGTTCTGCGGAGCGGGTCTGGTGTACCTGCTGTACATCAGCCTTTTTTTCGACTTCGAACATGCTCACCACATCATTCGCGGCAGCGAGCAGAGTCTTGAACTGGCCTCGGTGTTCTCGACGTATCCGAACCCGGCCATTTCGGTCGGTCAGGCCTTTCTGGTCGAAGTGGTCATCACCACCATTCTGATGGGTGTGATCATGGCCTTGGGCGATGACAGCAATGGTTTGCCACGCGGCCCGCTGGCACCCTTGCTGATCGGCCTGCTGGTAGCCGTGATCGGCAGCTCGATGGGCCCGCTGACCGGTTTCGCCATGAACCCGGCACGCGACTTCGGTCCGAAGCTGATGACCTTCTTCGCTGGCTGGGGTGAAATGGCCTTCACCGGTGGTCGCGACATTCCTTATTTCCTGGTTCCGATTTTTGCGCCCATTCTGGGTGCCTGCCTTGGTGCTGCCGGCTACCGCGCGCTGATTGCGCGTCATCTGCCAAGCGCCGCTCCTGTTGAAAATGAAAAAGAGGCTCCTGTGGTTCGCGGCAAAGTTCAGGCTTCATCTTGATTTCACTCAATTTGAATCTCACCCAACTGAATCCCACCCAATAATGCAAGGCAATCGACATGACTGACACACAGAACAAGAACTACATCATTGCTCTTGACCAGGGCACCACCAGCTCGCGCGCGATCATCTTCGACCGCGACGCCAACGTGGTGAGCACTGCCCAAAGCGAATTCGTTCAGCATTACCCGCAGGCAGGCTGGGTCGAACACGACCCGATGGAAATCTTCGCCACTCAGACCGCGTGCATGACCAAGGCGCTGGCGCAGGCCGATCTGCACCACAACCAGATCGCCGCGATCGGTATCACCAATCAGCGTGAAACCACCGTCATCTGGGAACGCGACACCGGCCGCCCGATCTACAACGCCATCGTCTGGCAGTGCCGCCGCAGCACCGAGATCTGCCAGCAACTCAAGCGCGATGGCCTTGAGGAGTACATCAAGGACACCACAGGCCTGGTGATTGACCCGTACTTCTCCGGCTCCAAGGTCAAGTGGATCCTGGACAACGTCGAAGGCAGCCGTGAGCGCGCCCGCAAAGGCGAGCTGATGTTCGGCACCATCGATACCTGGCTGATCTGGAAATTCACCGGCGGCAAGGTTCACGTCACCGACTACACCAATGCCTCGCGGACCATGCTGTTCAACATCCATACGCTGGAATGGGATCAGCGCATGCTCGACGTGCTGGATATCCCGCGCGAGATGCTGCCGGAGGTCAAAGCCTCCTCCGAAGTTTACGGCCACAGCAAGAGCGGCATCCCGATCGCCGGTATCGCAGGCGACCAGCAGGCGGCGTTGTTCGGCCAGATGTGTGTCGAACCCGGCCAGGCCAAGAACACCTATGGCACTGGCTGCTTCCTGCTGATGAACACCGGCAAGAAAGCCGTGAAATCGGCGCACGGCATGCTCACCACCATCGGCTGTGGCCCGCGTGGCGAAGTGGCCTATGCGCTGGAAGGCGCGGTCTTCAACGGTGGCTCGACGGTGCAGTGGCTGCGCGACGAACTCAAACTCATCAACGACGCGCTGGACACCGAATACTTCGCCGGCAAGGTCAAGGACAGCAACGGCGTATACCTGGTGCCGGCGTTCACGGGCCTGGGCGCACCTTACTGGGACCCGTACGCACGAGGCGCATTGTTCGGCCTGACCCGTGGCGTGAAAGTCGATCACATCATCCGTGCAGCGCTGGAATCCATCGCCTATCAAACCCGCGACGTGCTCGATGCCATGCAACAGGACTCCGGCGAACGCCTCAAGTCGCTGCGCGTGGACGGCGGTGCCGTGGCCAACAACTTCCTGATGCAGTTCCAGGCAGACATTCTCGGCACCCACGTCGAGCGTCCGCAAATGCGTGAAACCACGGCACTGGGTGCCGCCTTCCTGGCCGGTCTGGCGATTGGTTTCTGGAGCAGCCTGGACGAGTTGCGCAACAAGGCCGTGATCGAGCGTGTGTTCGAGCCATCGTGTGAAGAAGCGCATCGCGAAAAACTTTACGCAGGCTGGCAGAAAGCCGTCGCGCGTACTCGTGACTGGGAACCGCACGAAAACGAAGAGTGACAGCGCTGTTGTAAGGAGGGGAGCAGGATTCCGGCTGACAGGTTGCACTTTCCTGCGGCATGATGGGCGCCATTTGTAGAGGGCGCCCAAGGAAAAACAATGAACCTGCCTCCCCGCCAACAACAGATCCTCGAACTGGTCCGCGACCGTGGCTATGTCAGCATCGAGGAGATGGCGACGCTGTTCGTCGTGACCCCACAAACCATTCGCCGTGATATCAATCAATTGGCGGAAATGAACCTGTTGCGCCGCTACCACGGCGGCGCGGCCTATGACTCCAGCATCGAAAACACCGCCTACGCCATGCGTGCGGACCAGATGCGCGACGAAAAACAACGGATCGCCGAGGCCATCGCCGCGCAGATCCCGGACAACGCCTCGTTGTTCATCAATATCGGTACCACCACCGAATCCATCGCACGTGCGTTGCTCAACCACAACAACCTGAAGATCATCACCAATAACCTGCATGTGGCGTCGATCCTCAGCACCAAGGATGATTTCGAGGTGCTGATAGCAGGCGGTAATGTGCGGCGTGACGGCGGCGTTGTGGGCCAGGGCAGCATCGACTTCATCACCCAGTTCAAAGTGGACTTCGCCCTGGTGGGCATCAGTGGCATCGACGAAGACGGCAGCCTGCTGGATTTCGATTACCAGGAAGTGCGGGTGTCCCAGGCGATCATCGCCAACGCTCGCAAAGTGCTGCTGGCGGCTGACTCCAGCAAGTTCGGGCGCAACGCCATGGTCCGCCTGGGGCCGATCACCCTCATCGATTGCCTGGTCACCGACCAGCCACCGGTGCCCGCACTGCAGCAACTGCTGACCCAGCACAAGATTCGTCTGGAAGTGGTGTGATTGTCAGGCGCGAGCGGTGTTCGCGCGGCGGTCCGCAGTGCTCATGAAGACGGTGCATCGAGCGCCCCATTTTCTGGAGTCTGTACCGGCCTCTTCGCGAGCAAGCTCGCTCCCACAAGACTTGTGTATGTATGGCGCAGCGCGCATCTGTGACGCGAAGCGTTACCCAAGGCATTCCCACGCTGGAGCGTGAGGAACGATAGCCGCCCGTAAGAACACTATCGTGCCCATGCTCCGCGTGGGTATGCCGTTCCGGACGCTCTGCGTCCTCTCCTGTTTCGGCGGGGCAGCTCAGAGCTGTGACGCAGAGCAGTTCCGTGCCGACTGTGCACCGATCCTCCCTGTGCTAATTCCCGCCCTACAATGTTCACATTTGTTCTTTTCTTTATTTCATCATCAGTATTTTCAATCGATACGTGCTGGCAACGGTCATTTTATTGAGCTATGATTTTCGGAAATGAACATTAATGTTCAGATTCGCCTTTCGAGCACTGCTCACGAATTGTCCA
Source organism: Pseudomonas sp. P135 (assembly GCF_020312125.1). Classification (NCBI taxonomy): domain Bacteria; kingdom Pseudomonadati; phylum Pseudomonadota; class Gammaproteobacteria; order Pseudomonadales; family Pseudomonadaceae; genus Pseudomonas; species Pseudomonas sp. P135. The sequence continues at coordinate 28,749 of NZ_JAGPYR010000003.1, forward strand.
GGAGGCCACCAATGCCCCACACCAACGTGCCAACCCCGCCCCTCTCAGAGGTTTACGACATTGCCGTTATTGGCGGTGGCATCAACGGTGTCGGCATTGCAGCGGATGCCGCCGGTCGCGGCCTTTCGGTTTTTCTGTGCGAAAAGGACGACCTGGCCAGCCACACGTCCTCGGCCAGCAGCAAGCTGATCCATGGTGGCTTGCGCTATCTGGAGCATTACGAGTTCCGCCTGGTGCGTGAAGCCCTGGCAGAACGCGAAGTGCTGCTTGCCAAAGCACCGCACATCGTCAAGCCAATGCGCTTTGTGCTGCCTCATCGTCCGCACCTGCGTCCGGCCTGGATGATTCGCGCCGGGATGTTCCTGTATGACAACCTCGGCAAGCGCGAAAAGCTGCCGGCATCGCGAACCATTCATTTCGGTGCGGACAGCCCGCTCAACCCGAGCATCACCCGCGGTTTCGAATATTCCGACTGCTGGGTCGACGATGCGCGTCTGGTAGTGCTCAACGCCATGTCCGCTCGTGAAAACGGTGCGCATATTCATACTCAGACCCGCTGTGTCAGCGCCCGCCGTATCAAGGGCATGTGGCATCTGCACCTGGAGCGCAGCGACGGCAGCCTGTTTTCGATCCATGCCAAGGCATTGGTCAATGCGGCAGGCCCATGGGTGGCCAAGTTCATCCGTGAAGACCTCAAGCTCGACTCGGCTTACGGCATCCGCCTGATTCAGGGCAGCCACCTGATCGTGCCGAAACTGTACGAAGGTGAGCACGCGTTCATTCTGCAGAACGAAGACAAGCGCATCGTGTTCACGATTCCGTATCTGGAGCACTTCACTATCGTCGGCACCACCGACCGTGAGTATCAGGGCGATCCGAACAAGGTGGATATCACTGAAGGCGAGATGGATTACGTGCTGAAAGTGGCCAATGACCACTTCAAGAAACAGTTGAGTCGCGCAGACGTGCTCCACACGTTCTCTGGCGTGCGCCCGCTGTGCAACGATGAGTCCGATAATCCGTCTGCCATCACCCGTGATTACACGCTTTCGTTGTCAGGCGGCGCTGACGAAGCGCCGATTCTGTCGGTGTTCGGCGGCAAGCTGACCACCTACCGCAAACTGGCCGAGTCGGCGATGGCGCAGTTGGCACCGTTCTTCAAACAGATGAAACCGAGCTGGACGGCCAAGGCTACCCTGCCGGGTGGCGAAGACATGACCACCGCCGAAGCGCTGGCAACAGAAATGACCCGCCGCTGCAGCTGGCTGCCAGCCCCTATCGCCAAACGCTGGTCGATTACCTACGGCAGCCGCAGCTGGCGCTTGCTGGAGGGTGCGCAAAGCCTGGAAGACCTTGGTCAGCATTTGGGGGCAGGCCTGTATACCCGCGAGGTCGATTACCTGTGCGACCAGGAATGGGCCACCAGCATCGAAGACATCCTTTGGCGCCGCACCAAGCTTGGTCTGTTCACGACGCCTGAGGAACAGGCTGCCGTGAGCAGCTACCTGGAAACAGTCGTGCGCAACAAAGCCTCTTTCGAAGCGGCCTGATCATCCGCCTGCAACCTGTTCACCCCTAGCGGGGTGAACAGGCTTCTCTACTTGCTGCCCTCTTCCTGCACAACCCCTTCCATTCGGTTTTCCGAACAATCGACCCCGCCTTATTCGGCTTCCCGGACGCATTGATCCGTAACACCAGAGCCAATATAAAGAAATCCCTTTAAATTCAGCATGTTGACTTCTTAAAAAAGCTTGGCACGACTCATGCTCTACATTCTGAACCGAGCGTTTCGACAAGGGCGTGTGTCTGGATGTGGACGCCGTTGAAGCATTCGCCAAGAAGCGGGCCGACTCTGATGGCGGCCCCATCAATAAAAAATGAAATCAAGGACTCACCCATGCGCATCGTTCCCCACCTGTTGGGCGCAGCAATCACTGCCGCTCTGATCAGCACGCCGGTTTTCGCCGCCGAACTCACCGGCACTCTGAAGAAGATCAAGGAATCCGGCACCATCACGCTGGGCCATCGTGACGCCTCCATTCCGTTTTCCTACACAGCGGATGCTTCAGGCGTACCTGTGGGCTACTCCCATGACATCCAGCTGAAAATCGTCGAAGCCATCAAGAAAGACCTCGACATGCCTGACCTCAAGGTCAAGTACAACCTGGTGACTTCGCAGACCCGTATCCCGCTGGTTCAGAACGGCACCGTCGATGTGGAATGTGGCTCGACCACCAACAATGTCGAGCGTCAGCAGCAGGTCGATTTCTCCATCGGCATCTTTGAAGTCGGCACACGCCTGCTGTCGAAAAAGGACTCCAGCTACAAGGATTTCGACGACCTGAAAGGCAAGAACGTCGTCACCACGGCCGGCACTACTTCCGAGCGCATCCTCAAGGCGATGAACGCTGACAAGCAGATGGGCATGAACGTGATCTCCGCCAAAGACCACGGTGAATCCTTCCAGATGCTCGAGTCCGGCCGTGCCGTCGCGTTCATGATGGACGACGCGCTGCTGGCAGGCGAAATGGCCAAGGCCAAGAAGCCGGACGACTGGGCAGTGACCGGCACTGCACAATCCTACGAAATATACGGCTGCATGGTTCGCAAGGGTGACGCCCCGTTCAAGAAGGCCGTGGATGACGCCATTGTCGCCACCTACAAGTCTGGCGAAATCAATGCCATCTACAGCAAGTGGTTCATGTCGAAAGTCCCGCCTAAAGGGCTGAACCTGAATTTCCCGATGAGCGACAAGCTCAAGGAGCTGATTCAGAACCCGACCGACAAAGCGGCTGACGACAAAAAAGCCTGAAGGACCGGTTCGGCCAGTCCGAACTGACGGTATCCCGGGCGGGCACTGCCTGGCCGGGATCGCCTCGTCACTCCTGACTGACGACAGTGCGTGCATTTCGATAGCAATAAAAAGAGGGGGAGACCCTGATGAATTACAACTGGGACTGGGGCGTATTCTTCAAGTCCACCGGCGTCGGCAGCGAGACCTATCTGGACTGGTTCATCTCCGGGCTGGGCTGGACCATCGCCATTGCTGTAGTTGCCTGGATCATTGCCCTGATACTGGGCTCGGTGCTGGGCGTCATGCGCACCGTGCCAAACCGTCTGGTGTCAGGTATCGCCGCGGTATACGTGGAAATCTTCCGTAATGTGCCACTGCTGGTGCAGCTGTTCATCTGGTACTTCCTGGTGCCCGACCTGCTGCCGGAAAACCTGCAGGAGTGGTACAAGCAAGACCTGAACCCGACCACCTCCGCGTTCCTCAGCGTAGTGGTCTGCCTTGGCCTGTTCACCGCTGCACGGGTCTGCGAACAGGTGCGTACCGGCATTGAAGCACTGCCGAAGGGCCAGGAATCGGCCGCACGCGCCATGGGCTTCAAGCTGCCACAGATCTACTGGAACGTGCTGTTGCCGCAGGCTTACCGGATCATCATTCCGCCGCTCACCTCCGAATTCCTGAACGTGTTCAAGAACTCATCGGTAGCGTCGCTGATCGGCCTGATGGAGTTGCTCGCACAGACCAAACAGACCGCCGAGTTCTCTGCCAACCTGTTCGAGGCCTTCACCCTCGCGACGCTCATCTACTTCACGCTGAACATGAGCCTGATGCTGCTGATGCGTGCGATCGAGAAGAAAGTCGCCGTACCGGGACTCATCTCACTGGGGGGCAAATAAATGGACTTCACTGGAATCGTTCCGGCCATTCCCGGTCTGTGGAACGGCATGGTCATGACCCTCAAGCTGATGGCGATGGGTGTCGTCGGCGGCCTGGTGCTTGGCACGCTGCTGGCGCTGATGCGCCTGTCGTCGAACAAGCTGCTGGCCAATGTGGCCGGCGCCTACGTGAACTACTTTCGTTCGATCCCGCTGCTGCTGGTGATCACCTGGTTCTATCTGGCCGTGCCGTTCGTGCTGCGCTGGATTACCGGTGAGGACACGCCCATCGGTGCGTTCGCCTCCTGCGTCGTGGCCTTCATGATGTTCGAAGCCGCGTACTTCTGCGAAATCGTCCGTGCCGGTGTGCAGTCGATCTCCAAGGGACAAATGGGCGCCGCTCAGGCGCTGGGCATGAACTACTCGCAAATGATGCGACTGATCATCCTGCCCCAGGCGTTTCGCAAGATGACCCCGCTGCTGCTGCAACAGAGCATCATTCTGTTTCAGGACACCTCCCTGGTGTACACCGTCGGCCTCGTCGATTTTCTCAACGCATCGCGCTCAAGTGGCGACATCATCGGGCGCGCCAACGAGTTCCTGATCATTGCCGGTCTGGTGTATTTCACGATCAGCTTTGCCGCCTCGCTGCTGGTGAAGCGTCTGCAAAAAAGGTTTGCCGTATGATTTCCATCAAAAACGTCAACAAGTGGTATGGGGACTTCCAGGTACTGACCGATTGCAGCACCGAGGTCAGCAAGGGTGAAGTGGTGGTGGTGTGCGGCCCGTCCGGCTCCGGCAAATCGACCCTGATCAAATGCGTGAACGCGCTGGAGCCGTTTCAGAAAGGCGAGATCGTCGTCGACGGCACATCGATCTCCGACTCGAAGACCAACCTGCCGAAACTGCGCTCGCGGGTCGGCATGGTGTTTCAGCACTTCGAACTGTTTCCGCACCTGAGCATTGTCGAAAACCTGACCATCGCGCAGATCAAGGTACTGGGCCGCAGCAAGGCCGAAGCCACCGAGAAGGGTCTGAAGCTGCTGGACCGCGTCGGTCTTTCCGAGCATGCGCACAAGCATCCCGGCCAGCTTTCCGGTGGGCAGCAACAGCGTGTCGCCATCGCGCGCGCGCTGGCGATGGACCCGGTGGTCATGCTGTTCGACGAGCCCACGTCCGCACTTGACCCGGAAATGGTCAATGAAGTGCTCGATGTGATGGTGCAACTGGCCCAGGAAGGCATGACCATGATGTGCGTGACCCACGAAATGGGCTTCGCGCGCAAAGTCGCCAACCGGGTGATTTTCATGGACAAGGGGCAGATCGTCGAAGACTGCGCCAAGGAAGAGTTTTTCGGTGACGTGAGCGCACGCTCGGAACGCGCCCAGCAATTCCTCGCCAAGATTCTTCAGCACTAGGCAATAGCTTGACGGCTGTCCGCCTATCAGCGGGCAGCTGTTCGGTCCAGGACGACTGTGATGAAATGCGACCCCACTCTTTATCGCGCCGCCCCGCCATCACTCGCCGTGAAACCCCGTCTGATCCGTCAACTGTTTCTGCCGCCGCTGATTCTCATGCTGATGATCGGGCTGGGCTATATCGCCTATCTGGTCAGTGAACACAGCGGCATCAAGAGCCTGCGCGAAACCGGCGAACGCCAGCTCGAGCTGCACGCGCGCACGGTCGAGAGCGAAATCAGCAAATACACCTACCTGCCCAGCGTGCTGGAGCTCGAATCCAGCGTGTCGCAGTTGCTGAACGAACCGGGACCCGAGCTTCAGCAGCAGGTCAACCGCTACCTCGAAGGGCTGAATCGACGCAGTCGCAGCCGCGCCATTTATGTAATGGATACCACCGGACGCGTGCTGGCCACCAGCAACTGGCGTGACGCTGACAGTTATCAGGGTGAAGACCTGTCTTTCCGTGCCTACTTTCAGGACGCGGTGCGCGGCCTGCCCGGGCGCTTTTACGGCATCGGCACCACCACCGGAGAGTCGGGCTATTACCTGGCGCACGGGCTGGAAGACAAAGGCCGCATTATCGGCGTTGCGGTGATCAAGGTGCGCCTCGAAGCACTCGAAGAACGCTGGCAGCGGGCACGGCTGGAGGCGTTTGTCAGCGACGAGAATGGCATCATCATCCTCTCCAGCGACCCGGCCCGGCGTCTGAAATCAGTGCGCCCGCTCACGGCTGAGGTCAAGGAGCGCCTGGCTCGCAGCCTGCAATATTACTGGTGGCCGCTCAACGAACTGGTGCCACTGGAACGGGAAACCTTGTCCGAGGGCGTCGAGACACTGGTTTTCCCCGCCAACATCAGTGTCGACCGCGAACACAAAAAGGTCAGTTATCTGGCCCAGAGCCGCCCGCTGAGTGACACCGCCTGGCACCTGACACTGCTTACCCCGCTGGAGAATCTGCGCCGTGAAGCGGCCAATCAGGGCATGCTGGTCGCCGTGGCTTGCGCGCTGGTGACCTTTCTGCTGATCGCCTGGAACGAGCGGCGCAAGGTCATCTCGACCCGGCTTGCGGCCAGGGAAGCGCTGCAGGCTGCCAACAACGAGCTGGAACGCAAGATCGCCGAACGTACCGAACACCTGCGGGCCAGCAACGAACGCCTCAAGGCGCAGATTCGTGAACGAAGGCAGGCTGAAGACACCTTGCGCAAGGCGCAGGACGAGCTGGTACAGGCCGGAAAGCTGGCAGCCATCGGCCAGATGTCGACCAGCATCGCGCATGAACTGAACCAGCCTCTGGCCGCACTGCGCACCTTGTCCGGCAACACCGTGCGCTTTCTGGAACGAGGTGCGCTGGACACCGCGAGCACCAACCTGCGTACCATCAATGATCTGGTCGATCGCATGGGCCGCATCACCGCCAGCCTGCGCGCATTCGCCAGACGCGGCGACGATCAGGGCCAGGCGCAACTGAGCAAGGCTGTCGATGCGGCGATGCAATTGCTGGGCGTGCGCGTGGAGCAGTCCGGTCTGACGCTGCATCGAGACTTCATCGACGCCACCCTGACCATCGACCAGACCCGCCTGGAACAGATTCTGGTCAACCTGATCGGCAACGCACTGGACGCCATGTTCGACCTGCAGCAACCGGAGTTATGGCTCACCGGATCGGTTATCGACGGCCGATACCGTCTGCGGGTACGTGATAACGGGCACGGCGTCGATGCCGACGCGCGCAAGCATCTGTTTGAACCTTTTTTCACCACCAAACCGGGCGAACAAGGCCTGGGCCTGGGCCTGACACTGTCGGCGAGCCTTGCCGCCGCAGCCGGGGGCAGCCTGAGCGCAGAGCATCCGCAGGACGGCGGTACGACGTTTGTCCTGAGCCTGCCGTTCATCCCCGATGCCCGCCACCCGGACAGCCCGACATGAGACGACACCCATGAGCATAAACAGCGACCTGACCGTCCTGATCGTCGAAGACGATCCGCATGTATTGCTCGGCTGCCAGCAGGCCCTCGCGCTGGAAGACATCGCCAGCGAGGGCGTTTCGAGCGCCGAAGAGGCCTTGAAACGTATTGATGACAACTTCGCCGGTATCGTCATCAGCGATATTCGCTTGCCGGGTATCGACGGGCTGGAGTTGCTGAGCCGTCTCAAGGCACGTGACAGCAGCCTGCCGGTGGTGCTCATCACCGGCCATGGCGACATCACCATGGCCGTCAACGCAATGCGCGATGGCGCTTACGATTTCATGGAGAAACCCTTTTCGCCTGAGCGTCTGGTCGACGTCACCCGGCGCGCACTGGAGCAACGCGGCCTGGCCCGTGAAGTGTGGGCCTTGCGCAAGCAACTGGCCGAACGCGATTCGCTGGAAGGCCGGATCATCGGCCGCTCCCCGGCCATGCAAAACCTGCGTGCGTTGATTGCCAACGTCGCCGACACCTCGGCCAACGTACTGATCGAAGGTGAAACCGGCACGGGCAAGGAACTGGTCGCGCGCTGCCTGCACGATTTCAGTCGGCGCAAGGACAGCCAGTTCGTGGCGCTCAACTGTGGCGGGCTGGCGGAAAGCCTGTTCGAGTCGGAAATCTTCGGCCATGAAGCCAACGCCTTTACCGGCGCGGGCAAGCGGCGCATCGGCAAGATCGAACACGCGCACAACGGCACGCTGTTTCTCGATGAAGTGGAAAGCATGCCGGTCAATCTGCAGATCAAGCTGCTGCGCGTCCTGCAGGAGCGAACCCTCGAGCGGCTGGGTTCCAACCAGAGCGTCGCCGTGGATTGCCGGGTCATAGCGGCGACCAAATCCGATTTGAATGCCTTGGGCAAAACCAATCAGTTCCGCAGCGATCTGTATTACCGCCTCAACGTCGTCACGCTTGAACTGCCACCCTTGCGTGAGCGCCGCGAAGACATTCTGCAGTTGTTCGAACACTTCCTGCAGTTGTCGTCGTTACGCTTCGACCGCGAACCGCCCGTGCTGGATCGGCAAACCAGCTCGAACCTGATGAGCCATGACTGGCCGGGCAATGTACGCGAACTGCGCAACGTGGCCGAGCGGTTTGCCTTGGGTCTGCCAGCGTTCAAGCAGTCAGGCACGGTCAGTGAAAACCAGAGTCTGGGGTTTGCCGAAGCGGTCGAAGCCTTCGAACGCTCATTGCTCGGCGACGCCTTGCAACGCAGCGGCGGCAACCTCAGCCAGGCCAGTCAGGAACTGGGCATGGCCAAGACCACACTGTTCGACAAGGTCAAGAAATACGGGCTTTGAGCACTGCGCCCGATCTGGAGCACGCGGCGTAGCGCAGATCTGTGACGCAGAGCGTCACCCACTGCACTCCCACGCTGGAGCGTGAGGAACGATAGGCGTTCACGCCCCTACGCCGGAGCGTGAGGAACGATAGGTGTGCGCAAGACACCGATCGTGCCCATGCTCCGCGTGGGCATGCCTTTCCGGACGCTCTGCGTCCTATCCTGCACAGGCAGCACGTTACTGCGATTCACCGACAATCTGGCGAATCGCGCTGACGAATACCTCGACCGGCTGACCGCCCGAGACGGCATACTGGTCGTTGAAGACCATGGTCGGCACGGAGGTGATACCGCGAGACGTCCAGAGCTGCTCGGCCTCGCGAACCTCGGCGGTGTATTCGTCACTGCCCAGGATGGCCTGAGCACGCAGACGGTCCAGGCCGACCTTCTGCGCCACAGCTGCCAGAGTCTGGTGATCGGACGGGTCTTTCAGGTCGCTGAAATACGCCTCGAACAGCGCCTGCTTCAACGCGTGCTGCTTGCCTTGCTGTTCGGCCCAGTGCAGCAGGCGATGGGCATCGAACGTGTTGTAGATACGCCGCTCGCCGCTGGCAAAGGTGAAGCCGAGTTCAGCACCGCGTTCACGGATGGTTTCGTGAATACCTTCGATCTGTTCCGGCGTGGAGCCGTACTTTTCGGCGATGTGTTCTTTGATGTCCTGCCCTTCGGCAGGCATGTTCGGGTTCAGCTCGAAAGGCTGGAAGTGAATGTGCGCTTGCACCTCATCCCCAAGTGCCTCCAGCGCCTGATCCAGCGCGCGCAGACCAATGACGCACCAGGGGCAGGAAACATCGGAGATGAAGTCGATCTTCAGTGCAGTTGTCATGTCGGCCCTTTTCGGTAAGCAAAGGTCACACGATACACCTCTGCCCATGCCTGACAACCGGGCCGGCTTACAACTGAGCCAGGTTGCGTCCGTCTTCATGCTGGGCCTTCAGGTACGGCAGCACTGCACCGAGCAACGGGGCCTTGAAGGCCTCCTGAAAACGGTGCGCCAGCCCCGGAATCAGGCGCAGCTGGCTGCCCTGAATGTGCGCGGCCACATGCACACCATGCATGACCGGCAGCAGCGGGTCAGCCGTGCCGTGAACCACCAGTACCGGCAGACGCAGACGGTTCAGCAGTTCCACGCGGCTGGGCTCGGCCAGAATCGCCATGATCTGGCGTTTCACACCTTCGGGATTGAACGCCCGGTCATAGGAAACAGCCGCCTGATGCAGCAATTGCTGGCGATCGTCCTTGACCTGCGGGCTGCCCAGCGCGGCAAGCAGATCGGCCTGTTGCTCGATCGCCACTTCCCGATTGGGCGCGCCGCGCCGCGCCAACAGTTGCATAAGCGCGGTACTGGGCATAGGCAAACCCTGCGCACCGGAACTGGTCATGATCAGCGTCAGGCTTTCGACCCGCGACGGCGCCAGATCGGCAAGATGCTGAGCGATCATGCCGCCCATGCTCGCGCCCAACACGTGAAACTGGCGAATCTGCAATGCATCCATCAAACCCAGCGCATCGTCGGCCATATCAGTCAACGAATAGGGTGCCGAGACAGGCAGGCCAAGTTTGTAACGCAGCACTTCGAACGTCAGATTGGCATCCGCTGGCTGTTGCACCCACGAAGACAGACCCACATCGCGATTGTCGTAACGAATCACCCGATAGCCCTGCTGACACAACGCGACCACGACCTCATCCGGCCAGTGAATCAACTGCCCACCCAGCCCCATCACCAACAGCAAGGCAGGGTCGGACTCGCTGCCAATACTCTGGTAGGCAATCCGCACATCCTTGAGGTTGGCCATCTGTACAGGAACATCGGTATCACAACGATCGGCCGCAAAAGACGGCAAGCCGCACAGAAGCGCGACCAGAAAAATTAAAACCCGCATGAAAAACACCAAAAAACAGAACCCCAGTAGGCCGCGAGTCTGATGATGTTTTTCCAAGCGCGCTGCCACACTTGCGTGACAGTTTGATGAATGGCGCTGAGCGGTCGTTAATCGGGTATTACATTACGCAGCGACCTGATCCGCCACCATCAGGTTTTCCCCAAAACGGGCGCGCGCTTCGAGCAACGATTCCTGATGCCAGTTCGAATGCGTATCGCACTCGCCCAGAGACAGAACCTTGTAAACGGGCAGACGATCAAACACCGGGGCCAGCAGCTCCGGTTCGGTCACGCTGTCCAGATGCAACCCTGCAACCGGCAGCAAGGCCGCGACACCCAGGTTGGGCCGCAGGTCACCGTGATAGAGGCCGATGAGCTTCTTCAACGGCGAATACTGAAGAATGTGATAGGCACGTTCGAAGGCGTTGCTCCATGCCAGCGGCAGGTCGAGCGCGAGGATCGGTTCGTCGATCTGAATCCACTCGACACCGCGCGCAGCCAGACGCCCGAAGATCTCGCCATACACCGGCAGCAGATGCTCCAGCAGGTCGAGGCGATCTACCTCGTCACCCTGAACGTCACTTAGCCAGAGCAGTGTCAGAGGACCGATCAATGCAGGTTTGCGGCCTTGTTCGCCTGCTTCAGCGACGCTCGCCAGCAAAGACGCCCAATCGGGCTGAAAACGCTGGTCGCGTTTCAGGTGTGGCACCTGCTGCGGGTAACGCGCCATCAACCAGGTGCGCAATTCGGCGCCCGTGGTCGTAACACCCTGATCCTGTTTCCAGAAAGCCTGCAGAGCGTGCTGCAGTTCACGGTCTGCGCCAATGTGAAAATAGTCCGGGTGTTGAGTCAGGGCCACGATGCGTCCTCCATAAAAGATGGGGCTATTGTCGACAGCTGACACAACATGAGACAAACTCATTTTTTTCGTGTTGATCACAAATACTGCTCATGGAGCACTGACCGTGCTTGAAATACGCCACCTCAAAACCCTGCATGCCCTGCGCGAGGCCGACAGCCTTGTGGAGGCAGCCGAGCGCCTGCATTTGACGCAGTCGGCGCTGTCCCATCAGTTCAAGGAGCTGGAAGAGCGCATGGGCATGCCGCTGTTTGTACGCAAGACCAAACCGGTGCGCTTTACCAGCGCCGGTTTGCGCCTGCTGCAACTGGCCGACTCCATCCTGCCGCAACTGCGCAGTGCCGAGCGCGACATCGCCCGACTGGCCGGTGGTACGGCGGGACGCCTGCACATGGCAATCGAGTGCCACAGCTGTTTTCAGTGGCTGATGCCGACCATCGACCAGTTCCGCGATGCCTGGCCCGAGGTCGAACTGGACCTGTCTTCCGGTTTCTCGTTCGCGCCCTTGCCTGCCCTGGCGCGTGGCGATCTGGACCTCGTGGTGACCTCCGACCCTCTGGAATTGCCCGGCATCACCTACGTGCCGCTGTTTACCTATGAAGCGATGCTGGCGGTGGCCAATCAACATGCGCTGGCAACCAGGCCCTACATCGTCCCGGAAGACTTGCTGAGTGAAACGCTGATCACTTACCCGGTGGAACGCGACCGGCTGGACATCTTCACGCGCTTTCTGGAACCCGCCGACATCGAACCGGCACAGGTACGAACATCAGAGTTGACGGTGATGATGATGCAACTGGTCGCCAGCGGGCGCGGGGTCTGCGGCATGCCGCACTGGGCGCTGCATGAATACAGCTCACGCGGCTATGTGAAGGCCAAGCGGTTGGGCGAGAAAGGACTGTTTGCGACGCTCTATGCCGGTATCCGCGCCGACATGCTCGACGCACCGTACATGCGCGATTTCCTGCTGACCGCCAAGGACACCTCGTTCTCGACGCTGGACGGGGTAAGTGTGGTTCGCTGACAGTGCCGTCCTGCACCACGATGCAGGACGACTGCGCCGTTCAGCTACGTGCTGCCTGCCGCTTCAGATACAGCGGCAGGATCAGATCGCGGGTCAACGGGGCCAGTTGCAAACCCGCATGACTGTCCGCGTCAACCCACAGCACTTCCTCGATCTCCGCGGCAGGCACTGCCTCAGCGTCAGTCCTGACCTCATACAACTGACAGTTGACCTCGAAACCGGGCTCGTTGGCGGCAGGTGCCGTGAACTCACCAAGAAACACCGCCTGCGCCGGATCGACGCTCAGCCCGAGCTCTTCTTCGAGCTCTCTGGCCAAGGCTTGCGCTGCCGGTTCACCGGGCTCGATCTTGCCGCCCGGCTGCATGAAGGCCTGGGTACCGCGCTTGCGCACCAGCAGGGTCCGGCCATCTGCACCGATCAGCAGCGCCGCCGCGATGCGGATGATCTTCATGGAAAGATCTCCGTTTTCAGCAGCCGCGCCTGATCAGCCCGTTCCAGCGCCAGAACGATCAGGCGATGGATCAGTTCGGCATACGACAGACCGCTGGCCTGCCAGAGCTTGGGGTACATGCTGATCGAGGTGAAGCCCGGCAGCGTGTTGACCTCGTTGATGATGATGTCGCGCCCTTCGGTGACGAAGAAATCGACCCGCGAGAGCCCTGCGCAGCCCAGCACCTTGTACGCCTGCAACGCGACGTCACGCACCTGATCACTCAGATCGGCGGGCAGCTCGGCGGGAATGGCGATGCGTGCCTGATCGCCATTCAGGTACTTGGTGTCGTAGGCATAGAATTCATCGTTGGCAATCACTTCGCCACAGACACTGACCTGCGCATCGAAGTTACCCAATACCGCGCACTCCACTTCCCGGCCAACGATGCCCTGCTCGATCAGCAGCTTGTGATCGAACTCGAAACCCAGCGCCAGTGCTGCCGCGAAACCGGCCTCGTCAGACACCTTGCTCACGCCCACCGATGAACCCTGGTTGGCCGGCTTGACGAACATCGGCAGCCCCAACTGGTCGGCAGCCTCCGTGAAAGAAAGGCTCTCTCCACGCGACAGGACCCTGAACGGCGCGACGGCAATGCCCGCATCGCGCAGCAGACGCTTGGTCACGTCCTTGTCCATGCAGGCCGCAGAGGACAGCACATCGGCGCCGACAAAAGGCACGGCCAGCATGCGCAGCAGACCCTGCAACGCGCCGTCTTCACCAAAAGCGCCGTGGATCAGCGGGAATACCACATCGATGGCTGCCAGTGGCTGGCCTGACTCGACGTCGACAAACTGCCCGCCGATACTGCCCGGCAGTAAGGACAATGGCTTGCCTGATGCGCTTAGTTTGATCCGTGCAGGATCAGTGGCATTAAGCAGGTAATCGGCTTCGTCGAAATGCAGCCAGCGGCCCAGCTTGTCGACGCCGATCAGGGTCAGCGCATAGCGTTCACGATCAATCGCATTGATCACGTTGCGTGCCGACTGCAACGAAACCTCATGCTCGCTGGATTGCCCACCGAAAACGATGGCGACTGACTTTTTCAAAGCGGTTACTCCTGTTTTTCAGGCCGCGAAGATAAAAGCAATGTCGGCTGTTAGTCCAGTAGATGATTGGCCGTTGGCCTGAAATTCAGCCAAAAAAATCCCGGTCGTGGGCAATCCATGCGAAATGCCCACGACCGGGAGGTCAAACCACTCATTGAGCGGCTGCGGTTTCTTTCTTGCCAGCAGAGCCAAAGGTGGCGAAACGCTTGTTGAAACCCGCGATCCGGCCTTCGGTGGTGGCCTTGCGCTGCTGCCCGGTGTACATCGGGTGCGAGGCACTGGAAACGTCGAGCGCAACATAAGGATAGGTAGCGCCGTCGGTGTGCTGTTGCGTGCGGTCTGTGTCTACGGTCGAGCCGATCAGGAAGTAGACGTCGGCAGCGGTGTCGTGGAACAGCACGGTGCGGTATTGAGGATGGATATCGGGTTTCATCGTGATCTCTCCGGTGAGTTGACTGCAATAGTTATACAGTAACATAACGGAAGATGAGAATGATTGCTGTTGATTGCCATCATCGGTGAGGTTGATCGAACACGCACATGGCGCCGCTGTCGGCGGGAAGCCACTGGACCGCACGGCGCAGAGACATTCTGTAATAGCGCGCCTTTGCAATTGCCCTCGATTAGCGGCACCCTGCCGCGCCGCCGAACGTCACTCGTCGCTGGCCTGGAACCTGAGCCTCTGTGGCCTATCTTTACTCATTAGCACTTTCAAGAGTCCACCGTTATGAATAACGGACGCGATCATCGAATCGATTTCTTTCGCGGCCTGGCGCTGATCTTCATATTCTGGGATCACGTGCCGGACAATCCCCTGGCGCAACTGACCGTACGCAACTTCGGCTTTAGCGACGCAGCGGAAATCTTCGTTTTCCTCGCCGGTTACGCGTCGATCCTGGCCTACGGACGGATCGCCCGACGTGACGGCATGCTGGTGGCTGGCGTGCGAATCCTGCGCCGGACCTGGGTGCTGTATGTGGTGCATATCTTTCTGCTGACCCTGCTGATGGGCATCGTCTTCGTCGCCAACAACCACGTCGAGACGCGCGACATGGTCCAGCAGATGGGCCTTGAATACTTTGTCGGCAACCCGCAACAGGCATTGGCCGATGAACTGCTGCTGCGCTTCAAACCCAACCTGACCGACCCGTTGCCGCTGTATATCGTGCTGTTGCTGACTTTGCCGCTGAGCTTGCCATTGATGCTGCGCAAACTCGAAGTGGCAGTCGGCCTGTCGATTGCCCTGTACCTGATGGTGCCGTTACTGGGCTGGAACCTGCGCGCTTACGAAGGCGGCGGTGTCTGGTACTTCAACCCGGTGGCCTGGCAGCTGCTGTTCGTGCTCGGCGGTGCGTGCGCGTTGCGCAGCGAAACAGCCACGACAGCTGAGCGCCCTCCGTTGCGCCAGCAACCCTTGTTCATGCTGGCCGCCATCTACGTGCTGATCGCATGCATCCTGACCTTCAGCGAAAAATGGCCCGGGCTGCACGCCGCGCTGGTCTCCAGCCTGCACCTTGAAAGCCTTTACCCGATCAGCAAGACCGACCTTGCGCCCGTCCGGTTACTGCACTTCCTTGCCCTGGTCTACGTCGTCGCCCGACTGCTGCCAACCTCAAGCACCTGGCTGGAAAACTGGCCCGCGCGCCAGACCTGTCGCATGGGCCGCTATTCACTGGAAGTCTTTTGCCTGGGCGTCCTGCTCGCGCCACTGGCAGACATGGCCAATGCACTGGCAGGCGATACATGGCCCATGCAAGTGACCACGGCGATTGTCGGGTTGGGGTTAATGATGCTGATGGCCAATGGGCTGGAGTTGAATAAACGCCTGGGGACATCCCCACACCTGTTGCCAACTTGAGAACAGCGTCACGTTTGCATGCCCTCTCGGAGATTTCCTACTGGTTTGTCAGGCCAAGTTTTTCAGGAACTGGCCGCTATTCAGTACGAGACCAACAAGATACCCCCCGAACTCATAAAACATTTGGCGGCTAATATAAACCTGGACATCAGTAACCCTCAGGACATGATCGACTACAGCAAATTCATGAATAGCATCGTACAAAAGGCATGACAAATGGATACAGCAAGTCTAAAGCAATGCTGAAAAACGAGATCCCTCATCTATTTCCATGGCGGTATGAGACATCAGCCTGGCGAGACAAATGATTCGCCAGGCTGAGTTAGACGTTAACCTCGTGGAGCAACAGTTCGCAGAACGGTTTGTGTGCAGATGTGTCCCATGTAAAAAATATGAGGCATCGCCGTGATGGGCCCTAAAGAGAAATTACTTACGAAGTAGCGAGCGACTCTATAGTTACTTCTCCAAGTATTGAACCCCCTTTGCGTGTGGACAAAATCTTGGGCCTCCGTACCTCCATAGCAACGTCCGAACTCAATGCGCTCAGAGGCGAACCCATCAGCACCGCTAACCAGAATATGCTTAATCGAGGCGCCTTTTTCACCAAAGCTCAGATCCAAAATAGCCATACCGCCTTCCAACGGCGTACCTTTAGTATCGCTGAATCTTACTTCAAGGACAGCTTCTTTATAAATCTGGGTTGCCAACCACTGAGGTTCCGTATACCCACTTGGAATTCTTATCACTCCCGGTTCGTCGAGCAGTTCATAGCTTTTTAGAACAGGATAGGAACCCAATCTGACAGTGTATGGAAGCCTGCCACCTGCCAGTGAGTTTCTTGGCGTGCCCCTGATGATCACCTCAGCCCCAGGAGCCAGATCTTTAAACACCTTAGTATTAAGTGTCTGGGCAACCCATTCACCATTTTCGTAATACTCGGTCTTCCACTCGTTAGTGACCGGGTCACCCACAGGCGCATAGAGCAATACATCTTGCCCACGATGCGAGACAAAGCCGTAGTAGTGGACGGGGTGTTTGGCTGTCAACACATCTGCCACCGAGTGTAGTTTATCCAGCATGACGGTAAATCTTGGCTCGGAAATTTCTTGCACAGCTTCAGCCGCAACGGCTTCGTTGGTTTCATTACTTGATGCACCGACCGGGTCCTCGGCACCTGTATTGGCATGAGCGCCGGAAGCCAATGCCATTATCACGAAAATGGACAACAAGCAAAAACCAACACATTTTCTTCCATAAGTATTCATAGGTATTCTCGCAGATTATGCAGAGGCAGGTTGCCACTGACAAAATTGACGCAATAGAAAGTTAGGCGACTAGTCAACCCTCACATTAAAACCAAGGAAACTTCCTACAAAAAATAATCACCACTATAGTCTAGGAAAAATCCTACATACTTATCAGGCAAAGTTTTGCGAAGGTCTGCCGCTAGCTAGTTATCATTGACACCAAAGAGCGCCTAGCATGCATATCAACCCTTTAGCTTCTGCATCACAAAATCAACAGCGCACTCTCTCAGGCTCGAGCTCCCTCACCTCACCTGCTGCTTCGCCGATCAAAATCCCTCAGGCGCGTGATAACGTGCGTGATCCGAACGCTGAGTTCTATACCACCGAGGAAACACCCTGGTTATCCGACTACAAAACGTCGGCGGCAGGACGGGTTATGCTGGAAAGTATGTCTGAAGAGATATCGAACCTACTCCGAAGTACATACCTGGGTGACTTAACTAAAGATTTTGAAAAGACCCTATGCCGTATGTACGACAATTTTCATGATTTCAAGCAGCAGCTTTTTTACCTTAATACGGAGCTGTCAAATAAGCACTTCGGCTTCACGCTGGGTTTTAATCAGGAAATCCAGGTGACCGACCCAGACGATGTGCTCACCCCGGCAGAGTTCACGTACCTGACCGAGAAGCTGAACGAACGTCAACCACTGAAGGAGGATCTGCGTGCGCACGCAAAAATTGTGATGACGTTACTCGATCACTACACGGAAAAATTCGGCAACCAGCACACACTCAACCTTGAGAATTACAGCAAGGTTATCGATTACGGACAGGTCTTCAGCCGCAACCACATTGGCAACTTCATGGACACGATCATTTACCAGATCGAGCGCAATGCGCCGAAGCGTGAAGAAGAGCGCAAACCGTTGGTTGATCTTCACGTCTGATCAAGCCAGCGCCACTGCAGTTCATGTGTGACTGCAGTGGGATTAGTTCATGACGCTCGTCCCCACTGCGCGCCTTCCGCCCTCGAAAACCACCAGACAATTCCCTCCCACAATTCCATCCAGCGTCTAAGCTTGGGTCAGGTGCTTTGACAGGATGACCGGACAATCGACTATGGGCGCATTTCGGCATTCCGATAGCAAGCAAGAGATGCTATCCGCTGATCGTGAGGATGATCCTCGTACGCCCAAATATCCGCGTCGCAAGCGATACGGATGGCGGGTGTTCTGGGTCGTGGTGGTGTTGGCAGGGGTTGCATTGGGCGTGGCGGTGGCGGTGGAGAGCAGGACCTCCAGGCTTCAGGCGCGGGAATTCAGCCGCTTTGCCGCGAGCCTGGGTTATTCAATGCAGCCCGGGCCTAGTCATGACGTGGTGTATCCCGGTGACGGGCCGTTCGACCGGCGCCTGGGCTATTCATCCATGGATGAATTCCTCTCGCGCCTGCTCAAGCGCGATTATGTGATTACGCGTCAGACCCGGTTTTCGCCGGAACTGTTGCGTTACGTCCGGCATGGTTTTTTCGTGCCTTACGAGGAAAAAACCCAGGCCGGGCTGTCGATCACCGATTGCCGAAACGAGCCGCTGTACGAGTTCAGATACCCACAGCAGTTTTACCCGACCTTCGCCGCCATTCCGCCGATGCTGGTGAACAGTCTGCTGTTTATCGAAAACCGTGATCTGCTTGATCCGCAGCAGCCCATGGCCAACCCTGCGGTGGACTGGCCACGTTTTGTCAAAGCCGCCTGGTCGCAATTGGCTAAGATGTTTGCCCTCCCCGGCCAGTCGGCTGGGGGCAGCACGCTGGCCACTCAGCTGGAAAAATACCGCCATTCCCCCGACGGGCTGACGCTGTCGGGTTCGGAAAAGCTGCGGCAGATGATTTCCGCCAGCGTTCGCGCCTATCAGCCAGGGACCGAGACACTCGCCGTGCGCCAGCGAGTGGTGCGTGACTACCTGAACAGCGTGCCGCTGTCTGCGGTGCCGGGGCATGGCGAGGTGCATGGTCTGGCCGAAGGACTGCGGGTGTGGTTCGGCGCAGACTTCGGCAAAACCAACGAAATACTGGCTTCGAATCCGGGCAATAAACAGGCGCTGGCCGACAAGGCGCTGGCGCTGCGTGAAGTGCTCTCACTGGTAATCGCCCAACGTCGCCCGTCGCACTATCTGGCCAAGGGACGCCAGGAATTGGCAGAGCTGACCGACAGCCACATCCGCCTGCTGGCCCAGGCCAACGTCATCGACCGACCGCTGGCCGAGGCCGCGCTGGCAGCCCAGGTCACCTACCGCGACTGGGCGCAGCAACCGACCCTGCAGCCCATCGAAACCAACAAGGGCATCAGTGTCGCGCGCACTCGCCTGTCGAATCTGCTCAATCGTCCGCTTTACGACCTGGACCGTCTCGACCTGTCCGCCACCAGCACGCTGCATGGCGAATTGCAGCGCAGCGTCAGCCAGTACCTGCGCGACCTCGCCAACCCTGAGTTTGCGGCAAAGACCGGTTTGATGGGCGAGCGCCTGTTGACCCCGGCCAGCACAACGCAAGTGCGCTACAGCTTCACGCTGTTTGAACGCGGCGTGGATGGCTCGCGGGTCAGGGTCCAGACCGACAGCACCGATCAGCCGTTCGATATCAACGAAGGCAGCAAGCTGGAGCTGGGCTCGACGGCGAAGATGCGCGTGCTGACGACGTATCTGGAGATCATCGCCGAGTTGCATGGGCGCTATTCGGGCTTGAGCCCTGCGCAGTTGCGCAAAGTCCCGGTCGAGGAACCGGATCGGCTGACCCGTTGGGCGGTGGATTATCTGCAACTGAGCAAGGACCGTGACCTGGCGAAAATGCTTTCGGCCGCACTCGACCGCACCTATTCGGCCAGCCCCGCAGAAGCGTTCTTCACCGGTGGCGGCATGCACCGTTTCAATAATTTCCGGCGCGAAGACAACGAGCGGATTCCGACCCTGCGCGAGTCGCTGCGTGAGTCGATCAACCTGCCGTTCATTCGTCTGATGCGCGATGTGGTGCGCTACAGCACCTATCAGGCGCCCAACAACAGCGCCGAGCTGCTCAAGGATGATGACAACCCGCGCCGCCAGGAATACCTGGCGCAGTTTGCCGACCGCGAAGGCACGGTATTCCTGCTGCGCTTCTGGAAACGCTACAAGGAAAAGACCACGCAGGAGCGGCTCGACACCTTCCTCGACGGCATTCACCCGACGGCGATCCGCCTGGCTGCGGTACACCGTTACCTGTTGCCGGGCGCTGATCAGGGCACATTCAACGCGTTCATCCGCGCCCACCTGGACGAGCCCAGGGCGAGTTCGAGACTCACCGACAAACGTCTCGCCGATCTGTACCAGAGTTACGGTCCGGGCACTTATGACCTGCCCGATCAAGGCTACATCGCCCGCGTCCATCCGCTGGAACTGTGGCTGGTAGGCTACCTGCTCAAGCACCCGGAAGCACAGTTCAAGGACGCGGTGGCCGCCAGTCGTTACGAACGTCAGGAAGTCTATGGCTGGCTGTTCAAGAGTCGCCACAAAGGCGCTCGCGACAGCCGGGTGCGGACCATGATGGAGGTCGAAGCGTTTCTGGACATCGAGCAACGCTGGCAGCGCGTGGGTTATCCGTTCGACCATCTGGTGCCTTCGCTGGCGACGGCTATCGGCAGCTCGGGAGACCGTCCGGCGGCGCTTGCCGAGCTGATCGGCATCATCCAGAACGACGGTATCCGCCTGCCTGCGGTGCGCATCGACAGTCTGCACTTTGCCGCCGACACGCCTTATGACACTCAACTGAGCATCAACCCGGAGCTGGGCAAGCGTGTGTTGCCATCGGAAGTCGCCGCGGCAATGCGCGAGGCCTTGTCGCAAGTGGTGGACGGCGGCACGGCCAAACGCGTGCAAGGCACGTTCAAGATGCAGGACGGCAGCGTGCTGGCGATGGGCGGCAAGACCGGCACCGGCGACAACAGGATCGAAAGCGTCGGTGCGGGCGGGCGAATTCTCAGCTCAAGAGCGATCAACCGCACGGCGACTTTCGTGTTTTATATCGGCGACAACCACTTTGGCGCGCTCACGGCGTTCGTGCCGGGGCGCGCTGCCGAGGGCTTTCGCTTCACCTCGGCGTTGCCGGTGCAGGTGCTCAAAGGCATGGCACCGATTTTGACGCCTTACCTGGAAAACCACGGACAGGCGATGTGCAATGCCCCGCTCGCCGATGCGCCCAAGGGTGTCTGAGCGGCAATGACCGCTCGTCTGCCAGCTCTGTGATTACAATAAGATATATCTTAAGGTATATCTAACTTGTAACCAGAGAGCAAAAACATGCGTGAAGATAAACATCCACCCCACCATCGTCCGCCGCATCTTCGTGACGCAGGTGAAGATCGCGACGGTTTTGAAAAACGCCCCGGCCGCGAACGCGGTGGACGTGGCCCTCGGGTTTTCGCCCCTGGCGATCTGAAATTGCTGCTATTGGCGTTGATCGCCGAACAGCCTGCTCACGGCTATGACCTGATCCGCAAGATCGAAGGTCTGTTCGAGGGTGCGTACTGCCCCAGCCCCGGCGTTATCTACCCAACCCTGACATTCCTTGAAGAAAGCGAAATGGTGGTCGGCGATGCACAGGCCGGCAAGAAGCTCTACACCGTCACCGATGCGGGTCGCCAGTCCTTGGAAGATCAGGCCGTGGCGCTGGAAGGTGTGCGCATGCGCATCGATGTCAGCAAGCGCTCACTGCGCGGCCATGATCGTCCGCCGGAAATCCATGAAGCGGTGCACAACCTGCGCCACGCGCTGCAGATGCACCATGGCCGCTGGAGCCCGGAAGAGATTCTACGGGTCAGCGAACTGCTCAACAGCACGGCCAAGGCTGTCGTCGATGGGCCTAAACCTGCCTCGGAGGAGTCGGCATGAATTCGCCCCAGTCAATCCATCGCGTCATGCATGAAATCAAGCGACGCAAGCTGCAGGTGGTGAGGGTCACGGAACTGACACCCCTGATGCGCCGCATTACCTTGCAGGGGCCGGAGCTGGCGGGTTTCATCAGCCTGGGCACGGATGACCACGTCAAACTGTTCTTCCCGCAAACGGCAGAAGAACAGGCCGCCTTGGAAAACCTCAACCCTGCCGGTGACAAGGACACGCCGCGCCCGCCGATGCGCGATTACACGCCGCGTCGCTACGACGAAAAAACCGGGGAACTGGATATCGATTTCGTGCTGCACGGCGAAGGCCCGGCGGCCACCTGGGCCGCTCAGGCAGCGCCCGGGCAATTCCTGCACATCGCCGGGCCGAAGGGTTCGATGGTGGTGCCGGACATGTTCGACAGCTACCTGCTGATCGGCGACGAAACAGCCATTCCCGCCATCGCCCGACGCCTCGAAGCGCTGCCCGCCAACCGCGCTGCGCTGGTGGTGGTCGAGGTTGCCAACCCGCAGGAACAGCAGGTGTTCTACAGCGCCGCGCAGGTCGACGTGATCTGGATTGTACGCGGCGAACAGAATCTGCTGGACGTCACGCGGCGCCTGGAGATGCCCGAGGGCAAGCTGTACGCCTGGGTCGCGACCGAATCCGCGCAGTCACGCAAGCTACGTCGTGTACTGCTCGACGAGTTCGGCCTGGAAGAGGAATTCGTCAAGGCCGCCGGTTACTGGAAGCTGGACAGCACTGAAGAATGAGCAGGACCGGGCGACTCACAGCGTACGACGAGACGCCCGTTTATCGACGCCCAGCAACAACAATGCAATGAGCACGAAACCGAGCAGCACACCCAGCGCGTTGATGAATGCCTTCGGAAAACCGATCGTACCGACATCGATGAACGGGTACAGGTAATCACCGAACATGTGGCCCCGTAGCAGGACATAGGCGAAGTAGACGATCGGATAGATCGCCCAGAGCGCTACATGGCCCAGACGCAGCGCGCCCTTGGGCACGTACAGCCACCAGTAAATCACGAACGCCAGCGGCATTATGTCGTGCAGCAGTTCGTCGGCCACCCACTGCCAGCCTTCCGGGTGCCACAAGTGGCGCAGCAGGATGTTGTAGGCGATGCCCACCAGCGCGATGCTTACCGCAATGCCGCCGCATACCACCGGATGCCGGAAGAACCGGTGGCCTGCCGACTGCTGTGTCGTCAGGGCGCAACTCAGCGCGACCGCTACAAGCATGTTGGTCAGTACGGTGAAGAAACTTGAAAAGCGTACCAGCCCACCCAGCAGACTGGCGTGATCGGCATAACGACCAATCAGGATCAGGTAAAGCTGAATCACCAGTCCCGACCAGCCGAGGCAAGCAGCCACGAGGGCGTAATAGCGCTGTCCCTGCGCAGGTTGTGGATGTTCGCTGAGCATCTATCGGTATCCTTGAGTGCCGGCCTCCATGCCGGGCTGTTCTGGCGGGCCTGTTACCAGCCCTTGCTGCGATGCAACTTCACATACAGCGCTTCGACCTTCTCCCGCGCCCAGGGTGTCTTGCGCAGGAAGGTCAGACTGGACTTGATGCTCGGATCGCTTTTGAAGCAGCGAATATCGATGCGCTCGGCAAGGCCGGACCATTCGTAATGTTCGACCAGCGCGCTGAGGATCTGCTCCAGCGTGACGCCGTGCAACGGGTCGGAGTGGGGTGTTGTCATGATGAGCCTTGAAACGGATGAAGAAGAGACGAACCTGAACGGATCTCCGGAGTACGCAGGTGCGTTCCGAAAGTCTGCCATTGTAAGCGCCACGCCTTGATAAAACACAGTCGGCCTGCAGCACTATTGCCGGCCTCGCAATGATCCATGTCAGGTTTTTCTCTTTTAGAAAAATCGTTAGCGCCCTATCATTGCCGGGTTAAGGATTGAAGATTCCCCCTTCTGCAGATGTTCCTTCGGACAAAAGCCTATGCACGAATTCGGGCGGCAAGGGTCTACGACTCAATGACCGCGCGACCGAACGTGCAACCGCGCTCTGCCTGACGGTTTAATTCCACCGTCGGCGATTCGTCTCAACAAGCAGCTTCAAGGAATGGCGCCAAGGCAGGCGATGCTTAAAACAAGATGTCAATTACTTACTTCTCGCGGAGATTCGCATTATGAGCACTGACAGTGCTTCAAATAGAAATCGCCTGTTACCGACCCTGCTCGGGCTGGTGATCCTGTTGATGGGGCTGGCGTTGCTGGTCGGTGGCGCCCGACTGCTGCAACTGGATGGCTCGTTGTATTACCTGCTGGCCGGTATCGGCTTTGCCGTGACCGGCGTGCTGCTGATCACTGGTCGTGCGGCTGCGCTGGGCCTTTATGCACTGCTGCTGTTCGCGAGCACGGTCTGGTCGTTGTGGGAAGTCGGCCTCGACTGGTGGCAATTGGTGCCACGCCTGGCGCTGTGGTTCGCCCTGGGTATCGTGTTGCTGCTGCCATGGTTCCGCGAGCCGCTACTGCGCAACGGTCCGGCACGCATGGGCACCGGTGCACTGAGCATCGCTGTGGTGCTGGCCGGCCTGACCGCACTGGCAAGCCAGTTCACCAATCCGGGTCGTATCGAAGGCCAACTGGATCGCGAGACGGCTGGCACGACCAACACCGCCCCAGCGATGCCTGACGGCGACTGGCAGTCCTACGGCCGCACCGCGTTCGGTGACCGCTACTCGCCACTGGCGCAGATCACGCCGGAAAACGTCAACAAGCTGGAGCCGGCCTGGACCTATCGCACGGGTGACATTCCGGGGCCGAATGACCCAGGTGAAACCACTGCCGAGAACACCCCGCTCAAGGTCAACGGCATGCTCTACGTGTGCACGCCGCACAGTCAGGTGATCGCCCTTGACCCGGATTCGGGCAAGGAAATCTGGCGCTTCGATCCGAAGCTCAGCACTCAGAACGCTGCCAACTTCAAGGGTTGGGCGCACATGACCTGCCGTGGCGTCACCTATCATGACGACGCTGCCTATGCCGCCAGCACCCCGGCGCAAAGCCCGACGGTCCCGGCTGCCGACGGCACGGCCACTGCCAGTGCTGCCTGCCCGCGCAGAATCTTCCTGCCGACTGCCGACACCCGTCTGATCGCGCTGAACGCCGACACCGGCAAGATGTGCGAAGACTTCGGCAACAAGGGTTCGGTTGACCTGACCGCCAACATGGGCACCTTCGCTCCGGGCGGCTACTACTCCACGTCGCCACCGGCGGTCACCAAGGACCTGGTGATTATCGGTGGCCACGTCACTGACAACGTTTCCATGGACGAGCCGTCCGGCGTGATCCGCGCCTATGACGTACACACTGGCCGTCTGGTGTGGAACTGGGACAGCGGCAATCCGGAAGAAACTGCGCCGATTGCCGAAGGCAAGATCTACACGCGCAACTCGCCGAACATGTGGTCCATGTTCAGCGTCGATGAAAAGCTCGGCATGATCTACCTGCCGATGGGTAACCAGACGCCTGACCAGTGGGGCGGCGACCGTACGCCAGAGTCCGAGAAGTACAGCGCGGGCCTGGTTGCACTGGACATCGCAACCGGCCGCGTGCGCTGGGACTACCAGTTCACTCACCACGACCTGTGGGACATGGACGTCGGTGGTCAGCCGACCCTGCTGGACATGAAAACCGCTGACGGCATCAAACCCGCCGTACTGGCGTCGACCAAGCAGGGCAGCATCTACGTCCTGGACCGTAGCACCGGCAAACCGATCGTGCCGATCAATGAAGTGCCGGTCCCGCAAGGCGCTGTCGCGGGTGATCACACCTCGCCAACCCAGCCCAAGTCCGACCTGAACTTCATGCCGCCGCCGCTTAAAGAGCGCGACATGTGGGGCGTGACACCGTTTGACCAGATGATGTGCCGGATCGACTTCAAGTCGCTGCGCTACGATGGTCCGTTCACCCCGCCTTCGCTGCAGGGTTCGATCGTTTATCCGGGCAACTTCGGTGTGTTCGACTGGGGTGGTATTTCCGTCGACCCGGTGCGTCAGATCGCCTTCGTCAATCCTAACTACATGGCTTTCCGTTCGAAGCTGGTGCCTTCTGCCGAAGTTGAAGGCGGCCCGGGCCGCAAGAGCGAAACCGAAGGCGTACAGCCGAACAAGGGCGCGCCTTATGGTGTGATCCTGGAAGCACTGCTGTCGCCGATGGGCCTGCCTTGCCAGGCACCTGCATGGGGTTACGTGGCGGCTGTCGACCTGACCACCCAAAAAACCATCTGGATGCACAAGAACGGCACCGTGCGCGACAGCTCGCCGATCCCGCTTCCGCTGACCATGGGCGTTCCAAGCCTGGGTGGTACGTTCACAACCGCCAGCGGCCTGGCGTTCATGAGCGCTACGCTTGACCAGTACCTGCGTGCTTATGACGTGCGTAACGGCAAGCAGTTGTGGGAAGCCCGCCTGCCAGCAGGTGCGCAAACCACCCCGATGACCTACACCGGCAAGGACGGTCAGCAATACGTGCTGGTCGTTGCAGGCGGTCACGGCTCACTGGGCACCAAACAGGGTGACTACGTGATGGCGTTCAAACTGCCGAAGTAATGCGTTGCTGAGGTCAATGAAAAGCGGCTACCGAGAGGTAGCCGCTTTTTTTTGTCGCCACTGAAACTTGATTTCAGTGGCGCCAGCTACCAGGCCGGGCTGCGGATCTGTGCGCTCTCCCACACGATTATCGTTGCGCACGCTCCAGCGTGGGAATGCCGTTCCGGACGCTCTGCGTCCTCTCTTGAGTGTGCGGCGCAGCGCAGATCTGTGACGCGGAGCATTGGCACGATAGGGTTCACACGACTATCGTTCCGCACGCTCTGCGTGGGAATGCCGTTCCGGACGCTCTGCGTCCTCTCTTGAATATGCGGCGCGGCGCAGATCTGTGACGCGGAGCGTCACGAAATGCATGCCAACGCGGAGCATTGGCACGATAGGGTTCACACGATCATCGTTCCGCACGCTCCAGCGTGGGAATGCCGTTCTGGACGCTCTGCGTCCTCTCGTGAATGTACGGCGCGGCGTAGATCTGTGACGCGGAGCGTCACGAAATGCATGCCAACGCGGAGCATTGGCACGATAGTGTTCACACGACTATCGTTGCGCACGCTCCAGCGTGGGAATGCCGTTCCGGACGCTCTGCGTCCTCTCTTGAATATGCGGCGCAGATCTGTGACGCGGAGCGTCACGAAATGCATGTCAACGCGGAGCATTGGCACGATAGGGTTCACACGATTACCGTTGCGCACGTTCTGCGTCCGCTCCCCAGTGCCTATGGCTAGCGCGCTTTGGCGCTGCTTTTGTCACTGGCGCGCAGGATGTCGTTCCAGCGGCGGACCAGGTAGTTGTGCTCGTTCATGACCGAATTCCACACGGCGATGTGGCCCATGCGTTCTTCGTAGGAGCCGCCGTCGCGGACCTCTCCGGCGTCGATCAGCGGCAAGCCGTCGCTGCCGAGCAGTTGTTCGCGGGCAGGCAGGCCGGCGTACCAGTAATCCCATTCGGCAGCGCTGAGGTGATCACGGCTGCGTGCCGGGTTGCCAATGTAATAGCCCTGCCGCGCCATCACTGCGCCGGGCCAGCCCGACAGCCACCAGTTCAGGTACGCATAGGCGGCATCCAGCACCGGACCCTTGGCGTGACGTGACAGGGAAAGCCCGCCAAACCAGCCGCGATAACCTTCCTTGGGCACCGCCACGCGGTACTTGACCCCCGCACGGTGCAGCCTGACCAGGGTCGGTGACCAGAGGCTCTGAATATCGATGTTCGGGCTGAGCATCAGTTCGGCGGCTTCTTCGTCACCTGACCAGAACGCACCAAAATGCCCTTGCTGCTGTTTGCGCACCAGCACATCAGCGAGCCGATCGATCTCTTCGATGCTCATGTTGCCGATGTCCTTGAAGCTCGCCAGCCCCGCCCCCTGCACAGCCAGGGCGGCATCCAGCGCGCCGATGGCCGCGTCACTCTGCAAGGCGATGCGCCCGCCCCATACAGGGTCGAGCAACCAGCCCCAGCTTTCGTCCGCAGAGCTCAAGCCATCCGGCAAGCGCTCGGGGCGATAGGCGAAGCTGTCGGCGTTATGGGTCAGCGGCAACATGCTGATGCGCTCGGTCACCGCACTGCCCAGGCTGCCGTCGTGCTGCACGAACAAACGCTCGCTGGGCACACTGCCGCTACCAGGCTGATCGGTAGGCCGCAGCCGGCCCTGCTTGGGCAGGTCGTTGATTTCGTGCCACAGCGCGATGCGCCGCGTGTCGATGGGTTGAATCGCCCGCGCAGGCCAGACGAAATCGACGTTATGAAACCACTGATCGTAAAGGTCGTAGCTGTCTGGCTGCATGACCGCGATGCGTTGCGCGGTTTGCACGTCGTGAATCTGGTAGACCAGCTTGATCCCCAGCTCCTGCTCGGCCCGCTCACGCAAAGACTCCAGCAGGGTCACGGAGGTGCCCAGCACACGCAAGGTGATGGTCATGCTGAAGACTCGCCGAGCGGCGGCGCGAAGCTGCCGGAGAAGACTTCAAACGAACGACGCAGCAGATCGGGATCGAGACCGCGCAGGATGAACACCAGCCGTGAGGTGCGATCCTCGCCCGGCCAGGCGGCAAGGTGCACCGGCGCATGCAGGCAATGCTGCACACCATGAATCACGATGGGAGCCTGATTGTCGTTCACGTTGAGCAGCCCTTTGACGCGGAGGATTCGTTCACCGTGGCATCTTAACAGCATCGACAGCCACACCCCGAAGCCGACCCAGTCCAGAGGGCGCTCGAACGTCAGGCAACAGACTTGCGCATCACCATGCCGCGCGGAGGTCGACAGTACCCGGTGCAGTTGCCAGCGCGTCACTTCAGCGGCCGGTTCGTCGCTGCGCATGCCCTCGCCCAGCAACAACTGATCGCCGCTGTGGACATCCGCCGTATCCAGCAGCGGCGCAGAAAAATTCAGTGCTTGCAGATGCTCGCGCAGGCCATCCAGCACCGACTCGTCGACCAGATCGGTCTTGCTCAACAGCAGCCGGTCCGCCGCCGCGACCTGCGCCAGCCACTCCGGATGCAGACGCTCTTGCAGCGTCGCGTGGCAGGCGTCCACCAGCGTGACGATCAGGCCGATATGAAAACGCCCGCGCAGTTGCGGGTCGTTGCTCAGCGTGGTGAGAATCGGTGCCGGATCGGCCAGGCCGGTAGTCTCCAGAATCACCCGGCGAAACGCAGGAATTTCACCTCGATTACGCCGCTCCAGAAGACCGAGCAGCGCGTCTTTCAATTCACCGCGAACGGTGCAACAGACACAACCGCTGGGCAGCAGCACGGTGTCCGGTGCGACCTCTTCAACCAGCAGATGATCGATACCGACATCGCCGAATTCGTTGATCAGCAGTGCGGTGTCGCCCATGTTTTCATCGGCCAGCAGGCGTTTGAGCAATGTGGTCTTGCCGCTGCCGAGAAAGCCGGTAATCACATTCAGGGCAATGCTCATGATGACCTCTGCAGATGATCAAGCAGACCTGAATCAAGCGGATCCAGCGGTCGGCCGATCAGCAACTCGGCCTTCTGCCAGAGCTGCTCCAGACCGGTCGCCAGTTCCTGCTTGCCGGTGGCCCCGAGCAGAAGATAGGAAACGCCCTGAAAATCTTCGACCTTCAGACGAAACGGCGCGACCACCTTGTTGATGGCAGCAATACGCCGCAAGCGCTCACGCCGCCGGGGCAGTTCTGCCGCCAGCGGATCGCTCCAGTGCACGTCCTCTCCCAACAGCCCGCACAATCCACACATCAGGTGTTCTCCGGCTGTTTGCTCATGGCATGACGTCGCCGGAATTTGGGCCCAGTGTCTGACCGACGAACAGATTGCCACCCGGCTCGCTGGCCAGTAGCACCGCCACCGGGGCGACCTCTTCGGCCAGACCGAAGCGGCCCAGCGGCAACTCGGCAGCCTTGGCGGTTTTCCAGGCGCTGCTGATCCCGGCGACCAGTGGGGTTTCGATAGGACCGGGCGCAATGGCGTTGACCAGCACGTTGTCCTTGGCGACTTCCAGCGCCAGGGACTTGCTGAAACCGATCACCCCGGCCTTGGCGGCGGCGTAATGGGTCAGTTCGGCACCGCCCTTGATACCCAGTTGCGAAGCGACATTGATGATGCGCCCCCAGCGCTGGGCAATCATGTGCGGCAATGCACGCTGGCTGGCCACAAAGACGCTGGTCAGGTCGATACGCAGCATGTCGTTCCACATATCGAGGGTCAGGTCGACGCAACGTGCCTGGGTCAGCATGCCCGCGTTGTTGACCAGAATGTCGATACCTCCGAACTGTTCGACACAGGCATCGACGCTGGCTTGCGCGCCGTCGACGCTGCCGACATCGGCCACGCATTCCTGAACCTGGGCGCCAAGCTGGCGGCACTCTGCAGCGATCTTCGCCAGGCTGTCGGCGTCTCGGTCGCCCAGCACCAGACGCGCGCCTTCAGCCGCATAGGCGCGGGCGATGGCTGCGCCGATGCCACTGCCGGCTCCGGTGATCACTGCGCGCTTTTGTTTGAGTTGCTGCATGGGGTCGGATTCCTTGGTTGATTTGGGGATCACGGCGTATGGCTCGCGAACGCTCAGTCACTGGCACGCCATTCCCGGCGTCTGTACTGAACGCTTCGCGAGCACGCTCCCGATCCGAATCGATCTACTCGGGCCAGCGCACGGTCAGGCCACCGTCGATCACGATGCTTTGCCCGGTCAGGTAACTGGCTTCATCGCTGCACAGAAAACGCACCAGCGCAGCGACTTCATCCGCTCCACCGACCCGGCCCAGCGGGATGGCTTTGGCCGCCTGCGCCAGACCTTCCGGCCCCAGCGAGTTCGTGCTGTCCAGCGATTGCGGCGTCTCGATCAAGCCGGGAATCACCGCGTTGCAACGGATGCCCTTCGGGGCGAGCTCCACCGCCAGTGACCGGCACAGCCCAGGTACGCCGGCCTTGGCCGCTGCGTAATGGGAATGGTCCTGCCAGCCATACACACCGCCGGCAATCGAGGAAATCGCCACCAGCGCCCCGCCCTCACCCATGTGCCGGACGGCGGCGCGGAAGGTACGCATCACGCCGGTCAGGTCGACGTCGAGCATCTCGTTCCAGCGCTCGTCGGTCATTTCCAGCAACGGCGCGCGGCGCAACAATCCGGCATTGGCAACCGCGTAGTCGATGCGGCCGAATGCCTTGACCGCCTGCGCGGCCAGGTCATCGACCGACTCGGTGAAGGTCACGTCCAGTGGCAGCATCAGGCATTCGCCGCCCGCCTCCGCCACCAGCCTGCGGGTTTCGTCCGGATCATGCGGATCAGCCGGATAGAACCCGCCTGCCACCGCCACCCCCTGGCGGGCAAAAGCCACTGCCAGGGCCTGACCAATGCCACTGGCGGCACCGGTTATCACTGCAACTTTACGCGTCATGTGCTGCTCCTCATTTCACCGTTTCAGGTCGCACGTGTTTAGCCGCGAACATCAGCGCACCCGACAGGAAGCAAGGCACTGCGCCGAAGTACAACGCCGAGGTCTGCCAGTCGCCGCCGGCGCTCAGTACCGATGTGGCACCAAAGCCTGCGACCACGGCACCGAGCGGGCCCATGGCATGGATGATTGCGCCGCCCGTGGCACGAATGCTGGTCGGGAAGCTTTCGCTGATGAAGAACAATGCCGCCGAGTAAGGGCCGATCAGGAAGAACAGCCCCAGGCTGTACAAGCCGACCACCGTCACCATGTTGCTTGGCCCGTAAAGCATGCCGGCAAACGCCAGGCCGCCGAACATCCAGCCGAGGCCGATGACATTACGGCGACCGATCCGGTCACCCATCCAGCCGTGACACAGGTAGCCGCAATAGCCCACCAGGTTGGACAGCACCAGAATGATCAGCGAGTTCTCGAACGAGATGTGGTGGACGCTGACGATCACCGTCGTACCCAGCACACTGAACACCTGAATGGCCGCCCAGTTGAGCAGGATCGCAGCACCGATCACCAGGGTCGCGCGACGCGACGAACCGCGAAAGGCAGCGCCGATACCGGCCTTGCTGTGTTCTTCGTAATCCACCCCGTAAGTCTGCGCCACGGCCTTCGCCTGGCTGAGGTCGCCCTTCTTGCGCAATTGGGTGATGCGTTGATGGATCTGAAACTGCGGACTCTCCTTGAGCTTGCGCGCCAGGATCGCGATGACGATGGCCGGGATCGCAGCAAAGACGAAGCAACCCTGCCAGCCGATGACCGGCAACAGCACCGCCGTCAGACCGGCCGCGATCAGCGCACCGACCGGCCAGCCGCCCTGCACCAGGCTGTAGATGAAGCCACGGCGCTTGGTCAGTCGCGGGTCGTCGGATGCAGCATAGATTTCGCTCAGGTAGGTCGCGTTGACCGTTTCCTCTGCATAACCCAGACCGCCCAGCGAACGAATGAGGATCAGGGGCGACTTGCCCCACGCTCCGCCGATGGCCGTGAGCGCCGAGCAGATCGCCGAGCCACTCACGGTAAAAATGATACCCACGCGCCGTCCCAGGCGATCTACCAGCGGGCCGATGGCCAGAGCCACCACCGCGGTGCCGACTGCGACCCAGGTCGCGATTTCGGCCTGTTCGACCTCACTCCAGCTGAAATGCCGACCGATTTCCGGTAACAGCGTGCCAAACAGAATGAAGTCATATACCGCAAACACCCACGCGAAAAACGCAATCCATGTGGCGAACCGTACTTGCTCCGGAGTCAGTTGCTCAGGTTTCCAGCCGGTCAGGTCGAGCTTATTGTAAATGGACATGAGTGACGCCTCGGACAGGGCAATGAATCAGCGGGTACGGGGGTTGCGACGCACGAAGTCGTCGGCAATCTCGTCGAAAGTGACGAACTTGACGCCAGCATGGCTTTGAATGTGCTCGATCAAGCGCTCCAGCATCAGCAGCACTTGCGGGCGACCAGACACGTCCGGGTGAATGGTCATGGTGAATACAGCGTGTTCATGTTCGCGATAGACCCAGTCGAACTGGTCGCGCCACATTTCTTCCAGGTGCCGAGGGTTGACGAAACCGTGGCTGTTCGGCGCCTTCTTGATGAACATCATTGGCGGCAGATCGTCCAGGTACCAGTTGGCCGGGATTTCCACCAGATCGGTTTCTTCGCCACGCACCAGAGGCTTCATCCAGGTATCCGGATGTTGGCTGTAATCGATTTTGGTCCACTTGTCGCCCACCCGAACGTAGTAAGGGTGGAAGTCGTTGTGCATCAGGCTGTGGTCATACTTGATGCCTTTCTTGAGCAGCAGCTCGTTGGTGACGTTGCTGAACTCCCACCATGGCGCGACATAGCCGGTCGGACGTTTGCCGGTCATTTGCGTGATCAGGTCAATGGACTTGTCGAGGACGATCTCCTCTTGCTCCGGGGTCATCGCAATCGGGTTTTCATGGCTGTAACCATGCACACCGATTTCATGCCCGGCATCCGCCACGGCTTTCATCTGCTCGGGGAAGGTCTCCATGGAGTGCCCCGGAATGAACCAGGTGGTGCGCAGACCGTAACGCTCGAACAGCTTGAGCAGACGCGGCGCGCCGACTTCACCGGCGAACAGGCCGCGGGAAATGTCGTCCGGCGAATCCTCGCCACCATAGGAGCCCAGCCAGCCGGCAACGGCATCCACATCCACACCAAACGCACACAGAATTTCTTTGGCCATCGTTGTTCTCCCACGGGTTAATCAGATCGGTTTCGCGCGGTACGGCACGCGGGCCGGTTGGCATTGCAAAACGTGTTCAAGGGGCTGCGATCAATGACTCCACGGTCAGCGCCGCACGCAGCAGCCGTGCGTCTTCGCCTGCCGGTGCGCTGAGCAACAGCCCGGTGGGCAGGCCCGAGGCATCGCGGCCGCTGGGCAATGACACGCCGGGCATGTTCAGCAGGCTGCCGGGCATGGTCAGGCGTAGCGTGGCGAGGTTGGTTTGAACGAACAGATCGTCGTCCTTGAGCAGCGGTACGAGCGGCGGCGCCACATGGGCCACGGTCGGGGTAATCAGCAGCGCGCCGTCCAGTTCGAGGGTCAACTGCTCCTGCAAGCGCTCGCGCGCGGCATACAGATTGACCAGCAGGCTGGCCGGCATGGAACGGGCGGCCTCCAGGCGCTTGCGAACCCTGGGGTCGAGCTGGCTGGCGGCGTCGCTGTCGAGCAACGCCTGATGCAGCGCGAACGCTTCGGCTGCGCCAAGCCAGCCCTGTTGCTGGATCAACAGCAAGGTGGCCTGAAATGCCTGGCAAGGCTTGACCTCGATCAGCGCGCCACTTGCACGCAAGGCTTCGACGGCACGTAACAGGTTGTCGCGAACGGCCGGCGTGACCCGCTCGTCTTCCAGCACCGCCTGATCGAGCAGAAAACGCTGACCGGCCAGGCTGCGTGGTATCAGCGATGAAGGTTTGCTGCGCGCACAGAGCAGATCGTCAATCACCAGAGCGTCGCGCACGCTGCGGGTCAGTGGCCCGACGCTGTCCAGCGTCAGCGCCAGCGGGAAAACGCCGTCGCGGCTGTAGCGGCGGCTGGTGCTGCGAAACCCCACCAGGCCATTGAGCGCTGCCGGCACACGAATAGAACCGGCGGTATCGGTGCCCATTGCAATCGGTACTGTTCCGTTGGCCACGGCGACTGCCGAACCCGAAGACGAACCGCCCGGAATGCGCGGCGAGCTGTCGCTGTTGGGGTTGATCGGCGTGCCGAAATGCGGGTTCAGGCCCAGCCCTGAATAAGCGAATTCACTGAGGTTGGTCTTGCCCAGGCTGACCATCCCGGACCTTGCCAGCAGCCCGACACTCGGCGCATCCAGCAGCGCGGGCGAAAGGTTGTTGCGCACCGCGGCACCGGCGGTTGTGACGCTGCCTGCCACGTCGAAAAGATCCTTCCAGGCGATGGGCACGCCGTCGAAGGGGCTCAATGGCTGCCCTTGCTGCCAGCGGGCCGCAGACGCTTCAGCTTCCCGACGTGCCCGTTCGATACTCATGGAAATGAACACATGATCGGCGGTTTCTGCCTGTTGCAGTGCCTTGTCCAGAGCCTGCACAGGGTCACTGCGCCCCTGAGCAAAATCCTCGGCCAGTGCGCAGGCATCACGGGTAACGCTGTGACTCCCGGTATCGGTCATGCACATCACACCTTTAAAAATGTACTTATTAATAAAATGTACATTTAACAAAGGCAGGTTCCATGCCAATCTGCACGTCGCGACGCCCTGACCCGATCGAGCTGATGGCCCTTTCGCGCTGGAACCGCCGTACTAGAAACCTTTTTGCAAAGGCATCAATCAGTTGCGATAAAGCTTCGCCGGCGCACCAGATCGTCATAAAGAAATAATGTATCTTTTATAAAAGGTACATTTCAGTGCAGAAAAGTAACGGGGGCCCCATGAACGAGCATAAGGACGTGTGCCAAGGTGACAACAGCGCTTCTGTGCGAGAATCGTCCGTCAACCGCCAGAAGTGTATGAAACCGATGTCAGAAGAGGACCCGCGCACCGCGTCGCGCTACGCCATGATCCGCGAGGTGTTGCGTAACGCTATCGTCTCGGGCGCGGCCGCCAATGGACTGGTACTGCTTGAAGCACCGCTGGCAGAACTGTTCGGCACCAGCCGGGTGCCGGTGCGCAAGGCGCTCAATCTGCTGCATGAAGAAGGCTTGATCAGCCGTTTCGACGGTCGGGGTTATCTGGTCAATCCTGACGCGCAGGAAGTCGAGCCGCTGCGCCTGAGCCTGAGCCACAAGCAGTTCGGGCTGGACAGCAGTGAAGAACTGGTCGACACCCGCCCGCTCGGCGAACGTATTCATGATGAGATCGGTGCGGCATTGTCGGCCTGTATCGCGTTTGGTCACTACCGGCTGGATGAACAGAGCGCCGCGCAGCATTACGGAGTGAGCCGCGCAGTGGTTCGTGAGGCGCTGATGCGTCTGCGCGATCGCGGCCTGGTGGAAAAAGAGCCTTACTCGCAATGGCTGGCGGGGCCGCTGACGGCCCGGGAAATCACTGAAGACTACGAACTGCGTGCCTGCCTTGAGCCCGAAGCCTTGCGCCAGACGGCGCCACAGCTGAGCCGCGAAACCCTGGAGGCAATGCTGGCCAGGGTCGTCGAGGCGCAAAACGCCGAACAGTGCAGCCTTGAGGAAATCGAGCGCCTTGAGGACGACCTGCATCAGCAATGCCTGGGCGGCCTGCAAAACCGCAAGATCGCCATGCTGATCAGCCAGGCGCAGAGCCCGATGATCATCAACCGGATTTTCTATCGCCTGCTGAGCATTGGCGCCGATGAAGCGATGCTGGCCGAACATCGGCTGATCATCGAATTGCTGCTGCACGGTGCCTTCGACGCCGCCGCCCTGAACCTCAAGGAACACCTGCTGCGCGCCCGGCAGCGCATGCTGCAACGCCTGAAAGTCCTGTCGGTATTGCCGGAGCAGGAAGTGCCGGGGTATCTGACGCGGTTGAGTTGAGGTGGGCTGGATCACTCTCGCTGC
Organism: Pseudomonas sp. P135; assembly: GCF_020312125.1. Lineage (NCBI taxonomy): Bacteria > Pseudomonadati > Pseudomonadota > Gammaproteobacteria > Pseudomonadales > Pseudomonadaceae > Pseudomonas > Pseudomonas sp. P135. The sequence continues at coordinate 65,046 of NZ_JAGPYR010000003.1, forward strand.
CACGCTATATAAACGAGTCAACTCGCACTCGGTGTGAAACCCGGTTTCTGTAGGAGCGGACTTGTCCGCGAAAGGGCCTGTACATTCACAACATTTCTGCTGCCCAAACGCCCTCTTCGCGAACAAGTTCGCTCCTACAGGAGCGTCCGATTTCGTAACGCCCGGCAGCGCATGCCACGCTATAAAAGAGTCAACTCGCACTCGATGTGAAACCCGGTTTCTGTAGGAGCGGACTTGTCCGCGAAAGGGCCTGTACATTCACAACATTTCTGCTGCCCCAACGCCCTCTTCGCGAACAAGTTCGCGCCTGCACAAGCGTCCGATTTCGTAACGCCCGGCAGCGCATGCCACGCTACAAACGAGTCAACTCGCACTCGGTGTGAAACCCGGTTTCTGTAGGAGCGGACTTGTCCGCGAAAGGGCCTGTACATTCACAACATTTCTGCTGCCCAAACGCCCTCTTCGCGAACAAGTTCGCGCCTGCACAAGCGTCCGATTTCGTAGCGCCCGGCAGCGCATGCCACGCTATAAACGAGTCAACTCGCACTCGATGTGAAACCCGGTTTCTGTAGGAGCGGACTTGTCCGCGAAAGGGCCTGTACATTCACAACATTTCTGCTGCCCCAACGCCCTCTTCGCGAACAAGTTCGCGCCTGCACAAGCGTCCGATTTCGTAGCGCCCGGCAGCGCATGCCACGCTATAAACGAGTCAACTCGCACTCGGTGTGAAACCCGGTTTCTGTAGGAGCGGACTTGTCCGCGAAAGGGCCTGTACATTCACAACATTTCTGCTGCCCAAACGCCCTCTTCGCGAACAAGTTCGCGCCTGCACAAGCGTCCGATTTCGTAGCGCCCGGCAGCGCATGCCACGCTACAAACGAGTCAACTCGCACTCGGTGTGAAACCCGGTTTCTGTAGGAGCGGACTTGTCCGCGAAAGGGCCTGTACATTCACAACATTTCTGCTGCTCAAGCGCCCTCTTCGCGAACAAGTTCGCTCCTACACGAGCGTTCTATTTCTTAAGATCCAGGCTACGACTTACTTGCCGATCACTTCGCCGCGCATCGGTGCCAGACGGGCGATGAGGCGGTTTTGTGCGGGGACCGGGACCTTTTCGGTGTCCATCGAGGCGATCAGGTCTTCGACCAGCGCGTTGAAATCGCTGGGCGTCAGGTTCTGGCCCTTGTGCGCCTCGGCCATGCTGTCGCCGGTATAGCGACACGGGCCGCCGGACTCGACGCAGAGTTGCTCGACCAGTTTGTCGCGCAGCCGCACGATGTCGACTTTCCTGAAGTGCTCGACGATCCGCTGATCCCTGGCCACGTTTATCAGCATGCCTTCGACGATGCGCTGGATACCGGCACGCTGACCCAGGTCCTGGTAGAGGCTGTCATCCTTGGGTGGTTGTTGCTGCTGCGCGCAACCGGCCAGCAGCGTCAGCATCATGGCTATCAGCAAGCGCCTCATCAAAAACTCCCCTGCACAGACAAATAGGTACCGTTCTGGTTGTCCAGCGTGGCGATTTCTCCCAAACGGGCGTAAGCCAGGACCACGGACAGGTGCTTGTTGGGAAAATAGCCGAGAAACACATCGGCCCAGTCACTCTCGCCTGCAAACGACAGGTTGTCCGGCTTCTCGCGATATTCGACGCCCAGCGCCCAGCGGGGATTGAACAGCACCGCCACCGAACCCTCCTTGAGCAGGCTGCGGCTGTCGCGGCGATCGCCGCCAAACCCCAACAGTCCGGTTTCGTTGGCGCGGCTGTAACGCACGCCGCCGTTGACCACGACGTTGTAGCCGAATGCCGCGCCCATGAGCAACCGGCTGGCCGTCAGGTAGCCTTCGACATCCGAGTCACGCCGGGCACCGACCAGGCTGGGGATCAGGAAATCGTTCTGATGCTTGTACTGCACACCCAGAGAAACCTGCGGCAGGCTTTCGTAGATCAGGTCGCCGAACAGCCGTACCTTGACGCCGAACACGTCCTGACTGAGGTTATCGTCCGGCAGGCTGAGCCTGTGCTGCAGGTTGCTGATATCGAAACGCTGATGCGCATAGGAAAACTCCACGCGATTGCCATAGGCGACCGCCAGGCCTGCCACATCAAGGTTGTAGTCCGGCAGATTCACGTGCGTGGCGAAGGCGGTAGCACCCCACTCGCCTTGCTCGCTGTAGCCGGTGATCACCGCCCACGGGGTTATGCCGCCGCCGGCGCTCCCTTCAATGCTGGTCGCGCCGCCCGTGGCGATCAACCGGCCGTTGTCGCCCAAAGCGGGCGTCGGAGCAACGCCCGCCATACCCACCAGCAAAGACCCTAACAGCAGCGATGTTTTGTGCAACATGAATTAATTCACCATAAGACCGGGTGACGCCTGGTACGTGGCAATCCATGCCTCGAATGCCGACGCGGTCAGCGGTCGACTGATCAGGTAACCCTGGGCCGTATCGCAGTGCCAACGCCGGAGCAGGTCCAGGCTGTGTTGGTACTCGACACCCTCTGCCACCACCTTCAGTCCGAGGTTGTGGCTCATTTCAATGGTCGACCGCACGATCACTGCGTCTTCACTGGTTTCATCCAGGTTGCGCACGAAAGACTGATCGATTTTCAGCTCCTGCACGGGCAGACGCTTCAAGTGCGCCAATGACGAGTAACCGGTACCGAAATCGTCGATCGACAGGCTGATGCCGCAATCGCGCAGGCGATGCAGGACGATCAGTGCCTTTTCCGGTTCGCTCATGACTGCACTTTCGGTGATCTCGAATAACAGTTGTTCGGCAGGCACGGCGTATTGCTTGAGCAGTTTCACGACATAGCCGACCAGGTCATCACCCAGCAGGTCATCAGCGGAAATGTTCACCGACACCTGCAGGACCAGACCGCGCTGGCGCCATACGGCCAACTGGCGCATTGCCTCTTCGATCACCCAGTTGGTCAGCAGGTAAATGCTTCCGGTGCGCTCGGCGAGGACGATGAATTCGGCGGGCGAGACACTGCCGAACTGCGGATGAGCCCAGCGCAACAACGCTTCGGCCTGACGCACATAGCCCTGACGAATATCCAGCTTGGGCTGGTAATGCAGCGATAGTTCGCCATTCTGCGCGGCCTTGCGCAGGTCACGAATGAGCGTGATCTGCCGCTGGTGGGCCAGGTCACGTCCATCCTGATAGATCTGCAGGCGACCGGGAAGGAACGTGGCATCCTTGCGGGCAATTGCCGCACGGCTGAGCAATTCCTGGGCGGAATCACCGTGTTCCGGGTAGACCGTGATACCAATGCAGCACTCAAGCTCTAGCTCATGATTGTCGATACGCTGCGGCTCACTGAGCAGACGCTGCACAGCGTCTGCCATGCCCACCGCGCCAGCGCTGGACGTGTTGTCCAGTAGCAGCAGAAACTCGTTGGCCCCCAGAAGCGCCACGGTATCGCCGGCGCGCAGATTACCTTGCAGGCGCTGACCCGCCTGCCGTAACAACTGGTCAACACCTTCGGCGCTCACGCTTTCGCTGATCGTGGCGAGGTTCTCGATGCTCAGAGACAACAGGGCAACCCCGCGATGTGCCGCAATCGAACTGCCCAGACGCTCCATCACCAGCGCCCGGTTGGGCAGCCCGGTCAGATTGTCGTGCAGGGCGTTGTGGGCCAATTGCCCCTCGCGCACGGCAATGCCCTGCTGCATGGTGTTGATCGCGTCGGCGAGCATGCCGAGTTCATCGCTACGCACCAGCGCGACCGGCGTTTTATAGTCGCCATCACCAATACGTTTGGCCGCCGTGGCCAGGGCCCGTACCGGCAGCGAGACGCTTCGCGCCAGCGCCAGTGTGCCGATCAGCGAGGCCACCAGGGCGGCCATGGAAATCCAGAAGATCTTTTGATTCAGTGGCGCGAATGCCTGATAGGCCTTGTCCAGAGGGCTCTGCAACAGCGCGATGACCTGCCCGTCGCCGCCATTGCTGGTGTTGGCGAGCATCAGGGTCTGACTGAGAAAGTTAAGGTTCGATTGCTCGGTCAGCAACATCTGGCCTTCCGAGGAGCTGCGCATCAGCTCGATCAAACCCGCGTGCAGGGCCGCTGGCTGGGTACTGATCAGATCACCGGTCTTACCGTCTTCTACGGTGAGAAAAGACACTTCCAGACCGCTGAGCGAACGCAGTTCTTCGGCAATATCGCTGTCGATGGTAAAGCCCATGACCACGCGGCCGATCGGCAATGGCGCGAGAACGGTGGCCTCCACCAGCAAATGAGGGTCTCCGCCGCCGGGCACAATGAGCACTGACTGACCGGCACGTTTGGCGTTGCGCAGGGCCTGGTCATAGACAAATCTGGAACCCTCGGGGACTTTCGGCACGGTGCTGGCAATCACCACGCCATCCATGCCCAGCAGGAACATGTCGCTGGCGTTGATGCGTTTGCCATGGTTGAGCAACACCGAGCGAATGGTCGAGGAATCGGCACTGGCCACGGCGTCGCGAAAGCCAAAATCGGCGGCCACCAACTGCACCGTGTCACGCAGACGTTTGCCGCGCAGATCGATCAGCCGTTCGAACACGCGGCTACCCACTTCCAGTTGTGCCTGGGCCTGAGTACGCACCGCATCGCCCGTTGCAACCTTGACGGCGAGATAAACCGCACTCACGACAATCAGCAACAGGACAATCAGAACCCCGGCGATGCGCGCCTGAAAGCTGGCTTTAAATTTCATTCATGCGTGGCCTCGTGGAAGGCGTCACCGAAGCGGCCCGGTGCGGGCTTGCCGGGTTTGTCCTCGGCCTCCACTTCGACCGCCAGGTTGAAACGCTGGGTGAGGCCTGCCGCCGGCACCTCGAACTCGCCGCCCGATACAGGCTGCATGTCCGCGATGCGCGGATGCCAGAGGGTGGCGGCATAATGCCCGGCCGGCACCTGATCCAGCTTGAGCAGGCCGTTTCTGTCGGTCACGCCGAACCATGAATCGTCGGTGACGTAGATGTAACCGACCATCCAGTCGTGGATGTTGCAGCCCAGCACCACCACGCCGGGCTTGTCGAACAACAGCGGATCCGAGGGCACGCCCTCGTAAAGCCGCAACTCGAAGCGCTTGGCCGGAGAAAAGGAGTAGACCTGGTGGCGGATGTTGTCGCTGTTGGGAAACTTGACCTGGGTGCCGGCGTGGACGGCCAGTACATGTGGTGCAAACTCCTGATCACGCTGGTCCATTGACGCCTTCAACACGATAGGTGAAGGATCGGACGGCCCTTTGAGCGTTACCACCGCATCTGCAAGGGGCTTGCCTTCCTTGTCCATTACCTGGGCAGTAAAGCTGGAAGCCGATGCGTTTGCAGCCGATGCTATCCACAGTCCCGCCACTAATGCAGAAATAAATACGTTGGTCATGCCTGATTCAACCCATACCGGCAGCGCTGTAAATGAAGTAAGCCCGTTCTTGTCAGCCCTGACAGGCCCGCTAATAAATAACGGTTTTCCAACCGCTTTACAGACTATCGACCAAGACTATTGAAACCTGAGAGCCGCTGCCCCATCTAAGAGCCATGTTCAACTTCTCAGGTGCCCCATGAGCGACCAGCAGACAGACTCGCCAGACTTGCCCAATGACGCAGACGAGCACGACGTGTCTCTGAGTTCCGACAGCACCTCGCTGGCCTTGCCCGGCCAGAACCTGCCCGACAAGGTTTACATCATTCCGATCCACAACCGTCCGTTCTTTCCGGCGCAGGTCCTGCCTGTCATCGTCAATGAAGAGCCGTGGGCCGAAACGCTGGAGCTGGTCAGCAAGTCCGAGCATCATTCGCTGGCGCTGTTCTTCATGGACACTCCGCAGGAAGATCCACGCCACTTCAAGACTGACGCACTCCCCGAGTACGGCACTCTGGTCAAGGTTCACCACGCCAGTCGTGAAAATGGTCGTTTACAGTTCGTCGCGCAGGGCCTCAGCCGGGTGCGCATCCGTACCTGGCTCAAGCATCATCGCCCGCCGTATCTGGTAGAAGTCGAATACCCGCAGCAGCCCAATGAGCCGACCGATGAAGTGAAGGCCTACGGCATGGCCCTGATCAACGCGATCAAGGAACTGCTGCCGCTCAACCCGCTGTACAGCGAAGAGCTGAAGAATTATCTCAACCGTTTCAGCCCCAATGACCCCTCGCCGCTCACCGACTTTGCCGCTGCCCTGACCTCGGCCACCGGTGTCGAATTGCAGGAAGTACTCGACTGCGTGCCGATGCTCAGGCGCATGGAGAAAGTCCTGCCGATGCTGCGCAAGGAAGTCGAGGTTGCACGCCTGCAGAAGGAAATCTCTGCCGAGGTGAACCGCAAGATCGGCGAGCATCAGCGGCAGTTCTTCCTCAAGGAACAGCTCAAGGTCATTCAGCAGGAGCTGGGCCTGAGCAAGGACGATCGCAGCGCCGACATCGAACAGTTCGAGCAGCGCCTGGAAGGCAAGACCCTGCCGCCACAGGCGCGCAAGAAGTTCGACGAAGAAATCGGCAAGCTCAAGGTGCTGGAAACCGGCTCGCCCGAATACGCCGTGACACGCAATTACCTGGACTGGACCAGCTCGTTGCCATGGGGCGTCTACGGCGCCGACAAGCTGGATCTCAAGCACGCACGCAAGGTACTCGATCAGCACCATGCCGGGCTTGACGATATCAAGGCGCGGATTCTCGAATTCCTTGCAGTGGGTGCCTACAAGGGTGAAATCAGCGGCTCGATCGTGCTGCTGGTCGGCCCGCCGGGGGTGGGCAAGACCAGTGTCGGGCGCTCGATTGCCGAGTCGCTGGGGCGACCGTTCTATCGCCTGAGCGTGGGCGGCATGCGCGACGAGGCGGAAATCAAGGGCCACCGCCGTACCTATATCGGCGCGCAACCGGGCAAGCTGGTGCAGGCGTTGAAAGACGTTGAAGTCATGAACCCGGTCATCATGCTCGATGAAATCGACAAGATGGGCCAGAGCTATCAGGGCGACCCAGCGTCTGCCCTGCTGGAAACCCTGGACCCGGAACAGAACGTCGAGTTTCTCGATCACTACCTGGACCTGCGCCTGGACCTCTCCAAGGTCCTGTTCGTGTGCACGGCCAACACGCTGGACTCGATCCCCGGCCCGCTGCTTGACCGGATGGAAGTGATTCGCCTGTCCGGCTATATCACCGAAGAGAAGCTGGCAATCGCCAAACGCCACTTGTGGCTCAAGCAGTTGGCGAAAGCCGGCGTTGCGAAAAACAAGCTGAGCATCAGCGACAGCGCACTGCGCGCCGTCATCGAGGGTTACGCTCGCGAAGCCGGTGTGCGGCATCTGGAGAAACAGCTTGGCAAGCTGGTGCGCAAAGCTGTCGTGAAACTGCTGGACGAGCCCGATTCAGTGATCAAGATCGGGCCGAAAGACCTCGAAGCGTCGCTGGGCATGCCGGTGTTCCGCAGCGAACAGGTGCTGTCCGGCACCGGCGTGATCACCGGTCTGGCCTGGACCAGTATGGGCGGCGCTACCCTGCCGATCGAGGCGACGCGCATTCATACGCTCAACCGCGGCTTCAAGCTGACCGGGCAATTGGGCGATGTGATGAAGGAGTCGGCCGAAATTGCCTACAGCTACGTCAGCGCCAATCTGTCGAAGTTTGGTGGTGATGCGAAGTTCTTCGATGAGGCGTTCGTGCACGTACACGTTCCCGAAGGTGCCACCCCGAAAGACGGCCCGAGTGCGGGCGTGACCATGGCCAGCGCCTTGCTGTCCCTGGCCCGCAACCAGCCACCGAAAAAAGGCGTCGCCATGACCGGCGAACTGACCCTGACCGGGCATGTACTGCCCATCGGCGGCGTCCGCGAAAAAGTCATTGCCGCACGGCGTCAGAAGATCCACGAACTGATCCTGCCGGAGCCTAACCGTGGCAACTTCGAAGAACTGCCGGACTATCTCAAGGAAGGCATTACCGTGCACTTCGCCAAACGCTTCGCCGACGTGGTGAAGGTGTTGTTCTAAAGATTGATACTGCGCAGGTCCCACGCTGAACTGGCACAAGAGGTGTTCTATCGGGCGCCTCTCGTTCCGCACGCTCCAGCGTGAGTGAGAATGCAGTTCTGGACGCTCTGCGTCCGATCCACAGCGCGACACCCGTCGTACTCCCCCACAAAACTCCGATCAGTTATCCTTGCGCCTCGTATCCCGATACCGGAACTTGCCATGACCCCTGCCCGTTTCATTGCCCCGCTGAGCCTTGCGCTGCTGACGGCGTGCGCTCAGACGCCGAAAAACATTGTGTCCATCGACACGCAAAGCGACTGCCCGCTGACACTCACGTCCGGGCAGACATTGATCCTGACCCTGCCCAGCAACCCGACCACCGGCTTTCGCTGGCTGACCCAGAACCCGGCCCAGAACATCCTGCGCAGCCTGGGCCCTGAGGTGTATGCCAACGCCGAGAGCAAGGAAATGGTCGGCAACGGTGGGCAGTCGGTCTGGCGCTTCAAGGCCACCGATGCCGGGACCGGCCGGCTGATGATGGTCTATCAGCAGCCCTGGGCACCCGAAGTCGCCCCGGAGCAGACCTTCGAGTGCGCCATCAGCGTGAAGTGAGGCGTTGCGCGCGGCTTGTCCGACAGCACGTACTGCACCATGCATCCCGGCGGCAACTTGGCTAGAATGCCCGCCTTTCAAAGCCTTCGCCGGAATCGCCGTGAGCAAAGAAACCGATCGTATTTTCGCCCAGCCGCTGACCCAGGTACCTGACTTCGCCTTCAACGAAGACGTGGTGCGGGTATTCCCGGACATGATCAAACGCTCGGTGCCCGGTTATCCGACGATTGTCGAAAACCTCGGTGTCCTGGCCGCGCAATTTGCCCAGCCAAACACTGTGCTCTATGACCTGGGCAGTTCTCTGGGCGCCGTCACCCAGGCCCTGCGCCGCCATGTGCGCGGTGAGGGTTGTGAGGTCATCGCGATAGACAACTCCAGTGCCATGGTCGAGCGTTGCCGTGAATACCTCAACGCGCAGGACTCCATGTTTCAGGAGTTGTTGCCGGTGCAGGTGCTCGAAGGCGACATCCTCGCGCTGGCGTTCAAACCGGCCTCGGTGGTGGCGCTGAACTTCACCCTGCAATTCATCGCTCCCGACCAGCGCCTGGCATTGCTCGGGCGCATTCGTGATGCACTGGTGCCCGGCGGCGCGCTGATTCTCTCGGAAAAGCTGCGCTTCGATGACCCGCAAGAACAGGCGCTGCTGACCGACCTGCACATCGCCTTCAAACGCGCCAACGGCTACAGCGACCTGGAAATTGCCCAGAAGCGCAGCGCCATCGAAAACGTCATGAAACCCGACAGCCTCGAAGAACACCGCCAACGCCTGCTCGCCGCAGGTTTTTCCAAGGTGGTGCCCTGGTTTCAATGCCTTAACTTCACCTCGTTGATTGCCCTGCCATGATTGATCTTGCCCCCCTCGTCCGTCGTCTGGCGGGAACCCCTCTGGCCAATTGGGCCAATGGCCTGCAGGCCCAGCTCGACACCAAGATGGCCAAGGGTCACGGTGACCTGCAGCGCTGGCAAAGTGCGCTGGATGCCTTGCCCGACCTGCAGCCCGAGCGAATCGATCTGATCGACAGTTTTACCCTGGAAGCCGAGTGCAACGGCGAGACCCGCACCGTCCTGCGCAAGGCATTGCTGGGCCTGTCACCGTGGCGCAAGGGGCCGTTCAATGTGTTCGGCGTGCATATCGACACCGAATGGCGCTCGGACTGGAAGTGGTCGCGGGTTTCGCCACACCTGGACCTGAAGGGCAAACGCGTTCTGGATGTCGGCTGCGGTAACGGTTATTACCAGTGGCGCATGCTTGGCGCCGGGGCCGACAGCGTGATCGGGGTCGACCCCAACTGGCTGTTCTTCTGTCAGTTCCAGGCCATGCAGCGCTATCTGCCTGACCTGCCCGCCTGGCATCTGCCGTTCGCCCTGGAAGACTTGCCCGCCAATCTTGAAGGCTTCGACACAGTGTTCTCGATGGGCGTGCTGTATCACCGCAAATCCCCCATCGACCACCTGCTGGCCTTGAAAGACTGTCTGGTAAAAGGCGGCGAGCTGGTGATGGAAACCCTGGTAGTGCCGGGTGATGTCCATCAGGTGCTGGTCCCGGAAGATCGTTATGCGCAGATGCGCAACGTCTGGTTCCTGCCTTCAGTGCCTGCTCTGGAATTGTGGCTGCGCCGTGCCGGCTTCACCGATGTGCGTTGCGTCGACGTCAGCCACACGACGGTCGACGAACAACGCAGCACCGAGTGGATGCGCTTTCAGTCCCTGAGCGACTACCTGGACCCCACCGACCACAGCAAGACAGTCGAGGGCCTGCCTGCCCCCATGCGTGCGGTGATCGTGGGGCGCAAGCCTTGAACAGCAGCCGTATCTGTAGTAAATATAGATAGCATATAGACATCACTTGATAACATGTTTTGACTTTATTGTACTGCTGAAGCACAAGCCAATAATGTATAGCCTGCTACAGGCGACAAAAGAAAACTCAATTCGAAGCAAGGAGAGCTTACTTGAATTACAACCACTCGCGCGCCCTAGAATTACTCCGCACTGGCTCGAACAACCCGAACGCTCAATTTCGCGATGGTCAAAAGGAGGCGATTCAAGGCATTGTGGACGGCCATAATAGATTGCTTGTAGTGCAAAAAACAGGATGGGGGAAAAGTTTTGTATATTTCATCGCAGCTAAGATTTTACGTGAGCAGGGGCAAGGGCCAGCTATATTGATCTCCCCTCTGTTGTCTCTAATGAGAAACCAGACCTTGGCTGCAACTCGAATGGGTGTAAAAGCCGCGCACATCAATTCAGATAACGAAGACGAATGGATGCTCGTCGAGCAATCGATAAAAACAGACGATATTGATGTTTTAATTATTTCCCCAGAGCGACTTGCCAATAGTCGATTCCGCGAAAAATCGTTGGCACAGCTAGCCTCAAATATCTCTCTCTTAGTTGTGGACGAAGCACATTGCATTTCCGACTGGGGGCATGATTTTAGGCCGCATTACAGACTGCTTGAAAGAACAATAAAAAAACTGCCTCAGAACATGAAAGTATTGGCAACAACGGCCACTGCAAACAACAGAGTGATCGACGATCTCACTCATGTGTTAGGCCCTGACATTGAAGTATCAAGGGGCGACTTGAACCGTGCCTCACTGACGCTACAAACGCTACACATACCTAACCAAGCACTGCGTATGGCCTGGATTGCAGATCATCTGAACTATTTGAAAGGCAGTGGAATCATATATGCACTCACGGTCCGCGACGCAGAGGAGCTTACCCGCTGGCTAAAGCACAAAGGCTTCACCGTTGAGGCATATACTGGGCAAACGGAGGACCGGGCAGCCATTGAAAAAAATCTTGATGACAATGTTTTGAAAGCCGTCGTTGCCACTACAGCATTGGGAATGGGCTACGACAAACCCGATCTTTCATTCGTCATACACTATCAAATGCCCAGCTCAGTGGTGGCCTATTATCAACAAGTAGGGCGAGCTGGTCGAGCGTTGCCAAGTGCCTATGGTATTTTACTTTTCGGTGACGAAGAAAAAAGTGTAAATAATTTCTTTATCGATAATGCCTTCCCTTCTCCCGAGCTGGTAGAGAGTATATTAAAGGCCTTGGCGGATCATCCGGAAGGCATGACGCTCCCCTCGTTGATGAAATGTTTGAATTTCGGAAAAGGCCGAATTGATCAAGCACTCAAGCTGATGGCTTTGGAACTCCCCACGCCTGTTGTGTACGAGAGTTCCAGATGGCAGCTCACTTCTTCAGAGCTGAACCCCGACTTTTGGGAACGCGCAGAGAGAATGACATGTCTGCGCCAGCAAGAACTTCAACAAATGAAGGACTATTGTAAACTTCCATTTGGACGGCACATGCAGTTTTTGATAGAGGCGCTGGATGGCGATCCCCGATCCGTATCACCCCCTACACTTAAACCTTTTGCTGCGGCCGTCAGCAAGCAAGCCGAACAAGAGGCACATGACTTCTTGTGCCGATCAAATTTACCCATTGATCCCCGGAAAATGTGGCCTGCCGGCGTGATGCCTCACTACCAGACAAGCGGTAGAATCACCCCAGCTCATCAAGCACAACAGGGACGAGCACTCTGCGTATGGGGTGACTCTGGATGGGGTGCCCAAGTCAGAAAAGGCCGGTATGTCAGCCAGTCTTTCGACGATGAGCTCGTGGAAGCTTGCGTAAAAATGTTTAACGCATGGAATCCCCAACCGGCCCCGACATGGGTGACTGCTATCCCGTCTCTTCGTCACCCTGATCTAGTTCCTGAGTTTGCTCGCCGCATCGCCCGCAGACTCGGGTTGTCGTTTCATGAGGTTCTGAAAAAAACCGAGCATCGGCAAGAACAAAAAGCCATGGCCAACTCAACACAACAGGCTTTGAACGTCGATGGGTCGATGGCACTGATAACTGATAAAATCCCGACTGGCCCTGTATTGCTGATAGATGATATCGTCAACTCACGTTGGACCTTCACCACCGCCGCTTGGCTTCTGCGAAAAAGCGGGGGTGGCGAGGTATGGCCATTAGCACTTGCCTTTAGCGGACACCAAGAATGACGCCGGACCTGTCTCCGAATACTCAAGCTATATTACTACTGACGGCACCATTGATTATTGGAAATACTCCTTCCAGGGACCTGCTCTCGCCCGCAGAATATAAACGTTTAGCGGTGCACCTTAGGCAGATGCATCGGCAACCGTCGGACTTAATGGCCGCGAATGGATCCACATTGATTTCTGCCTGTCAGACAGTCGTTGACGAAGCGAGACTCAGAAAGCTACTTAACAGGGGTTTTTTGTTAAGTCAGGTTGTTGAACACTGGCAGTCACGTGGAATCTGGGTCATTAGCCGGGCAGACAGTGTTTATCCGAGGCGACTGAAAGCAAGGCTAAAAGAAAATGCGCCAGCTATTTTATATGGATGCGGCAACGTCGAACTATTTGAATCAGGCGGGCTGGCCGTCGTAGGTCCCCGCGATGTCACTCATGACCTGATAGAGTACTCGACTACTGTTGGTCAGCTGGCCGCGCGCGCATCTATCCCTATTATCTCTGGGGGGGCAAAGGGCGTAGACCGCGCAGCCATGGATGGGTCATTGCATGAAAATGGGTACGCATGTGAAGTAATGGCCGAGCGTCTGGACCGGGGAGCGCTCGATCGCAATAATCGTTCTTATATAATGAGTGGACAGCTCGTTCTTGTATCTGCCTATGACCCAGGCTCGGTTTTCAGCGTTGGGCATGCGATGCAACGAAACAAACTCATTTATGCCCTTTCGGATGCTTCGCTTGTAGTCAATGCAGAAGTTAATAGAGGAGGTACATGGTCTGGCGCGGTAGAGCAATTGGACAAACTTAAATTAGTTAAAGTCTACGTACGATCAACAGGCACCCCCTCAGAAGCGCTAGACTTGTTGACAGAGAAGGGCGCACTTGCGTGGCCAAACCCAAAAACAAGATCAGACTTCAAAGATATGTTTGAACATCCCGCAAGCGTTATAGGGGAAAAACAAGACTTGCTGCCTTTAGCCAACGATAACGTGGACACGAGCCTTTCCGACAGTCTGTCATCACAGACGGCAATAAACGAAGCACCACCTGCTGAATATGTTCCTCTAGAAACTGGCGCACCGTTACCTGCGGCTAAAAAAAGAAAGCCCAGAAAGAAAACACAAAAAAAACCTTCACTCAGCCCAGCGGAGGCTTTATTAAAAACAGTGCATGAAGTATTAGAAGATATTTTGAAACACCCAATGAAAGAAGAAGAAATAGCCTCCATTCTTGAAGTATCGATTACGCAGACCCGAATCTGGCTAAAACGCTTGTTGGAAGAAGGTCGCATAGAGAAACAAATCAGGCCTGCACGCTATTTTCTCGCGCCCGAACGCTTATTCGAATAGCGATTAAATTTTTAAATAAAGTAACCCAGAGGCATACCAGGTTACTCGGAAAAACCTAATGGGACATCGCAGCCGCCACGATCAACGCCTTCATCTCGGCCACTGCCGCCTTGAAGCCGACGAACAGAGCATGAGCCACCAGCGCGTGGCCGATGTTCAGTTCGTTGATGCCCTTGATCGCGGCGACGGCTTCGACGTTGTGATAATGCAGGCCGTGACCGGCATTGACGATCAGCCCCTGGGCGAGACCAAACGCTACGCCATCGGCGACCCGCTGCAGTTCTTCGGCGACTTCGGTCGGGGTCTGAGCATCGGCATAGCGACCGGTATGCAGTTCGATGGCGGGGGCGCCGACGCGCTTTGAAGCGGCGATCTGACGCTCGTCGGCGTCGATGAACAGCGAAACTTCGCAGCCAATCTTCGCCAGTCGCTCGACCGCCGCCTTGATCCGCGCTTCCTGCCCGGCCACGTCCAGACCGCCTTCGGTGGTCAGCTCCTGCCGTGTCTCAGGCACCAGGCAGATGTGCGCCGGACGAATGCGTTCGGCGAAGGCGAGCATGTCTTCGGTGACGCCCATCTCGAAATTCATGCGGGTCTGCAAGACATCCTTGAGCAGCAGGACATCGCGCTCCTGAATGTGTCGGCGGTCCTCACGCAGGTGGACGGTGATGCCGTCGGCGCCTGCCTCTTCGGCATCCAGGGCAGCCTTTACCGGGTCCGGGTAGCGCGTGCCACGGGCCTGACGCAAGGTGGCTACGTGGTCGATGTTCACGCCGAGAAGGATACGAGTGCTGTGGGTCACGGTGGTCTCCAGAAAAATGGGCGAGCTGGTCGAAGCAGGCTGTAGAGAATAAAGCCTGATCAAGGCTTGCGAAACAGTTCACGACTGACTAAAGGGCGACCGCCCAAGTGAACTGCCAGCGCCTGACGCATCAGGCGCTTGGCAGCGGACAACGCGCCCGGGACGCTCCAGTCGGCTTCGGACATGGCCAGTAATTCCGCGCCCTGAAACAGACCGGGCTGAAGCAGGTACACACGCTCGAGCCCGGCATCGACCTGCAGGCGATACATGCCATCAATGGCCAGCGGTTCGCCGTTGATGTCGGCGTCCATCGCGAAGCCATAGCCCAGGTCATCCAGCAACCGCCATTCGAACGAACGCAGCAACGGCTCCAGCGGACGCCCCAGAGCAAGGGCCAGCAGCGTGGCAGCGTAATGTTCGAATACGGCAGGATGAGGGTCTTCGGCAGGCAACAGGCGAATCAGCAGCTCGTTGAGGTACATGCCGCTGAACAGCGCCTCGCCGGTCATCCAGGTAGCGACGCCCGCGCTTTCCATGCGGCCGACATTCTTCAGCTCGCCCCGCCCTCGAAACTCGACCTCGAGGGGCACGAACGGGCGTGCCAGCGAACCCGCCTTGCCCTTGGCACTGCGCAGCACGGCACGCAGACGGCCCTGAGGCGTGAGGAAGTCGACCAGCGCGCTGTTTTCGCGATACGCACGACTGTGGAGCACATAAGCAGGTTGGCCGGTGGGCGTGCTCATCAGGCTGGCTCGAAAGGGAAGTGTTCGCCCGACCACCGAAAGGTCGGGCGAAAGGACAGCTTAGAGGTCGCCGTAGCCAAGGGAACGCAGGGCGCGCTCGTCATCGGACCAGCCACCTTTGACCTTGACCCAGAGGTTGAGCATCACCTTGGAGTCGAACAGCAGTTCCATGTCACGACGCGCATCACTGCCGATGCGCTTGATGCGATCGCCTTTGTCGCCAATGATGATCTTCTTCTGTCCGTCGCGCTCGACGAGAATCAGCGCGTGGATATGCAGGGTGCGGCCCTGCTGCTTGAACTCTTCGATCTCGACGGTGATCTGGTACGGAAGCTCGGCACCCAACTGGCGCATGATCTTCTCGCGAACCAGTTCGGCGGCCAGAAAGCGGCTGCTGCGATCGGTGATCTGGTCTTCCGGGAAGAAGTGGTCATTCTCGGGCAGGTGCGAGGCAATCAGGCTTTCCAGCGCTTCGAGGTTGTGGCCATGCTGCGCGGAGATCGGCACGATGGACGCATTCGGCAGCTGGCCCTGCAGCCACTCCAGGTGCGGCATCAGGTCGCTCTTGTCCTCGATGCGATCGGTCTTGTTGATCGCCAGGATGACCGGACCCTGGACATACTGAACGCGCTCCAGAACCATCTGGTCTTCGTCCGTCCAGCGGGTGCGATCGACGACGAAGATGACCACGTCGACGTCCTTCAGCGCCGCCGAAGCGGTCTTGTTCATGTAACGGTTGAGCGCTTTCTCGCCATTCTTGTGCATACCGGGAGTGTCGACATAGATCGCCTGAACGGCGCCCTCGGTCTTGATGCCCAGCATGTTGTGGCGCGTGGTCTGCGGCTTGCGCGAGGTGATCGCGAGCTTCTGACCGAGAATGTGGTTGAGCAGCGTGGACTTGCCTACGTTGGGACGGCCGACAATGGCAACATAGCCACAGCGTGTTGCGGTTGTATCATTCATGACCGTTCTCCACGCCCAGGGCGATGAGTGCTGCTGCGGCGGCTACCTGTTCGGCAATCCGGCGGCTGACACCCTGTCCTCGGCTTTTTTCATTCAATAGGTTGATCTCGCATTCGACGAAAAACGTCCGGCAATGCGGTTCGCCCTGGATATCCACCACCTCGTAACGCGGCAGTTCACAGGCCCGCGACTGGAGAAATTCCTGCAGTCGGGTCTTGGGGTCCTTGTTGGTGTCCACCAGCGTCAGGCTGTCAAATTCGGTGGTCAGCCAGGCCAGGACGCGCTCGCGCGCCGCCTCCATGCCTGCATCCAGATAGATCGCCCCGATCAGCGCCTCGAGCGCGTCGGCGAGAATCGACTCACGACGGAAACCACCGCTTTTCAACTCGCCCGAGCCAAGGCGCAGGTACTCGCCCAAATCAAAACCACGCGCCAGCAACGCCAGGGTTTCGCCCTTCACCAGCCGCGCGCGCAAGCGGGACAACTGGCCTTCGCGAGCCTGGGGGAAGCGCTCGAACAGCGCCTCGCCGGCCACGAAGTTGAGAATGGCATCACCGAGAAACTCCAGACGCTCATTGTTGCGACCGGCAAAACTGCGATGGGTCAGGGCCAGGACCATCAGCTCCTGATCCTTGAAGGTGTAGCCGAGCTGACGCTCAAGGCGGCTCAAGGATACGCTCACGGTTTACCCACGCTGAATTGCTTGTCGAACTTCAACACCAGATCGATGTTCTGGAACCACGGTTCACGCTGCTCATAGTTCAAATGAGCCTGGAACGCATTGTTCTCCACCGTCACTTTCAACGCCTTGTTCAAATCTATATCCCGAATGCTGTTGACCTGCATGTTCTTACCGACATAACCGTAAAAATCGTCGACCGTGGTGATGTCCAGGGTCTTGTTGGTGTCGACCGCTTCGATGATTTTCTTCATCGTCATGTAGTCGAGGTAGTGCGGGACCAGCTTGAAGGCCGTGCTCGTCGCAAACGCGACCAGCGCCAGCAGCAACAGCCAGCCCACGAAAGAAAAGCCTTTTTGAGAAGTAGAGAACGTCATGTTCGACTTCGACCTCAAGAGTGCAACGCCTCCTGACCGGGTCGACTCATGCTTCAGAGGCGTTTCCAGTCAGCCCAAATGACATGCGGCGCTGCTCAGGCAGCGCCGCATCGATTACTTGATCAGCCCTACGCGCGCAAAATTGGGGAAGTGGCTCAGTTTCGGCTCGGGCCAGCTCATCCACACCGCAAACGCCTTGCCTACGATGTTCTTGTCCGGGACCATACCCAGCTCGTCCTTGGGAATGTTGGGATCATCCCAGTAACGGCTGTCGTTGGAGTTGTCACGGTTATCGCCCATCATGAAGTAGTGCGCGGCAGGCACTGTCCATTCACTGTCAGGCGGCGCGCGGTAGCGGCTCATTTCCTGACGGATCTGATGTTCGACTTCGCCCAGCTGCTCTTCGTACAGTTCCGCGCTGCCCAATGTGCCGGGCTCGGTGCCGATCAGCTTCTTGGCGACCAGCTCGCCATTGATGAACAGCCGCTTGTCGCTGGTGTAGCGGATACGATCACCCGGCAGACCGACGACACGCTTGATGTAGTTGACGCTCGGGTCGCTCGGGTAGCGGAACACCATCACGTCGCCACGCTGCGGATCACCAATCTGAATCACCTTCTGGTCCAGTACCGGCAGGCGAATGCCGTACGCGAACTTGTTGACCAGAATGAAATCACCCACATCCAGTGTCGGCTTCATCGAGCCCGAAGGAATCTGGAACGGCTCGACCAGAAACGAACGAAGCACCAGCACGATAAACAACACCGGGAAGAACGATTTGCCGTACTCGACCAGCAAAGGCTCCTTGTTCAAGCGCTCCACGACAGCAATGTCAGGTTCGCCGACGCTGCCCTGATAGTTGGAAATGGCAGCCCGGCGACGAGGCGCCAGGATAACCAGATCAATCAGTGCAAGCACGCCACAGACGAAGACAGCGATGACCAACAACAGCGGGAAATTTAGTGACATAGGACCTGACTATTCCAACCTGAGCACTGCAAGGAAGGCTTCCTGTGGAATTTCCACGTTGCCGACCTGCTTCATGCGTTTCTTACCGGCCTTTTGCTTCTCCAGCAATTTACGCTTGCGGCTGACGTCACCGCCGTAGCATTTGGCCAATACGTTCTTTCTAAGCGCCTTGACGGTTGTCCGGGCCACAATCTGACCGCCGATAGCCGCCTGAATTGCCACGTCGAACATCTGTCGAGGGATCAGCTCTTTCATCTTCTCGGTCAACGCACGCCCTTTGTAGTGTGCGTTGTCGCGGTGAACGATCAGGGCCAGGGCGTCGACCTTCTCGGCGTTGATCAGCACGTCGAGCTTGACCAGGTTGGCCGACTGGTAGCGATCAAAATGATAATCCAGCGAAGCATAACCGCGGCTGACAGACTTGAGACGATCGAAGAAGTCCAGAACGACTTCGTTCATCGGCAAATCGTAGCTCACCTGAACCTGCGTGCCGAGGAACAGCATGTCGTGCTGTACGCCACGTTTTTCGATGCACAACGTAATGACGTTGCCCAGGTGCTCCTGCGGCACAAGAATATTTGCGCGAACGATGGGCTCGCGCATGTCTTCGATGGCCGACAGGTCAGGCAGTTTGGAAGGGTTATCGACGTAAATCGTTTCGCCGGTCTTGAGCAACAGCTCGAAGATTACGGTTGGCGCGGTGGTGATCAGGTCGAGATTGTACTCACGCTCCAGGCGTTCCTGGATGATCTCCATGTGCAGCATGCCGAGGAAGCCGCAGCGGAAGCCGAAGCCCAGCGCGTCGGAACTCTCGGGCAGGTATTGCAGTGAAGAGTCGTTCAGGGTCAGCTTTTGCAGCGCTTCACGGAAGTCTTCGAAGTCGTCCGAGCTGACCGGAAACAGGCCTGCATAGACTTGTGGCTGAATGCGTTTGAAGCCGGGCAGCACGTCGACGTCGGGGGTGGTGCTCAGGGTCAGGGTGTCACCGACCGGCGCACCGTGAATGTCCTTGATGCCGGCAATGATGAAGCCTACTTCGCCGGCTTTCAGATCGACGGTCGCCGTGTGCTTGGGGTTGAACACGCCCACGCTGTCGACCAGATGCAGCTTGCCGGTCGACTTGACGAGAATCTTGTCGCCCTTCTTGACGCGGCCGTGGCGCACACGCACCAGGGACACAACGCCCAGGTAGTTGTCGAACCAGGAGTCGATGATCAACGCCTGCAGCGGATCTTCGATATTGCCGGTGGGCGCTGGAATGGTCGCGACCAGACGCTCGAGGACCTCGTCCACGCCCATGCCGCTCTTGGCGCTGCACGCCACGGCATCGGTGGCGTCGATGCCGATGATCTTCTCGATCTCTTCCTTGACGCGGTCCGGATCGGCCTGCGGCAAGTCCATCTTGTTCAGTACCGGCATGACCTCAAGGCCCTGCTCGATGGCGGTGTAGCAGTTGGCGACCGATTGCGCCTCGACGCCCTGCCCTGCATCGACCACCAGCAACGCGCCTTCGCACGCGGCCAGAGAACGGCTGACTTCGTAGGTGAAGTCGACGTGCCCCGGGGTGTCAATGAAGTTCAGCTGGTAGGTGATACCGTCTTTGGCCTTGTAATACAGGGTAACGCTATGGGCCTTGATGGTGATCCCGCGCTCGCGCTCAAGATCCATGGAGTCAAGCACCTGCGCTTCCATTTCGCGCTCGGTCAGGCCGCCGCACATTTGAATGAAGCGGTCGGCCAGCGTCGACTTGCCATGGTCAATGTGGGCGATGATGGAGAAATTGCGGATATGACTCAAATCACTCACGGATCAACACTCAAAAAGGTTGCAGGCAGATTGCCCGCCGAAAAATAGCCGGGAATTGTACCTGAACTAAGCAAGAGGCGTCACGCTTACAGGCACCCGGATCGGCGCACGGTAAACAAACGGGCACAAAAAAGGGTGGCCATGGCCACCCTTTCCGCTTAAACCGACCGGTTACTCTGACAGCTTGAAGGTGATGAAGGTCGCACGGCCCTGACGCAGAACACGCATCGAGACAGAGCGATCCTTGGGCAGGCTTTTCGCCACCTCGGTGAACTGCTTGCTGGACGTGATCGCCTGATTGTTCAGGTGAGTGATCACATCACCCGCCTGCAGACCGATCAGCGAAGCCGGGCCGCCGGTGACTTCCTTGATGGCAACGCCACCTTTGAGGTCCAGGGATTTCTTCTGCTCGGCGGTCAGCTCGATCACCGATACGCCCAGACGATTACTGCTGCGCTCGGCACCCGTACCGCCAACATCGCCCATCTCCTGACCTTCATCAGGCAGTGCGCCGACGGTAACCGTCAGCTTCTGACGCTTGCCGTCGCGAATCACTTCAAGTTCGGCCTTGCTGCCGTCCTTGAGGTTGCCGATCAGGTGCGGCAGGTCGGCCGACATGACGATGGGCTGGCCGTTGGCGCTCAGAATCACGTCACCCACCTGCACACCGCCCTTGGCAGCCGGGCCGTCTTCAAGCACTTGCGCAACCAGCGCGCCGGCAGGCTTGTCCAGACCAAACGACTCGGCAAGGTCCTTGTTCACTTCCTGAATGACCACACCCAGCCAGCCGCGGCTGACTTTGCCGTTGGCCTTGAGCTGGTTGGCCACATCCATGGCGACGTCGATCGGAATCGCGAACGACAGGCCCATGAAACCACCGGAACGCGTGAAGATCTGCGAGTTGATCCCGACGACCTCGCCAGCCATGTTGAACAGCGGGCCACCGGAGTTACCCGGGTTGATGGCCACGTCGGTCTGAATGAACGGCACGTAGGTGTCGTTAGGCAGGCTGCGCCCCTTGGCACTGACGATACCCTTGGTCACGGAGTGATCGAAACCGAACGGCGAGCCGATCGCCAGAACCCATTCACCGACCTTGAGCGTATTGGAATTGCCCAGTTTGGCGGTTGGCAGGTCCTTGCCCTCAATCTTCAGAACGGCAACGTCGGTACGCGGATCGGTACCGACCAGCTTGGCCTTCAACTCGCTGCGATCGGACAGGCGTACGAGAATCTCGTCAGCACCATCGATTACATGATTGTTGGTCAGCACGTAGCCGTCAGGGGAGATGATGAAGCCCGAGCCGAGGGACTGAGCCTCACGCTGGCGATCACCCTTGCCCGCACCCGAGCCCGGCGGACGCGAACCTGGCGGCATGCTGCGCTCGAGAAACTCGCGAAGCATCGGCGGCAGGCCTTCCAGATCAGGCATCTGCTGATTGGCGACGGCACGGTCCGGCAACTTCTGGCGTGTACTGATATTCACCACTGCGGGCGATGCCTGCTCGACCAGCCCGGTGAAGTCCGGCAGGTTTTCGGCCTGGGCCGTAGCAACCTGACCGAGTATCAGCACAGCGGCAATCAATGAAAAGTAGGATTTCATGCGTGGTATCGACATATGGCTCCCGTTCGTAACGAGGAAAAAATTAAGCAGTCCGAAGCAACCGACTCAAAGACCTCAAGCAACGATGCTCATCTCTGGATCAGCGACATGACCTCTGGAAACGACAAAAGGCCAGAGCTGCGAGGCTGTGACCTATAGAAAAAAAACCGAGCTTTTGCAATCTGGAAACCTCACCAAACATTTCAGCGCCTTTGCTCAAGCCAGGTTGAGTGCGGCCTGGCGGCTTCTGTAACCCAGGATGAAAATTTTTACATCCCGGGAGCCGTGACTCCAAATGTTTATTTATTGGCTGAAGGTTCGTCGTTACGCATCGACAATGCTATGCGCTCTGCAGTGCCCATCGGGACTTCTCCGACGACCGTCACCATCATATCGCCCTGCGGCGTTGTCAGGCGGCGGGAAACGGCCACTGTCGGGCCCAGCTGAGTGCGAATATCCGAAGAAGCACCGCCTTTCACCGATTCGATGAACACCGAAAAACGCGCCAGACCGTCGCTGTACATGAGATGCGTCACCGACGACTGCGTAGCAGGGTCTTTGCGCACACCGCTGCTGCTGACGTCAAAACCCGGCGGCAGCCAGTCTGAGTGCCAGGCCACAGGGCTTATGGAGGCCTCAGGCTTGGTCTTCACCACAGAAACAGGCTTGCAGTCGGCACTGGTCTTGAGCATCTGTTCGGACAGCACGCTGGCGGTATCGAGATCAGTAAACTGGAAACGCTCGAGCAACTGCCCCTTCTCACTCAACAGAAGCGACTTGAGCACAAGACCGGTTTCGTTATCCAGGTGCAATTCGAGGCCGTATCGATGCTGGTCCTTGGGGGACAGCGCAACGATAGTTGCCTGACGACCGGCCACTCTGGATTTGCCGGCAATTTTCATGTCGTACCAGGCGGATAGTCTTTTGACATCGAATGCGCGGGCAGAAGAATCGGCCGGATTGGCCACCCCCGCTTCCAGCGTGCCGCTGACGCACTGAGTAAGCCCGTCAACACGCAATACTTCCTGAGCGGAACCATCAAGCTGTAGCAGGCGCTCCTGAATATGACCGTCCGCTATGCGGTGCCAGATTCGATGGGTAGAAAAACTACCATTGCGCTCGTATACAAACGTACCTTGATAGCTCTGCTGCTGATCAACCTTGGCAAGACGATTGATTGCGTCTTGCGCATCATCAGCCTGTACCGGGAGGGCAAGCCATCCACCAAGCAGTAACGGCAGTAGAGGGACGGCTCGCATGATCCTCCTTAACGGTTTTCCAGGCTCGCAGCACGTGCGTATGGCAGCGCGCTTTCAGTACCTTTCAACGCCGCTTCCTGGGCGTGCTGGCGCAGATAGCCCGGCAGACGCTGGTCACCTTGACCACCGCCCTGCAACACACCATTGGCCATAGGACCAGGCGCTTGCTCGGCGCTTTCAGTGTAACCAGCCAGTACGGCCGGGCCTTTGACTTGCGGAACAGTCAGGTTGGCAGGCTGTTGGGTCTGCTGTGCCAGTTGTGCACCGGCAATGTCATCCTGGTTATACAGGCGGACACCAGCCAGAACGGCTACGGTAACCGACGCTGCAACGGCCAGACGACCCAGCGTACGCCAAGGACCGCGAGCTGCCTTGAGCGGGCTGACTTCATCGGCGATCGCGGCAGACACAGCAGCCGAGATATCCAGATGAGGCACCAGCAGCTCTTTGTGCATCGCTGCACGAGCAACTTGGTAACGCGACCAGGTGGCGCGAGTATCGGCATCGTCAATGGCATTCAATACCCGACGTAATTCCAGTTCGTCCGCTTCGTTATCCAGTACCGCGGACAGCGATTCCTGCAGGGCTTCACGACTCATGGCGGGTTCCTCTCTTGGGCTATCGCCGCTGTCTCAGGATTCCTGCAACAACGGCTGCAGGGCTTTATCGATGGCTTCCCGAGCGCGGAAGATCCGAGAGCGCACGGTACCAACAGGACACTGCATGACGCTCGCAATGTCTTCATAACTCAGACCATCGAATTCACGTAAAGTTAGTGCCGTACGTAAATCTTCCGGGAGAAGCTGGATGGTCCGATGGACGGTGCCTTCGATCTCATCCCTCAACAATGCACGCTCCGGCGACTCGATGTCCTTGAGGCCGTGGTCGCCGTCGTAGAACTCCGCGTCTTCAGACCTTACATCGCTATCCGGTGGTCGCCGACCTCGCGAGACCAGATAGTTCTTCGCCGTGTTAATGGCGATGCGATACAGCCACGTGTAGAAAGCACTGTCACCGCGAAAATTTCCGAGAGCACGGTAAGCCTTGATAAAGGCTTCCTGTGCAACGTCTTGAGCCTCATGGGTGTCGTGCACGAATCGCACGATCAACCCTAGAATTTTGTGCTGATACTTCAGCACCAACAGATCAAATGCTCGCGTATCGCCACGCTGTACGCGCTCGACAAGCTGCTGATCCTCTTCCTGGGTTAGCATGAACACTCCTCGTTGAGCATGAAGGAGTGTTGCAACTGATATTGTTCAGGCTCGCAAACATAGACTCGGGCTTTTCGCAAAAGTTCTCCCCCTTCAAGCAAGTTTCCTGCAAGCCATCTTAAAGCGTGCACGAAAAACGCAGCTCGACACGGTCGGCTGCGCGAATAGTCTTGTCGCCAGTTTCGCAGTTGATGATCACTTATCTAACCCTGCGAAATCGACGCTGTTCCTGTGTAGGCAACCTGCTATTGAGCATGGTTCTTTACAAAAAGTTCCATTGACACAATCGCCGGCGTGAGCCGCAAATGGCATAAAACTCCTTTGAATCAACACACTGGAGTATTTCCAGTGGCCGAACAAAAGGAAAACAATAGGCATGCCGTCCGGGACTGGAGCACAATCCAGACCCGCCGTGGTCTCACATTGCCATGTAGGCGCGGCTATTGTGCCGTTACCCCAATACTTATACTAGTGGTCGCCAAGGGCAGAATTCGCAGATGAGTCAACATTTTCAGCATGACGTACTGGTAATCGGCAGCGGAGCTGCCGGGTTGAGCCTGGCACTGACCCTGCCCGACCACCTGCGGATTGCAGTCCTGAGCAAGGGCGATCTCGCCAATGGCTCGACATTCTGGGCGCAGGGCGGTGTTGCGGCAGTGCTGGATGACACCGACACCGTGCAGTCTCATGTTGAGGACACGCTGAACGCAGGCGGCGGCCTTTGCCACGAAGACGCTGTGCGTTTCACTGTCGAACACAGCCGCGAGGCGATTCAATGGCTGATCGATCAAGGCGTGCCTTTCACTCGTGGCGATAACGCAGACACCGACGAAAGTGGATTTGAATTTCACCTGACGCGTGAAGGCGGCCATAGCCATCGGCGGATCATTCATGCTGCAGATGCCACAGGTGCCGCCATTTTTCGCACCCTGCTGGAACAGGCCATCAAGCGACCCAACATCGAATTGCTCGAGCAGCGCGCTGCCATCGACCTGATCACCGAACGCCGTCTCGGCCTGGACGGAGAGCGCTGCCTTGGTGCCTATGTGCTCAATCGCCACAGTGGCGAAGTGGATACGTACAGCGCGCGCTTCACCATCCTGGCGTCGGGCGGCGCCGCCAAGGTCTACCTGTACACCAGCAACCCTGACGGAGCCTGCGGCGACGGCATCGCCATGGCCTGGCGTTCCGGCTGCCGGGTGGCGAACCTTGAGTTCAACCAGTTTCACCCCACTTGCCTGTATCACCCGCAAGCCAAGAGCTTTCTGATCACCGAGGCACTTCGCGGTGAAGGGGCCTACCTCAAGCTGCCCAAC
Source organism: Pseudomonas sp. P135 (assembly GCF_020312125.1). Classification (NCBI taxonomy): domain Bacteria; kingdom Pseudomonadati; phylum Pseudomonadota; class Gammaproteobacteria; order Pseudomonadales; family Pseudomonadaceae; genus Pseudomonas; species Pseudomonas sp. P135. The sequence continues at coordinate 90,708 of NZ_JAGPYR010000003.1, forward strand.
GGCGAGCGCTTCATGCAACGCTTCGATGAGCGGGCAGAACTGGCCCCGCGCGATATCGTGGCCCGCGCGATAGACCATGAGATGAAGCGACTGGGCATCGACTGTGTGTATCTGGACATCAGCCACAAGCCGGAAGCCTTCATCAAGACGCACTTTCCAACCGTCTATGAACGCTGCCTGGAATTTTCCATCGACATCACTCGCGAGCCGATCCCAGTGGTCCCCGCCGCGCATTACACCTGTGGCGGCGTGATGGTGGACAGCAAGGGGCATACCGATGTGCCGGGCCTGTACGCCATCGGCGAGACCAGCTTCACAGGCCTGCACGGCGCCAACCGCATGGCCAGCAACTCACTGCTGGAATGCTTCGTCTATGCCCGATCGGCCGCCGCAGACATCGAGAAACAATTGGCTGACGTGCAGATGCCCGCCGACCTTCCGGCCTGGGATGCCAGCCAGGTCACTGACTCGGACGAGGACGTGATCATTGCGCACAACTGGGACGAGCTGAGGCGGTTCATGTGGGACTACGTCGGCATTGTGCGCACCAACAAACGCCTGCAGCGCGCTCAGCACCGCGTGCGCTTGCTGCTGGATGAGATTGACGAGTTTTACAGCAACTACAAGGTCAGCCGCGACCTGATCGAGTTGCGCAACCTGGCGCAGGTGGCGGAACTGATGATCCGCTCGGCCATGCAGCGCAAGGAAAGCCGCGGTCTGCACTACACGCTGGACTATCCCGATATGTTGCCGGAGGCGCTGGACACTATTCTGGTGCCGCCCACCTATGCCTGCTGAATTTCAAACGCACGCGCAGACGTCGGTGAATGTCCGGCGTCAATGCGTCATGCGGGATACAACAACTGTTTATTGATCGTGCCGGCCGACCGGCGATAATCGGGCGAAAACGCAGAATGACCACCCACGGCAAGGCAAGACTGTCAGGACATAACTGCACAGGCTGCCAGCCGTCACGTGCATTCCACAGCTGCCAGCCTTGATGATCGCGCCTGAGCGCGGTGAATGCCGCCGGATGCGTCAGCAGGATGGCGCGTGGTATCACCCGGACAGCGTGCGCCAGACATATCAGCACACCCAGCGCCGCAGCCCACACAGCGATGTCCAGCCAGTACAACGCGACCAGTGCCAGACACTGGACCGCGAGATACACCGTCACCAGCAGACGTGAAGCCTGCCAGTGACATTCAAAGCGATCACTGGGGCTGGACACGGTCCAGGATCATGCGAACCATGCGCTGCAATTCAGCATCTTCGGATTCGGCACGCTGCATGAACCAGCCGAACATATCCTGATCCTCACAGGTCAGCAGGCGGCGGTATAAATCGCGGTCCACGTCATTCAAATGTGGATAGACCTCACGGACAAACGGCACCAGCAGCACGTCCAGTTCAAGCATGCCGCGGCGGCTGTGCCAGTAAAGGCGGTTGAGTTCAACGTCTTCGACCATGGAGCGCTCCTCAAAGTAGGCGGCAAGTATACAGCCGTGAGCCGGGCGCGCGAATCTCGCAATGGTCGCAGCAGTTTTCATGTACCCGTATGCATAACCTCGACTCGGCACTATGATGTGCCCCCGGACTTTTTTCCCAATCTGCGATGACCATGGCCCACACAGCTTTTTTCTGCACGCTAACCCATGAGGGCGTTCTCGCCGTTCGCGGCGTGGATGCCAGCAAGTTTCTTCAGGGTCAGCTGACGTGCAACCTCAACTATCTGAATGAAGACACATCCAGCCTGGGTGCCCGTTGCACGCAGAAAGGCCGGATGCAGTCGAGTTTTCGCATCGTGTTCGAAGGCGATGGCTGCCTGCTGGCGATGGCTGGCGAACTGATCGAGGCGCAACTGCTCGACCTGCGCAAATACGCAGTGTTCTCCAAATCGAAGCTAACGGACGAAAGCGCAGACTGGGTGCGCTTCGGCCTGCAGGACGGGGACGCTGCGCTGGTCAGCCTGGGGCTGGATCTGCCACAGCAAACCGATAGCGTGGTGCGCGCCAACGATCTGATGGCGATCCGCGTCTCGCCAGGCCGGGCCGAGCTTTGGGTGCGCAGCGCAGAGGCCGACAGCATCAAGTCGCGTCTGGCATCGCACTTGAATGAAGCCCCGCTGAACAACTGGCTACTGGGCCAGATACGTGTCGGCATCGGCCAGGTGTTCGGCAGCACTCGCGAAGAGTTCATTCCGCAGATGATCAATCTGCAAGCGGTTGGCGGCGTCAGCTTCAAGAAAGGCTGCTACACCGGCCAGGAAATCGTTGCCAGAATGCAATATCTTGGCAAACTCAAGCGCAGGCTTTATCGCCTGACCCTGAGCGGCGAAGATATCCCGCAGCCCGGTACGGCACTGTTCTCACCGGTGCATGCCAGCGCGGTGGGCAACGTTGTCATCGCCGCACAGGATGGGCAGAACATCGAACTGCTCGCGGTATTGCAGGGTGATGCGGCAGAAGACGGCCGTATCAATCTTGGCTCGCCAGAAGGCGCAGCGCTGCAAATGAGTGAACTGCCCTACACACTGGACAGCAAACTCGAAACTCAGCGCTAGCCAGACGAACACATTCAGCTTCCTAGTGTCTTTAGAGCGATCCAGTACAGCCTGGCGCTCTGAAGGGCGCGCGGATAACTCTGGACACCCCCAACAGCTGCGAGATGCAACATGAGCAAGATGGCTGACGAGGTGCAGAGAAACTTGATCAAGGCCATCGACAGAGATGCCTTGTTTCTCCCCACCCTGCCGGAAGTGGCACTGAGAATTCGCCTGGCTGCAGAGGACACCGAGATCAGTATCTCGGCCCTGAGCAAGGTCATCGGTAGCGATACAGCCCTTTCGGCACGCCTGATAAAGGTTGCGAACAGCCCCTTGCTGCGCCCGAACTTTGAAGTCAGCGACGTCAATACCGCGATTCGACGCCTGGGCGTCAACTACACCTGCAACCTGGCCATTGGTCTGGTGGTCGAGCAGATGTTCCACGCCAAATCGCCGGTCATCGAACAGAAAATGCGCGATATCTGGAAGCAAAGCCTGCAGGTTGCCGGTATCAGCTACACCCTGTGTCAACGCTACACCAATCTGAAACCTGATCAGGCCACGCTCGCCGGGCTGATCCACCTGATCGGGATTCTGCCGATCCTGACCTATGCCGAAGACCATTACGAGTTGCTGTCCGACCCGATCAGCCTCAACCACGTGATCGACAGCATTCATCCGGTCATCGGCGAGCGCCTGCTGCGCTCATGGGACTTCCCTGAACCGCTGGCCTGTGTGCCAGGCCAGTTCCAGAACTTCGCGCGCGTCTCGAAAAACCCGGACTACACCGATCTGGTACAGATCGCCACGGTGCATATCCACAGAAATACCGACCACCCCTTCAGCCTCATTGAAATGGTCGACCTGCCTGCCTACAGCCAGTTGAGACTTGCCAGAGCCGAAGACGTGCTCAGCGCCCAGATGGACGAAGCCAAGAGCATGCTCTACTAGCCTCGACCCATCAGGTGGCGCTGAAACTGACCCTTACCTTCAAGCCGCGCTCGGCGCCCTCGTGCAAGGTGATTCTGGCCAGATGTGCCCGGCAGATCTCACCCACAATCGCCAGCCCGAGCCCGGCACCGCTGCCCTGCTGGCTGCGACGGTAAAAACGCTCGAAGACCCGTTCACGCTCATCTGCAGGAATGCCGGGACCATCATCCTCGACCTCCAGAACACCCGGCGCATAGACCCGCAACACCACGTTGCCGCCTGGCGAGGTATGGGCCAGCGCATTGTCGATCAGATTGCTCAGCAACTCGTTCAGCAAGGTCGGCTCGCCGCGCAGCCAGACCGGCTCATCAGCCTCCAGCGCCAGCGCCACGCCCCGGGAATGAGCCAACGGCGCCATGGCCATGCCCAGCTCCCTGGCCAGTTGACTGAGATCCAGCTGTTGCGCCCCACCCTCGGCGATGGCCCGCGCGCCGTTTTCGATGCGCGCCAGGGACAGCAACTGGTTGGCCAGATGCGTGAGTCGATCGGTGCCGAGCGCCGCCGACTCCAGCGTGCTGCGCCAATGCTGCGGGTCGCGTTCGCGCAGCCCCAGTTCGACCCGCGCCTTCAAGGCGGCCAGCGGGGTGCGCAGTTCGTGGGCGGCATCGGCAATGAATTGCGCCTGACGCTCGAATTGCACGCGCAGTCGCTCGGTAAAGTGGTTCAGCGCGCCCACCAACGGACGCAGTTCGTGCTGCACCTCAACCATCGGCAACGCGCGCAGATCATCCGGCTGACGCTCCTCGACGGCAGTACGCAGCCGCTCCAGCGGTCGCAATGCCGCGCTTACCGTGAACCAGACCAGCAGCAGCGCGCCCCCTCCGAGCATGCCCAGGCGCAGCAATGTGTCGGCCATCAGGCTGCGCGCCATGCCCTTGCGCGCTTCCTGGGTTTCGGCAACGCGGATTTCAGCGGTACCGTTCATGCCCGGGTCGGTCACCGGCTTGAGCAGGCTGACGACACGCACATCCTGCCCCTGATAGGTTCCGTTATAAAATTTCGCCAGGGCCGGGTAATCGTCGGTACGCAAGGTACCGGGCGGCGGCGAAGGCAGGTTTTCATAGCCGGAAATCAGCTTCTGATGAATGTCATTGACTTGATAGTAGATGCGCCCTTCGCTGTCGTAGGCGAAGGTATCCAGCGCCACGTAGGGGATGTCGGCGCTCAGCGTCCCATCACGCTGGGTCAGACCGGCAGCGATGGTCCGCGCGGAAGCCAGCAATGTGCGGTCATAGGCGGTGTCGGCCACTTCGCGGCCATTCCAGTAAGCGCTCATGCCGCTGGCCAGCATCAACACCACCAGCAGCAAGGCCAGGTTCCACAACAACCGCCAGCGCAGGCTGTCGTTAATCATCACGGCTTTCCAGCAGATACCCCAGACCGCGAAAGGTCACGATGGCCACGGAATGCCCGTCGAGCTTTTTCCGCAGACGATGGACATAGATCTCGATGGCGTCGGGGCTGGCTTCTTCATCGAGCCCGAACACCTGCGCCGCCAGTTGCTCCTTGCTCATCACCCGACCCGGCCGGGCGATAAGCGCTTCCAGCACCGCCTGTTCGCGAGAGGTCAGGGTCAGCAGTTCTTCACCAAGCGTGAAACGTCGCGTATCCAGATCGTAGGCCAGCACGCCGCAACACTGTTGCCGCTCGCCACCCAGCACACTGCGCCGCAGCAAGGCCTTGACCCTGGCTTCCAGCTCGGAGAGTTCAAAAGGCTTGGCCAGGTAGTCGTCGGCGCCCAGATTCAGGCCATGGACCCGGTCCTTGACGTCACTGCGCGCCGTCAGCATCAGCACCGGCAGGTTTTTGCTGCGCGCGCGCAGACGCGCCAGCACTTCGAAGCCATCCATGCGCGGCAACCCGACATCGAGAATGGCAACGGCGTATTCCTCGCTGTTCAACGCCAGGTCGGCAGCCACGCCATCATGCAGCACATCAACGGTCAAACCCGCGCTTTTGAGCGCCTGCGCGACACTTTCAGCCAATTGCAGATGATCTTCCACAAGAAGAACACGCATCGCCGTCTCCTGATTGTCACTGTTGTTATCGATCGGGGTATCGAGGCTCGTGGCGGTGGAGTTTACAGGCCGGCCGCCGTCTGTGAAGGCCAGAAACGCTTCGCGGCTCTTCAATCACGACGCGAAAGGCAGCTGAAAGGTTTACGAAAGGTTTGTCGTTTAGCATCGCGAGAAGACCCGACAAAAGGGTACGTAAAAAACAGGCGCCCGGATGCGTCTGAACAATAAAAACAATAAATCGCTAAACGGAGTCACGCCATGTCTACGCCCGCCCAGGCTCACCAGCCCATGGAGCACATCCCGTCGAGGGCTGCTCTGCACACTCTTACCGCTACCCGCCTCGAAACAACACACCAGCGCAAACGCCCGCCCCTGTGACACAGCACTCAGGTTTCGCCATGCGCGTGACAAAAGCGCCTGCTGAACAGCTTCTCTCTGCCAAAAACAACAATATCTCTGGAGACTGAACATGAAATTTTCCCTGCGCCATATAGCCGCCACCGCTGGGTGCATGCTGATTGCCAGCCAGTTGCTTGCCGAACCCAAACGTCCGGAATGCATTGCCCCTGCCTCGCCCGGTGGCGGGTTCGACCTGACCTGCAAACTGGTGCAGAGCGCACTGATCAACGAGAAGATTCTGAACTCGCCGATGCGCGTCACTTACATGCCAGGCGGTGTCGGCGCGGTGGCCTACAACGCAGTCGTCGCGCAGCGCCCCGCCGATGCCGGCACACTGGTCGCGTGGTCCAGCGGTTCGCTGCTCAATCTGGCACAGGGCAAATTCGGTCGTTTCGATGAAAACGCAGTGCGCTGGCTCGCCGCTGTGGGCACCAGCTATGGCGCCATCGCCGTGAAGAGCGACTCGCCCTACAAGAACCTCGACGACCTGGTCCAGGCGCTCAAGGCCGACCCGAGCAAAGTCGTGATCGGCTCGGGCGGCACCGTGGGCAGCCAGGACTGGATGCAGACCGCGTTGATCGCCAAGGCCGCAGGCATCAACCCGCGCGCCCTGCGCTACGTGGCACTCGAAGGCGGCGGTGAAATCGCCACCGCGTTGCTCGGCGGCCACATCCAGGTGGGCAGTACCGATATTTCCGACTCCATGCCGCACATTCTGAGCGGCGACATGCGCCTGCTCGCGGTATTCGCCGAGAAGCGTATCGACGAACCCGAAATGAAAGACATCCCTACCGCCAAGGAGCAGGGCTACGACATCGTCTGGCCTGTAGTGCGTGGCTTCTACCTCGGGCCAAAGGTCAGCGACGAAGACTACAACTGGTGGAAAGCCTCGTTCGACAAGATCCTGGCCTCCGAAGACTTCGCCAAACTGCGCGACCAGCGCGAGTTGTTCCCGTTCGCCATGAGCGGCACGGAACTGGACACCTACGTCAAGAAGCAGGTTGCCGACTACAAAGTGATGGCCAAGGAATTCGGCCTGATTCAGTGATTGAACTCAATTGACTGACATTCCGTTGCGCCCGCCTAAAGGGCGCGACTCAGGAGCTTCTCATGGTCATACAACGCATCTTCGCTGGCGTGCTGTTGCTGGCATGCATAGGCCTTGCCCTTATGGCCTGGCCTTATCAGGCACCTTTTTCCTATGAACCGGTCGGACCGCGCGCCTTCCCGCTGCTGATGCTCGGGCTGATGGGCGTCGCCCTGCTGTACCTGCTGATCAGACCCACACCCATCGTGCACACCGAGGAAGACCCGGAGCTGGACCGCGAGACCCTGATCAAGATCGGCGTGTGCATCGTCCTGCTGCTGGTATTCGCAGGGCTGTTCGAACCGCTGGGCTTCATCCTCAGCAGCATTCTGATCGGCATCCCCATGGCCCGCCTGTATGGCGGTCGCTGGCTGCCGAGCGTGGTGGTGGTGATTCTGATGAGCGTCGGCCTGTACCTGCTGTTCGACAAGGCCATGGACGTCCCCTTGCCTTTGGGCCTGCTCAGCGTTCTGGAGAATTAAAATGGATACTTTCGGTTATCTGGGCCAGGGCTTCGGTGTCGCCCTGACGCCTTACAACCTGATCACGGCGCTGTGCGGAACATTGATTGGTACTGTCGTCGGCCTGCTACCGGGGCTTGGACCGATCAACGGTGTCGCGCTGCTGATCCCTATCGCCTTCGCGCTGGGCCTGCCGCCCGAATCGGCGCTGATTCTGCTGGCAGCCGTGTACCTGGGCTGCGAATACGGCGGACGCATCAGCTCGATCCTGCTGAACATTCCGGGTGAAGCGTCCACCGTGATGACCACCCTGGACGGTTACCCGATGGCCCGCCAGGGCCTGGCCGGGGTCGCACTGTCGCTGTCGGCCTGGAGCTCGTTCATCGGCGCGTTCATCGCCACCTGCGGCATGGTGCTGTTCGCGCCGTTGCTCGCCAAATGGGCGATTGCCTTCGGTCCTGCGGAATACTTCGTGCTGATGGTGTTCGCGATCGTCTGCCTGGGCGGAATGGCCGGTGACCGGCCGTTGAAGACGTTCATTGCCGCGCTGATCGGGCTGTTCCTGTCTGCGGTCGGTATCGATGCCAACAGCGGGGTGTACCGTTTCACGGGCGACAACATACACCTCACCGATGGCATTCAGTTCGTGGTGCTGGTGCTCGGCCTGTTTTCGATCAGCGAAATCCTCTTGCTGCTGGAGAAAACCCATCGCGGCCAGGAGGCAGTCAAGGCCACCGGGCGCATGATGTTCAACGTCAAGGAAGCCGCTGCCGTGTTCGTGGTGAATATTCGCTGCGGTCTGCTGGGGTTCATCCTTGGCGTATTGCCTGGCGCCGGTGCGACGCTGGCCAGCGCGGTCGCTTACATGACGGAAAAACGCATCGCCGGCGCTGGCGGCAAGTTCGGCCAGGGCGACATGCGTGGCCTGGCGGCACCCGAGACTGCCATCGGCGCGACAGCCTGTGGCGCCCTGGTGCCGATGCTGACACTGGGCGTTCCGGGTTCAGGCACCACGGCGGTGATGATCGGCGCGTTATCGCTGTACAACATCACGCCCGGCCCGATGCTGTTTCAGCAGCAGCCGGACATTGTCTGGGGCCTGATCGCGTCGTTGTTCATCGCCAACATCATGCTGGTGATCCTCAACATCCCGATGATTCGCATCTTCACGCGCATCCTTGCCGTGCCGAACTGGGCGCTGGTGCCGGTGATTGCGATCATCACCGGCATCGGTGTGTATGCAGTGCACGCCACCACGTTCGACCTGTTCCTGATGGTCGGCATCGGTATCTTCGGTTACATCCTGCGCAAGCTGGACTTCCCGCTGTCGCCGATCCTGCTCGGCTTCATCCTTGGTGGCCTGATGGAGCAGAACCTGCGTCGTGCCCTGTCGATCTCCAACGGCGAACTGGGGATCCTCTGGTCCAGCCCGATTACCCTTGGCGTCTGGGTGGTGACCGTGTTCATGCTGCTGTTCCCGCTGCTGCGCATCTGGCGCAAGCGCGCCAAACAGCAGGCTGCTGCGACGCATGGCTGATTCCTCTCTGCGCCAATGGTGGGCAACACCGTTGATCGGCCTGCTGGGCGGCTACCTCGCCAGCCAGGTCGGCTGGCCGTTGCCGTGGATGGTGGGCTCGTTGCTGGCAATCATCCTGGTGCGCTGCCTGACACCCTGGCAGCTGGCGCAGATTCCCGGCGGGCGCAAGTGTGGTCAGCTGATCATCGGGATCGGCATCGGCCTGCACTTCACCCCGGTAGTCATCGAACAGGTACTGGCGCATTTCGGGCTGATTTTCATCGGTGCGCTGGTTACCAGTCTGTCGTGTCTGGTCGGCGTGTGGCTGATGCTGCGTACCGGAGAGGATCGCCCTACGGCGTTCTTCTCCAGCATGCCGGGCGGTTCCGGGGAGATGGTCAACCTCGGCGCTCGTAACGGTGCAACGCTGAGCAGTGTCGCGGCCGCACAAAGTCTGCGGGTACTTGCCGTCGTGCTGTGCGTGCCGGCGATCTTCAAATACCTATTGGGTGATGGCGCACCCGCGTTGCATGCCAGCGTCGTCGACTGGCGCTGGCTGGCCGTTCTGCTGCCGCTCGGGGCTGCGCTGGCCTGGCTGTGGCAACGCCTCAAACAGCCTAATCCGTGGCTGTTTGGCCCGCTGCTGCTCAGTGCCGTGGTGAGCGTGGTCTGGGATCTGAAAATCGGCCTGCCCAACGGTGCCAGCCAGCTTGGCCAGTTGCTGATCGGCAGCGGGCTGGGTTGTCATTTCAATCGGGAGTTCTTTCGGCGTGCGCCATCGTTCCTGGCGCGCACGCTGCTGGGCACTGCACTGACCATGCTGATCGCCGCGCTGGCGGCACTGGCGCTGAGCGCCCTCACCCACCTGGACCTGCGTTCGCTGACGCTGGGCATGATGCCCGGCGGCATCGCAGAAATGAGCCTGACCGCCGAAGTGCTGCAACTGTCGGTGCCGCTGGTCACGGCCATGCAGGTCATGCGCCTGCTGTTCGTGCTGTTTCTCGCCGAGCCGCTGTACCGACGCTGGAACAAACGGCTCGCTGACTGAACAGGTCGCTGGAACCCTTTCAAATTCAAATCAGAGCGCAGGCAAGCGCCAGTCAATCGGCGCGATGCCGTTTTGCTCAAGGTACTTGTTGGCCCGCCCGAAGTGCCCGTTGCCCAGGAAGCCTTTGTAGGCTGACAACGGCGAAGGATGGACAGAGGTCAGCACCAGATGCTTGGTCGCATCGACCAGTTTCTGCTTGCTCTGCGCATGAGCGCCCCACAGCAGGAACACCAGATGCGGCTGATGCTCGCTGACCACTTGGATGATCCGGTCAGTGAAGTGCTGCCAGCCTTTGCCCGCATGCGACGCCGCGTTGGCACGTTCGACGGTCAGGGTGGTGTTCAGCAACAGCACGCCCTGATCAGCCCAGGATTGCAGGCAACCGTGGTTCGGAATATCGATGTTCAGGTCGCGTTTCAGCTCTTTGTAGATGTTGACCAGCGATGGCGGCGTCGGCACACCCGGTTGCACCGAGAAGCACAGACCATGCGCCTGATTCGGGCCGTGATACGGGTCCTGGCCAAGAATGACCACTTTCACGTTATCCAGCGGCGTGGAGTTCAACGCATTGAAAATCAGCGGACCGGGCGGATAGATTTCCTTGCCCGCCGCGTGCTCCTGACGCAGAAACTCGCGCAATTGAGCCATGTAGGGTTGTTCGAATTCGTCACGCAGGGCATTTTTCCAGCTGGGCTCAAGCTTGATGCGGTCGTCGCTAGTCATGGTTACATCCGGTAAAAACAATGCGCGGACACTAGGAAAGCCGGGCAGCAAAGTCAATGCCGGTCGCGCTATGCACCTTCAAGATCGGACGCAGAGCGTCCAGAAAGGCGTGCCGACGCGGAGCGTCGGCACCATAGTCATGTTGCAGCAGTCAGTTTGCAGCAGTCAGTTCACAGCGCTGACACGATCGTGAGCGCGCGGCTTTCAGCTAGCGATGCCCGCCACGACCATCGCCGCGCCCGCCTCGTCCATGATCACGGCCATCTCGTCCGCCACGCCCACCGTGGTCATCCCAGCCACGATTGCCTCGGTCGCCGCGGAAGCCGTCGTTACGTCCGAAGCCGTCATTGCGGCCGAAACCGCCATTGCCACGAAAGCCGTCGTTTCTCCAGCCATAGCCCGGTGGACGTCCCGGCTGGTAGTAGCGCGGCGGGGGCGGTGGCGCGTAATAGCGTGGTGCCGGGGCGTAGTAGCGAGGCTGGGTGTAATAGCGCGGTTGAGGCGCCACATAGATGCGTCGCTCCTGATAGTAGGTAGCGCGATAGCCATTGTCATACGCGTAGGCGCCGCCAACGACAGTCGGCTGCGTGTACACATCGGATTCGTAGTAACCGGGACCTGCGTAGCAACCAGAAAGGAAAAGGGTCAGCAACGTGATAAGCAAGGGTCTTCGATACATGGCGGCCTCCTGGACCGCGATTGGGCCAAACCAGCGACGCTGGGCGGCGTCCGTCAAAGCGGTTGGCGGACGAATTGTCTGACATCGAAAAGGCCTTCTAGTGCCTTGGGGCAGCCTTGAGGCCTGACTACGAATGGTTGCCCACTGGCTCGCAAAGGCTCTGCGACCAAGGCCTGCAGGCGTATTTCAACGTTCTACAAAGATGCTACAAAACATTTCATCCGCCGTTGCCTCATCACGGTGCGCCCTCGCACCAGCACAAGGCAGTTCCTGCGGCAGCTGACTGTGGACGACTCGGCCAGCCCTTGAAAAACAAGGCGCAGCACGAGTTGGCACAACTCTCGCTTGAGTGAGCGGTGTGCAGGAGTCAACACAGGTTCGCGGCACCACAATTTGCAATAGCCGACTAGGGTTCCGGCTTGCCGCCAGGCAAGTGGCTGGTCCGAGAGTTGGCGACCTCCAGTAGAGGTTACACGGCGGGACAAAAGCCCGGGAGACAGGGACACCAGTGGTGTCACGTTGCTCCTGGCCGCCTTTTTTCACTACTGGAGATTTCTCAACATGCAAAAGTCTCGTCTCTTCGGTCTGCTGACGGCAGGCCTGCTTGCTGCGTTGAGCCTCTCGGCGAATGCCGCCCAGAAAGATCACTTCAACGTCTGCTGGACCATCTACGCAGGCTGGATGCCGTGGGAATACGCAGGTAGCCAGGGCATCGTCGACAAGTGGGCGAAAAAGTACGGCATCAAGATCGATGTCACCCAGCTCAATGACTACGTCGAATCCATCAATCAGTACACCGCCGGCCAGTTCGATGGCTGCACCATGACCAACATGGACGCCCTGACCATCCCGGCCGCAGGTGGCGTGGAAAGCACGGCACTGATCGTCAGCGACTTCTCCAATGGCAACGACGGCATCGTGCTCAAGGGCGAAGGCAAGAAAGTCGCCGACCTCAAGGGCATGGACGTCAATCTGGTCGAACTGTCGGTGTCTCACTACCTGCTGGCCCGAGCGCTGGACAGCGTCAAGCTCAGTGAAAAAGACCTCAAGGTGGTCAACACCTCGGATGCCGATATCTCGGCCGCTTTCAATACCGACGATGTACAGGCGGTTACCACCTGGAACCCGATGCTCTCGGACATCAAGGCCAGGCCCGGCGTCACCGAAGTGTTCAACTCCAGCCAGATCCCCGGCGAGATCATGGACATGATGGTCGTCAACACCCAGACCCTGAAAGACAACCCGGCACTGGGCAAAGCCCTGACTGGCGCCTGGTTTGAAGTGGTCGCGCTGATGAACGCCAAAAACGCTCAGGCCAAGGCGGCGCTGGAACACATGGCCAAGGCATCGGGCACCGATCTGGCCGGTTTCCAGGCGCAACTGGACACCACCAAGCTGTTTGCCACGCCCAAGGAAGCGCTTGAGTTCGCCACCAGCAAACAGCTGCCGGACACCCAGCGCAAGGTGGCTGATTTCTCGTTCGCCCACGGTTTGCTCGGCGAAGGTGCACGCGACGCCGATGCGGTCGGCATGTCGTTCGCCAATGGTGTGACGCTCGGCGACAAGGGCAATCTCAAGCTGCACTTTGATCCTAGCTACGTGCAGATGGCCGTCGACGGCAAGCTGTAAATCACGTTCAGTAGAAAGGTCATTGCCATGCGTTTGATAAACCGCCATCCGGATCATGCCGGTCGCCTGATACTGGTGATCCTGCCGTTCGCCCTGTTGCTGTTCGCCTATTTCATGGGCTCGGCCACCCGGCTTGCGGAAAACCCCAGCGACAAACTGCTGCCCAGCGCGGTACAGATGGCCGATGCGGTCAAGCGCATGGCGTTCGTTGCCGACCCGCGCAGCGGTGACTATTTGCTGTGGCAGGACAGCGCATCGAGCCTGCAACGCCTGGCCATCGGCCTGGGGATCAGCGCGCTGCTGGGTCTGTGCCTGGGCATCGCAGCGGGCATCCTGCCGTTGTGCGGCGCACCGCTGTCGCCCTTGCTGACGGTGCTGTCGATGGTGCCGCCGCTGGCCATTCTGCCGATTCTGTTCATCGTGTTCGGCCTGGGCGAGTTGTCGAAGGTGATGCTGATCGTGATCGGTATCACACCGATTCTGGCCCGTGATCTGGAACAGCGCGCCCGTGAAATCCCGGTCGAACTGCTGATCAAGGCGCAAACCCTCGGCGCCTCGACCTGGACACTGATCCTGCGGGTGATCCTGCCGCAATTGCTGCCACGCCTGTTGATCGCCCTGCGCCTGGTGCTGGGTTCGGCGTGGCTGTTCCTGATCGCCGCCGAAGCGATTGCTTCGACTGACGGTCTGGGCTACCGGATCTTCCTGGTGCGGCGCTATCTGGCGATGGACGTGATTCTGCCGTACGTGGTGTGGATCACCCTGCTCGCCTGGCTGATGGACTGGGGCCTGAAGGCCCTGACCCGACGTGCCTTTCCCTGGTACGAAGGAGCGCGGGCATGAGCTTTATCAGTGTGCGCAACGTCTGGCAGCAATACGCCGACCAGGTGGTGCTCGAGGGCCTCAACCTGAACGTGGCCGAAGGCGAGTTCTGCACGCTGGTCGGCGCGTCGGGCTGCGGCAAGTCGACCTTTCTGCGCCTGTTGCTGGGTCAGGAATCCCCCAGTCGCGGCCTGATCACGCTGGACGGCACGCCCCTGCGCAATGAGCCGGATGCCAGCCGTGGCGTGGTGTTTCAGCGCTATTCGGTGTTCCCGCACCTGTCGGTGCTCGATAACGTGGCGCTGGGTCTGGAGCTGCCACGCTCGCCCTTGCTCGGCCGGCTGTTCGGCCAGGCAAAAGGCGAGGCCCGCGAGCACGCCGCGCAGTTGCTCGGCAAGGTCGGCCTCGGGCATGCGCTGGACAAGTATCCGACACAATTGTCCGGCGGCATGCAGCAGCGCCTGGCCATCGCTCAGGCACTGATCATGAAACCGCGCGTCCTGCTGCTGGACGAGCCGTTCGGCGCGCTCGACCCCGGCATCCGCAAGGACATGCACCACCTGCTGCTGGACCTGTGGCGCGAAACGAAACTGACCGTGTTCATGGTTACCCACGACCTGTCCGAAGGTTTCAACCTCGGCACCCGCCTGCTGGTTTTCGACAAGGTACGCCACGACCCGCACGCACCCGGCGCCTATGGCGCACGCATCACTTACGACATCCCCCTCAACAGCGAACGCCGCGCCGAGCGCGCCGCTATCGATTCGCTGCTCAACGTTTCAGAGGAGCCTGTTCAATGACTGACTCAACCACGCTGTACCCGGTTTTCGCCGAAGAACTGCTACCCGGTGGCGGCCATCGTTCGTTCATCCTCAAGCGCGGCGAACTGCTGCGCCTGACCGACCTGCACGGCAACGCCAACGTCAGCCTGACCCTGCTCAACGCCCACGAAAAAACCGAGCGGCTGAACCTGCCCGACAGCCTCAAATGCCAGCACACCGCTCGCCTGAGCAACGGTCATTGCCTGTATTCGGACATGGGCCGCGTACTGGCGGCCATCGTCACTGATACCTGCGGCTGGAGCGACAGCATTGCTGGCGTGCTCAATGCTCAGGAGGTTGCTGAAAAGTATGGCCAGGGTCGCTACCAGGAATTGCGCAACGGCTTCTTTCGCAATGGCGTCGACAACCTGCTGGTCGAGCTGGGCAAATGGGGGCTGGGACTGTCCGACCTGCTGATGACCCTCAACCTGTTCAGCCGTGTCGATGTCGACGAGGCAGGAACCCTGCACTTCGCCCCGAACAATTCCAAAGCCGGCGACTACATCGAACTCTACGCACCGATGGACACGCTGGTGGTGCTGACCGCGCTGCAACACCCGATGGACCCCAACCCGGAATATGCCCCGCAACCGCTCAAGCTCAGCTGGATGAAGGCTGACGCCAGCGTTGCCGAGCACTGCCGCACCTCGCGCCCGGAAAACGCGCGCGGCTTCATCAATACCGACCGCCTGTTCGCCTGAGGAGCCTTGTCATGAACTCACCCACTCACCTTTGCTGCGACGCGACCATCCCGGCCGGCGAGCCGTTTCTGGCCGAGGTCAAGGCCGGGCAGACCGTGCGCATCCTCGACCTGCAAGGCAATCAGGCCGTCGACACGCTGTTTTTCAGCCTGAGCAACCCGCGTGAACGCTACGACGTGCAGCGCACCCTGCGCCGTCAGAACAGCGTGTACCTGACCACCGGCAGCGTGCTGTTTTCCAACCTCGGCCAGCCGATGCTGACCATTGTCGATGACACCTGCGGTCGCCACGACACACTCGGTGGCGCGTGCGCGCAAGAGAGCAACACCGTGCGCTACGCCCTGGAAAAGCGCTACATGCACAGCTGCCGCGACAACTACCTGCGCGCCTGTGTGCATGACGGCCGTCTGAGCAAGGCTGACATCGGCCCCAACATCAATTTCTTCATGAACGTACCCGTAACCGCCGAAGGCGGCCTGACCTTCGAAGACGGTATTTCCGCGCCCGGCAAATACGTCGAGCTGCGCGCTGAAATGGACGTGATCGTGCTGATTTCCAACTGTCCGCAGCTCAACAACCCCTGCAACGGCTACAACCCGACGCCTGCGCAGTTGTTGATTCGCGACTGACCCGGCACCTGCCCTCAGCAACGGACGACCGTTGCGTAGATTGATCAATAGCGGGACGGCCCGCTTCCCATCACGAAACCGAGTGCGACTGGGTTTCCGGGGTTATGCCATGTTCGACAAACTGCTGATCGCCAACCGTGGCGCCATTGCCTGCCGCATCCTGCGGACCCTGCGCACCTTGCAGGTCAAGGGCGTGGCGGTGTATTCCGAAGCCGACGCTGCCAGCCTGCACCTGATGCAGGCCGACGAAGCCCACAGCCTGGGCGAAGGTGGCGCAGCCGGAACCTATCTGGCGGTGGACAAGATCATCGCCATCGCCAACGCCAGCGGCGCCAAAGCCATTCATCCCGGCTACGGGTTTCTCTCCGAAAACGCTGCATTCGCTCAGGCCTGCGAAGACGCCGGTATCGCCTTCGTCGGCCCGACGCCCGAGCAGCTGCGCGTATTCGGCCTCAAGCACACCGCCCGAGCGCTGGCCAAGCAGCATGGCGTGCCCATGCTCGAAGGCACCGAACTGCTCGACAGTCTGGAGTCGGCCATCGCGGCAGCTCGCACCATCGGCTACCCTGTGATGCTCAAGAGCACGGCAGGCGGTGGCGGCATCGGCATGCGTGTGTGTCGCAGTGCCGAAGAGCTGGCTGACTCGTTCGAGGCGGTCAAGCGCCTCGGTCAGAACAATTTCAGCGATGCGGGTGTGTTCATCGAGAAATACATCCAGCGCGCCCGCCACCTGGAAGTGCAGGTGTTCGGCGACGGTCAGGGCGAGGTGCTGGCGCTTGGCGTACGCGACTGCTCGGTACAGCGGCGCAATCAGAAAGTACTGGAAGAAACCCCGGCCCCGAACCTGCCGCACGGCATGGCCGAAGAACTCTGCGCAGCGGCTGTCAAACTCGCCAGGGCAGTCAATTATCGCAGCGCCGGGACGGTCGAGTTCGTCTTCGACAGTGAAGATCAGCGCTTCTATTTTCTGGAAGTGAACACACGCTTGCAGGTCGAGCACGGCGTCACCGAGCAGGTCTGGGGCGTGGATCTGGTCAGCTGGATGGTGCAACTGGCCGCCGGTGATCTGCCGCCGCTGGATCAGTTGCAGGCCGGTCTGAAACCGCTTGGCCATGCGATTCAGGCGCGGCTGTACGCGGAAGATCCGGGCCGTGACTTCCAGCCCTGCCCTGGCCTGCTGACTGCGGCTGATTTCCCGCCTGCCGATGGCCGGACGCTGCGCATCGACACCTGGGTCGAAGCCGGTTGCGAGATACCGCCGTACTTCGACCCGATGATCGCCAAGCTGATCAGTTGGGCACCGACCCGCGAGGACGCCAGCGCCGGGCTGATCGACGCGCTGAACGAAACGCGTCTGTACGGTGTGGAAACCAATCGCGACTACTTGCGCCAGATCATTGCCGACGCGCCGTTCGCCAGTGGCCAGCCATGGACCCGCTGTCTGGAAGATCTGGTGTATCGCGCTGACACCTTCGAAGTGCTGAGCGGCGGCACCCAGACCAGCGTTCAGGATTACCCGGGACGACTGGGCTACTGGGCGGTCGGTGTACCGCCATCCGGGCCGATGGACAGCCGCGCGTTGCGCCAGGGCAATGAGCTGCTGGGCAACCCCGAAGGATGCGCTGCGCTGGAAATCACCATGAGCGGGCCGCTACTGCGCTTCAACACCGATGCGGTGGTCGCAGTGACCGGTGCGCACATCCCGATCACCCTCGATGGCCAATCCTGTGCGATGAACACCGCGCTATTGGTGAGCGCCGGTTCGACGTTGTCGCTCGGCACCATCGCAGGTGCCGGTGTACGCAGCTACCTGTGCGTGCGCGGCGGGCTCGACGTGCCGGATTATCTGGGCAGCAAAAGTACCTTTACCCTCGGCCAGTTCGGCGGTCATGGCGGTCGCGCGCTGCGCGCCGGCGATGTGCTGCACATCGCGCCCCTGGTGGAGCGAAGTGCGGGGCAGCGGATTGCCGACGAAGCACTTGAAGCGCTGACAGACGTGCGCCGGATGAGGGTCATTTACGGCCCGCATGCAGCCCCGGAATACTTCACCGAAGCGTACATCGAGAGGTTTTTCGCGACCGACTGGGAAGTGCATTTCAACTCCAGCCGCACCGGCGTGCGCCTGATCGGTCCCAAACCCGAATGGGTGCGTGCCGATGGCGGCGAGGCGGGGTTGCACCCTTCCAACATTCACGACAACCCGTATGCGATCGGCGCGGTGGATTTCACTGGGGACATGCCGGTAATCCTCGGGCCGGATGGGCCCAGCTTGGGCGGATTCGTCTGCCCGGTGACCATCATCGAGGCAGACCTGTGGCAGCTGGGGCAATTGAAGGCTGGCGACAGGGTCCGATTCACCCCGGTCAGTGTCGAGGCGTGTCATGCAGAACGATGTGGGAGCGAGCTTGCTCGCGAAGACAGTATTCCTGACGCAGAAAATCCATCGACTGTGCCGCCCTCTTCGCGAGCAAGCTCGCTCCCACAAGGCCCCGCAAACTCCCGTAGGAGCGAACTTGTTCGCGAAGGCAGTATTTCTGACGCAGAGAATCCATCGACTGCAACGCCCTCTTCGCGAGCAAGCTCGCTCCCACAAGGCCCCGCAAACTCCAGTAGGAGCGAAGTTGTTCGCGAAAGCTATATGCCTGACGCAGAAAATCCATCGACTGCAACGCCCTCTTCGCGAGCAAGCTCGCTCCCACAAGGCCCCGCGAACTCCCGTGGGAGCGAGCTTGCTCGCGAAGGCAGTATTCCTGACGCAGAAAATCCATTGACTGCACCGCCATCTTCGCGAGCAAGCTCGCTCCCACAAGACTCCGCGAACTCCCGTAGGAGCGAGCTTGCTCGCGAAGGCTATATGCCTGACGCAGAAAATCCATTGACTGCACCTCCCTCTTCGCGAGCAAGCCAGCTTCCACAAGGCCCGGCAAACTCCCGTGGGAGCGAGCTTGCTCGCGAAGGCTATATTCCTGACGCAGAAAATCCATTGACTGCACCTCCCTCTTCGCGAGCAAGCTCGCTCCCACAAGACTCCGCGAACTCCCGTAGGAGCGAGCTTGCTCGCGAAGGCAGTATTCCTGACGCGGAAAATCCATCGACTGCAACGCCCTCTTCGCGAGCAAGCTCGCTCCCACAAGGCCCCGCAAACTCCAGTAGGAGCGAAGTTGTTCGCGTAGAGGATCTGCGCACTCCGGTCATCCTCGACATCGGCCAGGACGATAAACGCCTGGTCGCACGTCTGTCCGGCGATACCCATCTGCTGCTGGAAATCGGTGCGCCGGAGCTGGATCTGGTGCTGCGCCTGCGTGGCCACGCACTGATGCTTGCGCTGGAGGCCAAGGCGCTGGCGGGTGTGATCGACCTGACGCCAGGCATTCGCTCGCTGCAAGTCCACTACCGCCCCGAGCATCTGCCGCTTCGGCAACTGCTCGACATCGTCGCCGGAGAATGGGACGCGGTGTGCGCCGCGAAAGACCTGCAAGTGGCGTCACGCATCGTCCATCTGCCACTGTCCTGGGACGACCCGGCCTGCCAGCTGGCCATCGAAAAATACATGACCACCGTGCGCAAGGACGCACCGTGGTGCCCAAGCAACCTGGAGTTCATCCGCCGTATCAATGACCTGCCCAACCTCGACGAAGTGCAACGTACGGTGTTCGACGCCAGTTATCTGGTCATGGGCCTGGGCGATGTGTACCTCGGCGCACCGGTGGCCACGCCGCTGGACCCGCGCCACCGGCTGGTCACCACCAAGTACAACCCGGCACGCACCTGGACCGCCGAGAATTCGGTGGGCATCGGCGGCGCCTACATGTGCGTGTATGGCATGGAGGGCCCCGGCGGTTATCAGTTCGTTGGCCGCACGTTGCAGATGTGGAATCGCTATCGCGACGTCGCCGCCTTCCAGGGCAAACCATGGCTGTTGCGCTTCTTCGATCAGATCCGTTTCTACCCGGTCAGCGCCGACGAACTGGTGCGTATCCGCCGCGACTTCCCGCTGGGTCGCTTCGCCCTGAACATCGAACACAGCACCCTGAATCTGGCTGATTACCAGGCCTTCCTGAGCCGCGAAGCCGAAGGCATTACGGCATTCCGCGCCCAGCAAAACGCCGCTTTCAACGCCGAGCGCGAACGCTGGATCGCCAACGGGCAGGCCGATTTCCAGAGCGATGAAGGCGTGGCGCCGAACACTGAAGAACAGCCCCTGCAACCCGGCCAGCAAGGCGTCGACAGCCACATCGCCGGCAATCTCTGGCAAGTCCAGGTGCAACCGGGAGCGCGCGTGGAAGCAGGCGATGTGCTGGTGATTCTGGAGTCCATGAAAATGGAAATCCCCCTGCTCGCCCCGATCGCCGGCGTGGTGCAGGACGTCAGGGTGCAACCCGGCTCGGCAGTACGCGCAGGGCAACGGGTGGTGGTACTGAGCGCAGACTGAATCGAACAACTTTTCACTTTCAAGGGAATCCCGTCATGAACGACACAGCACTGCCCAATGACCTGCGCCTGGACACCGTACGCACGGCCTACCAGTCCGGGCGGATATCCCCGCGCCAGCTGATCCTGGCGCTGCGCGAAAAAGCCGCAAGGCTGAACAGCGATTATCACCTGTTCATCCACCTGCTCAGCCCGGCTGAACTCGAGCCTTACCTGGCCGCACTGGACGATCGTGATCCCAGAGACCGGCCGCTGTTCGGCGTGCCCTTCGCGATCAAGGACAATATTGATCTAGCGGCCATTCCAACCACCGCAGCCTGCCCGGACTACGCCTACACACCCGAGCACTCGGCAAGCGTCGTCGCGCAACTGATCGCACTGGGTGCAGTGCCCATGGGCAAGACCAATCTGGACCAGTTCGCCACGGGTTTGAACGGCAGCCGCTCGCCCTATGGCGCCTGCCCCAACAGCGTATTGAACGAGTACCCGTCCGGCGGCTCGAGCGCCGGCTCGTCGCTGGCCGTGGCCCTGGGCGTCAGCAGCTTCTCGCTGGGCACCGACACGGCGGGCTCGGGCCGAGTGCCCGCGGCACTGAATAACCTGGTGGGAATGAAAGCCAGCAAGGGGCTGATTTCCACGGCGGGCGTGGTGCCCGCATGCCGCACGCAGGATTGCGTCTCGACCTTCACCGCCACGGCGCGGGAAGCCAGCGAGCTATTGGCACTGATCGCCGCCTTTGATCCGCGCGATGAGTACAGCCATCGCAACCCGCTGTGGAACGACGCCTCGGCGTTCGGCACACCTCGCCCGTTTCGCTTCGGTGTACCCCGCGCCGAGGACCTGCAGTTCTTTGGCTGTGCCGAGGGGCCCGGACTGTTCAGTGCAGCCATCGACCACCTCACCGCGCTGGGTGGCGAAGCGGTCACGGTGGACTTGTCACCGTTTCTCGAAGCGGCGCGGTTGTTGTACGAGGGGCCGTGGGTTGCCGAACGCTACAGCGTCGCCGGGCAGTTGATGGAAGAACGTCCTGACGCGGTATTGCCGGTGATCCGCGACGTGCTGGCCAAGGCTCCCCAGGTCAGCGGGGTCGATACGTTTCGCGCGCAATACCGCCTGCAAGCACTCAAGGCGACGTGCGATCGGGCGCTTGAAGGGCTGGAGTGCGTAGTAACGCCAAGCATCGGCCGCCCGGTGACATCCGCAGAGCTGGCGGCCGAGCCGGTGTTGCGCAATTCGGAGCTGGGTTACTACACGAATTTCGTCAACCTGCTCGACTACGCCGCCGTCGCCGTGCCCAGCACGTTCATGAGCAATGGTCTGCCGTGGGGCGTGACGCTGTTCGGACGAGCGTTCACCGATCAGTACCTGCTCAGCCTGGCCGACGCCTTGCAGCGGCAAACCGGCCTGCCCTTGATTGGCGGCGAAGCACCTCGACTGCCTGCGCCGCAGAGCACTGCGCGCAACGATATGGCGCGGTTGGTGGTCTGCGGTGCCCATCTGGACGGACTGGCGTTGAACTGGCAGCTCAGGCAACGCGGGGCACGCCTGCTGGAAACCACGCAAAGCTCGGCCGACTATCGGCTGTATGCGCTGGCCGGTGGTCCGCCGTTTCGGCCCGGCATGGTGCGGGTGGCCGAACAGGGCGTAGCCATCGACGTGGAGGTCTGGGAGTTGCCAAGTGTCGAGCTGGGATCGTTCCTGACCGGCATTCCGGCACCGCTCGGGCTGGGCAAGGTGCAATTGGCCGACGGCCGCTGGGAGACCGGTTTCATCTGCGAAGCCTATGGCCTGGAGGGTGCCCGCGATATCAGCCATCTCGGCGGCTGGCGTGCGCACCTGCAACAGCAGTAAGCGCAAGGCGGCACGCTCGGGCGTGCTGCCTCACTCTTTCAGCGCGCTGGCGTGTCGCGATACATAGTTGTGACCTTCCCCATCACGCTTCTCGAAATAATGGGCATTCATTCATTTTGACCGCACGTCATGAATCCCATCTGGAGTCCGCTTCGCCAGGACACGCTGTTTCACCCATCCTCATTGCTGCTGGAACAAACCAGCGTTCTGCGCCCCGAGCACAGCAGTAGCAGACACGACACGCTGAACGCATCGATACCGTTTACCCTGGCGGACGGCTTTTCAATGCCCGAACCAACGCCGTTGCCTGCGGTAGCGGAAGAAAGCGAGCCGGAAGACGCCGCACCACACATCGAACGTCAGCTCAGGGCCATGCGTAACAGTGCAGGCTTCCGGCTGATTGCCGACTCGCCATTGCTCCTGCAAGCCTGCCAGCTGGACATGGACTTTCCGCCGACCCGACAGGATTACGTTCGCCAGCACCTGACCGAGCTGCTCAGACAGAAAAGCGGCAAGGCACTCGACCCGGACGTCCTGCAGATCACCTTCAGCAACAATGACCGACCTGCTGTTGACGACAATGGACACGAGCATTACAGCGTCAGCCTGTCGCTGACCGATGTGGCGCTGGCCAGCTTCGAGCCTGCGCACTTCCAGGCGCTGTCGCGTAGCACCCTTGCCGATCTTTCACTGTGCGAAAACACGCCTGTGCTGACAACCGCGCAGATGTTCAAGCTGATTGGCGAGCTGCCGCTCAAACGCAATTACCACGCCGTACTGCAGGCTTTCAGAGCCCGACACGAGGCGACCTGGCGCACATTGTCGCGGCTGGCGTTCCTTGACAACCTGGCTCGGCAGCTCAATCACAGGCACATCAGCCGGGACGGCTATTGGCTGGCGCTGGACGCCATGGGACTTGACCGGTCTCCCATCGACACCGACACGATCAGCATGAGTGGACGAGGGGAAAAATCCGAGGTCCGGATCCTGACCCTGAATGGCAAACGGGTGCCGGAAATATTTCAGATCAGCTCGAAAACCACCTCGCACTGTTTCATTCACATCCTGGGTGCCAAGGGCAACGTCGTCGAATACATCAGCGATGATCCACGGCAAATGAGCAGACGCCTGTTGGCGGCGATGAACGCCTCGGGGCTCTACGGCCAGGTATTTCTTTCGCTTGAGCAGCATGCAGGCATCGTTGCCGAGGCGCCGCTGATCGAAGGCGACCTGTTCACCGCACTGACCCAGGCCTGGTTCGCCGGGCTTCTAGCCGACAGCCACGCGCGCAGCACGCTCGACCTGCTCAGACCGGTAGCGCGCAGTCTGGCGCTGGCTGGTGCAGCAGACCTGTGGCAGGTACAGCCAGGCATTCTGGAGCAGATCCCGGCTGCATCGAAAATGGCCGGCCAGGTCATGGCGAGCTATCTACAGGAAAACCACGCGCTGACGCTCAACCCCGAACAGGTATTCATCGCTTATCAACCCGGCTATTCGAGCAACCCCCTGGGCAACCCCAGATTGCCGCCTACGTATATTCACACGCCCGACCCGAGGCCGATCAGCCTGAGCGAGGCGCTGATAAGCAATTATCGAGTCGATCACCCAGCTGGCTACATCGACCACGGCGGCGGCACCATCGTCTTCCTCGACCCCACCGGGCAGGGCGACAGTGAGCAGGGTCAGTTGCTGGAGATCAGTCCGCAGGCGCTCGAGGATTACATCAGAGCCTTCGACTTTCTGACCTGGATGACCCAGCGCATCCACGACTTCTGGGACCAGCGGAGAACCGCCATCGAACAGGCGTTCAGAACCACGTTCATCAGCCAGGCACTGATCAGCCTCAAGCGCGGCAGCCTCACGCGCGGCACCTTCGATCTGCTCGTGGAAACCCTTGCGCCCTCGGCGCCTGATCAATGGCGGTCACTCGGTTTTTTCGTCCAGGGCGCGTTGATCGACGGCATGCAACAACAGTACACCGGCCTGCTGGTTCTTGAGCAACCGGGCTCACCGAACGTGCTTTATCAGGCGGGCCACGCCGATGCGTTCATCGAGTTTGCAGATGACACGGCGCTGAAGCTGCATCTGAACCGGGCAACGGCCAATCCGGAATGGCGTGAGGCGGTCATGCGGTATGTTCCCCGCCGTCATCACCAGCGCCTGGACTACCTGCTCAAATTATGGGGCGGGACACAGGCGCCCAACCCACCCGTTTCCATCCTTCGCCCCTGGACCGATGCGCTGTACAACCCTGACACGCGACAGGCCATGAGCCACTCGTTGTGTGAAAAAAGGCTGGAAGACACGCCATTCGCTTTTCTACACCAACTGCTCAAACAGAACGCGCTGGATGACGCAGAGGATCAGATCGTTACGTCAACGCAGGTAACCCTGGCGGACTGGACCGACCGGCTGCAGCAATTACAGCGGCTGCTGGTGCCTATGTCCTTGTTGCTGACACCTGCGCTCGTTGCCTCCCTGGCGACGGAAATTGGCATCACCTCGCTGGCCATTGCTGCAACCCATCTGCCGGGCAGCCGTTACGCAGAGAAAAACCAGGCGTTGCTGGCCACGTTGACGCTGGGCTTGCTGCAACTGGCTCCGCACACGCCAAGGCTGCTGCGCTCACTGAGCCGAATCGTCAAACCTGCCGTGCGTAACCGCCAAACCACCGCGATTACACTCAACCGGGCGCTCGGCACCCGGCCGTTGCGCAGGCAATTTGTCACGCCGCGGCAGACCCGGCTGGAGAAATTCTTTCACACCGACGCCCTGCTCAAGCGCTGGACGGTCAGCACTGCCGTCTCGTCAAACCTGTTGCAGGTCCATGCCTGGAAGCTGGGTAAAAGGTTCCTCTTATGGACGTCCGACAGAGGTCAGGCGCGCACTCTGGTGGTCAGCAGCCATGGGTACTACACGCCGTGGTCCCGAACGGTGAAGATCCCCAATGGCACCGAGATTCGCACCTACGCGCCGCATGGCTACGAACTGGTGGACCCGAAGCTGCATCGGGTCGTCAATAAGAACGCCCGGCCATTCGCCCGTTCCAACACGGCGGTGCACAGCGTGATGCAGCCCACACCGCTTGAACCACTGCTTCTCACCGACAAGTTGATAGCAGGCACTTCGCTGCCCGGCAGGCTGAAGAACTACAGCCTGTCCAAGTTTCAGACGACGACCAGCGAGACCTATGACGAGATCGCAAGCGTGGTGGGCAATTCGCGCGCCTCGCCCCTGCGCGGCTGGTTGCCGCCGACGCCGATGGATGTTCTGACAGTGCGCAATCGCTTCGGCATGCCCCCGCCATCGCTGGCCGACCTTTTCGAAAGCCTGTCCATGCAAGGCATCCATTACGACAGAATATTGCTGGTGCACTGCCGGTGTGCGGCGATATCGGCGCTGATGAACCGCTCACCCGTCTATCATGCCCCGGCAGCGAGCTCGGTGATTGCTAATATGGCCTGAACCGAACACCCCGATCATCCAGCAAGGCGCTTACTCTCGACATGACAACGGCCTCCCCTGACACCGCGCTGTGCCCCCTCTGCGGCTTCAGCAACCAATGCAGCCTGGCCGATCCGCGCACCGTGGACCAGCCCTGCTGGTGCTTTTCGCAAAGTATCGACCCGGCATTGCTGGCAGCGCTGCCGGATAACCTTCGCGACAAAGCCTGTCTTTGCCCGCGCTGCGCCGGGATCAAGGATGCTGCGCCAGGCTCTGTACGAAAAGTCGGCGAGCGAAGGTCAGGCGAGGCAAAAACAGGCGAGGAACGGCCGGGGTCGCGTTCGACTCTACGTGTTGTAAATGAGCATTCCGAGCCTGTTTTTAACGAAGCATCACCGAGCGCAGCCACTTTTCGTACAGAGCCTAGTCCACAGAAACGCCGGGGCACAGAGTAAGATGCGCGCCCCGTCCTTCGCTCGCCGTTATCGCCATGCGCCTTGATCGTTTCCTCAGCAACCTGCCACGCTTCAATCGTCAGCAAGTGCGCCTGGCGCTGGCCAGCGGACGGGTGCAGGTAGACGGCCAGGCAACCCGCGACCCGCACCACGAAGTACGCGAATTCAGTTGTGTGGCGCTTGACGAAGAAATCCTCCAGGCAGGCAAAGTCCCCCGCTACTTCATGCTGCACAAGCCCGAAGGCTGCGTCAGCGCGACGAGCGATGCGCAGCATCCGACCGTGCTCGATTTGCTGGACGAGCCTGACAAGCACGAACTGCACATCGCCGGACGGCTGGACTTCAACACCACCGGCCTGATGCTGATAACCAACGACGGTCAATGGTCGCGGCGCCTGACTCAGCCACAGAGCAAAATGCCCAAAGTCTATTACGTCGAGACCGAGCAACCGATCGATGAACGCTACGCCGCGAAATTCGCCGAAGGCCTGTATTTCGCATTCGAAGGCATCACCACGCAACCGGCGCAATTGACCTTGTTGGGGCAGCGCAGTGCGCGCCTGAGCATTGTCGAAGGCCGCTATCATCAGGTGAAACGAATGTTCGGCCACTTCGACAACAAAGTGTTGCGCCTGCATCGGGAAACCATCGGCGCGCTGCTGCTGGACCCCGACCTGCGCCCCGGCAGCTACCGTGCGCTGAACGCCGGGGAAATCGGCCTGTTTTGAACGTCATAGCCGCCTGGCAGACGCTGGTCGGATCGGCACAGGCCTTTGATCGACTATCGCATGTCTGTCACGAAACGCGGGCAATGTCATAGGCACGCATACCTGTCTACGCCAGGAGTGAAACCTATGTCGCCAGAAAAAGCAGTGCTCGACATTCAAGGACAGTTTCGGGTTTATACCGAGCTCTACCGCACCGATGCCGCCGCCAAGACCATCATTCTGGTCAACGGCTCGCTGGCCACTACCGCATCATTTGCCCAGACCGTCCGCAGCCTTCATCCGGCCTTCAACGTGGTGCTTTACGATCAGCCCTATTCAGGCAAATCCAAACCGCACAACCTGCATGGCGCGCCACTGACCCGGGAAGAGGAAGGCCAGTTGCTGCTGGAACTGATCGATCACTTCAACGCCGAGCACGTGCTGTCCTTCTCATGGGGCGGCGCAGCGACGCTGGTTGCCCTGGCGCATCGGCCAAAACGCATCGAAAGCGCAGTGATCAGTTCGTTCTCCCCAGTGATCAACGAGAAGATGCATGACTACCTGTGTCACGGCATCACGCACCTGGGCGCGCATAACCGTTATGACATGGGCCACTTGATCAACAACACCGTCGGCAAGCATCTGCCTACGTTGTTCAAGCGCTTCAATTTCCGTCATATCAGCAGCCTGGATGCTCACGAGTATGACCAGATGCATTACCACTTCAGCCAGGTCCTGGAGCTCGACCCGGACAATTACCTGACCGCAGGCAAGAACATCACCGCCCCCGTGCTGTTCATCAACGGTGCCCTGGATGAGTACACCTGCGCGCACGACGCAGCGCAGTTCTCCCGGTACCTGCACGATTGCAGCTTCAGCACCATCGACGCCACCGGCCACTTTCTGGACATGGAACACAAGGCCGCCTGCCGCGACTCGAAACAGGTACTGATGAACTTCCTGCAACCGGCACAGGTGTCACGCGACGGCCATAACCGGGTTCAGGACTATCCGTCCCTGACCTTCTGAAAACCGCACACGGAGCCACCGTCAGCTGCGGAGCATTGTCATCTGGCGGTTGGTTTTCAGGGTGAGTATCAGGGGGCAAAGCGCTGCGCAGTGAAATTAGCGCTTCAAATCGAGGCAGGGTTCTGGTACAAAGTCAGCCGCTCAGAGCAGCTCTCAGAGCGGGTATAGTTTAGTGGTAAAACGAAAGCTTCCCAAGCTTTAGTTGAGGGTTCGATTCCCTCTACCCGCTCCATCTTCCAGCCAATGATCCCGGGCATTCCAGGCAATTTCGCCCTAGCGCCTAAGGCCATCAATACCTTCTCGCCGCCCCACCATCAGTTCTCCCGGAATCCCCAAAAATTTGATGCACCGTCGACTCCCTCGACACGGCGTCTTGTCTGACCCGCGTTTCCCCTTCGATCACTCAATAAACCCCTACCAGGATGTCTGAGTTTTGAAGCTCAACGATCGCCCGGACAGCGTCAGGGTACAACTCAATCGACGAAATCTTCTCCGATGCCTCGCTCAGCTCGACGTGTTTAGAAGCGGAGAGAGAAATCCCCAAGTGGTCTGCAACCCCGGCGAACGGAAGGTTTGCAGCCATCGCGAAGTCAAACCCAATCAGCATGCCCTACCAAGTGAATGAAGCCGGCATCGCCTTGAGTCAGTGCAGCAGACTCCGCGGAGTTGGCGATATTGAATGCGACCTGTCCACGGCTCGTGCCGCCGTCCAGCGATTGGACCCAATAGGCAAGGCCGTTAGCGTCGCTGCCTCTGTCCAGGACATTGTGATACAGCTGTTCGACAAAGGCTGTATTGCTGCTGCCATTGGGCAGGCTTTGAGAAAATTCGGCAGACTGCACAAAACCACCCGCAACCTGGGCACCGGTTGCGCCTGCGGCGCCGTGAGACAGCCAGGACTTCAGGCCTTCAATATCGGGAGCACGATCCAGAATGGTATACAGACGACCAATGCTTGCCTGCGCAGAGTCGAGGACGAACAGTTCGCGATCTGCGAAATCGAGCACATTGAACCCACTCAGTTCGAATTTCGCCGCCGCTCCAGTGGAACGACTGACTGATAGCGTGTCGGTATCAAGCGCGCTGATCGTGTAGGCGGATGCAGCGTCGTTGAAAATAAAGGTGTCGATACCAGCGTTGCCCGCCAGATGCGAAACCGCATTGCTGTCCAGCCTGACTTCCTGCTCACTGATCTGATCATCCCCAGCCGTGCCGGTAGCCACGCCCTTGCCTACGACCATATCCAGATTGTTCCAGGCGTTATGAGCCACGATCCTGATGAACCCCGTCTCGCCTTCCGAGAGGTCACGGCTCTCGCGCGAATTCAGGAAGCCATCAGCGACCGCTGCTCGACTCCCACCCGCCTGCAACAGCGTGTTCCAGGACGACACACCTGATTCTTCGCCTGTGCGATGCAATACGGTCTGATAGAGATCAAGGACAAAGTCCCGATCACCAAGCCCGCTGTAGCGCTGCATCCCTTCAATGGAATTCAGAAAGCCATCGCGAATCTCTGCATCCGAACTGCCGATCGCCTGCTGCGTCAGCCAGTTATTCAACCCCTGATAATCGGGCGTCCGACCGAACAGTGAATAAAGCCTGGCAATGTCAGCCTGATCCTCGGTGAGCGCGATGTGATGAAGATCGGTGCTAAAACTCAACGAAACAGTGGCGTCACTCTCGGCGTTGAAGGCGCCATAACGGCTGTGAAAAGCCATGAGCAGTTCGTCAAGATTGGCATTGCGGTCGCTGAAAGACAGCCTTTCGACGCTTGAAAGTGTGTCCACATCGGACGTTTGCGCATCATGAACGCTGAGGGTGCCATTCCTCACCAGCGCGGTATCGTAGGTTGCAAAGTAGCGAGCACCTGCCTCGGTATACAAGGCGGTGTCGATGCCGTTGCCACCATTGAGCACGTCCGAGCCCGCCCCACCCATCAGCCGATCATTGCCATCGCCGCCTTGCAACTGGTCATTGCCCGCGTTTGCATTTAGAAAGTTGTCACTGGCGTTGCCTATCAGCGTATCTGCGCCTGCACCAGTTATGGCGTTTTCGATAACCGTACCGCGCGCGATTGCAATATTCGATAGACCGCCGTATAGGCTGGAAAAAGCTTCACTTCTCAGATCGACTGTCTGAGCGCCGACATAGGTGCTGACGTTGATCGTGTCGTTGCCGCCCGAATCATAGATCGTGGCCACCAGGCCGGGCACGAAGTCGGTTCCGGTGTTGATGGAAGTCTTGTTGAAACTGTAGGTATTGTCACCTGTGCGGGTAACGGCGGTGCCGTACAGTGACTGGATGGCTACGATGTCCGCGAGCATGGGGGTAGCGACATAGCCGAAAGAGGCGCTGGAATACGTATTCTCGTCCTGGCTGAAGTAGGACATCACCGAGTATTTCCAGCTGTCCTCTTGATAGAAGGCATTGTTGGGGAAGGTCGCGCTCCCGTTATAATTGCCCGCATGGCCCAACCCCAGCGCGTGGCCGATTTCATGAATGTAGGTTTGCTGATAATACAAACCGTATTTCACCCAATCGGAAGCGATGTTGACGCTGCTGTCCGAGATGATGCTGCCTGCATAATTGGAGTTGCTGTACGCACCGCTTTTTTGTTCGCTGAAATTGATCGCAGCGGCAGCGGTGGTTTCCACAAAGTTTAGGCCGCTGACATTGGTCCAGGTTTGCAGCGCATATCGAGCAACAACCTGAGCGCTTGCGCTCAAACTTGCCAGGTTGACAGTGAGCGACCCTCCGGCGTGCACGTCAAAATGGTGCTGGGAACCGCCATAGGCGTCGTGCCAATAGCCATCAGTAAGGTAGTAGGCTTGTTGGTCGAGCGTCAGGTGCCCAAGCGCCGCTTGGTTGGTGGCTGTCTGTTTAGCCGCACCCTGGCCAGTCGCTCCTTCGTCCCAAAGTTGGGTAAGTGCATCGCACATCGAACACATGTAGAAACTCCGGGGCAACGGATGCCTGGCCAAGTTAATTACGCAAGAATCGGGGACGGATAGGGAATGAGTTCAAGCCGCTGAGACGGGTTTGAAAGCTGGTTTCATGACCTTCACGCGCGTTTGCTCCGCGTTGATCTTGATGATCGTGTTGCTCTTCGAGAAGGTACGCCAGGACGCGGTCCAAGACCGTCAATCTCATTGCTGATGAGGTTGTCGGCATGCTTTCTTGCGACTTAAGGCGGTGTTTCCTGGAACCGATGAAATACAGCTGGAGGAGGCTGGAGGAAGCGTTCTGGCTGGGCAGGCGGGCAGGCCGCCCGCCGGGCTGTCACTACGCCTCCCCCCTTACTGCGTCCTGCTCGGCAGCATCTCTGGCTGTGTAAAAAATTGGCTGGGGTGGATGATGCTGTGGCGCAGCTGTTCACGTTGTTGTTCGGCCTAATCAGGGGCAATACCTACATACATACACAGATTCAAATAATGCTGTCCAATAAGGGTTCGATTCCCTCTACCCGCTCCACCTTTTTCCTGCCCCATCGTTTTACTGAAATCCATTGAGTAACAGCGAGACAGTCACGTAGTCCTCCTGCAAAGCGCTCCTTCAACGTGACACAGCGCAATGACCTCCCCCGCCGTTCGAACGGAATCTACGTCCTTCTCATCACTGTCCCGGCTCGCTATCGCGTTCAATCGGGTCAAGGACAAATTCACACGCCCCCCCGAACCACTGATCTCCGCTCAGCTGACGCTGCTGCATTGCATCTGGTGGCGCGGGGCATTCATGCGTTAAGCCCGTTACCGGTGTGCTTGAATATCCTGCAGCGGCAGCAGATCCATGACGTCACAGAACAATTGCCGGTGCTTCCAGTCGTTTCTGTCGCCAATCACATAGAGGCGTCGCTTGGCGCGCGTTGCCGCCACGTTCAGCAGGTTAGGTTCCGAAACAGCCCAGTCGCGAGCGCCAGCTCCGGCAGTGTTGCCGCCCAATACGACGATGACGATCGATGCTTCCTTGCCTTGCATCGTGTGGATCGTGCCCGACACTAGCTTGCCTCGGAGCATGCGCTTGAGGTTTTGCTGCACAGCCTTGAAAGGCGTGATGACTGAAATATCTTTCGCCTCTACGCCATCGCCATGCAGCCGCTTGAGCAGGTCGCGTAAGACCTGGCCTTCCGCAGGCACCCAATTTCCTTCGGAAGCCCCACTGACATGTATCCACCCTGTCGGCAGACTGGCGAGGGTTTCTTTGTCGGCATGCGGTGCAATCGTTCCATACACCATCGCTCCGTCGTAGGCGATAAGGTTGGCGAGTGCATACATAGGCTTGTCGCAGCGGCGATGCACAACCAATGGCAATCCTACCCACGTCTTGCCACCGGCAGGCCCGGCCATGCGCCCCCAAGGGGTGGCTTCGTCAGCCAGGACCTGTGCGGATTTTTGATTGGGAATCCAGTGTGCATCAACACCGTAACGCGTACGCATGTGCTCCAGCACCGCATCGGATACGGTGACGATGGGCTTGAGTTGCAATGGGTCTCCCACCAGCAACGCACGTCGGGACCGCCACAGTGCGCCGACAGCCTGTTGCGGAGCGGCCTGACCTGCCTCATCCACGAGTAACCAGCCAATTTCACTGGCACCCAGCGAGCCAAACGAACGGGCGAATGATGCGAAGGTGCTGCTCAACACCGGAACGACCATGAACAAAGAAGCCCACGCCGAACGGATTGCATCGCGCGACAAGCCTTGGAAGCGCGAACCGGTCAACAGACTGTTGATCATGAATAAATTGGAACGCAGCCTTGAAGCCTCAAGTTCGAAGAACGTCTGGTGGAGCTTCAGGGCCTGGATGAAAACCCGCGCCCGAGCCTTCCGCCAGCCTTGAATGCGCCAGGGTTCGGCCAGTTCAATGGCATCCCCATCCCCGATAGCATTGTCTTTCAACCAAGCGAGCAGATGCTCGGCCTGATGACTGGTTGCCAGTTCCATGGCATCGCGCGTAAGCGTTTGGTCCTGCTGCTGCGATCCCTGAAGCACTCGGCGCGCTTCAGTGATTGTTCTTTGCGCTTGGACCTTATCGATATCGAGTTGTTGAGTGAGACGTGTGATCCGCTCGAACTCGGCTTTGGCAATATCCCGCTGGCTTTCCAGCAGTTCCCGAGCGGCATTCCAGTCGCGCCGAGCATTTCCCAGGCTGAATAAATTTGACCAGAAACCGGGCCTGCGCGGGAGTTCCCCAAGTGCGTCAAGACACTTCTTGAGTGCCATATTAGCGGGGCCACCTTCCTCGTTATCCAGGCGCAAGAGTTCATTTGCTATCTCAATCAGTGACTGTTCGAATGACCGGAGCTTTTCGGAGTCTTCGGCAATCTTCTTCCTGACCTCGAGGATGGCCAGGATCAACTCACGAATCCGACTGGCGTCACTGCATGCTTTGCGTTCTTGCGCCTTGATCGCCTCGTAGTCAGAGACTGCTTGCTGCCACAGCGCTTGACGTTGCTCTGGAGAGCGGACCGCATTTACCTCGGCACTCACATTGAGCCAACCCCAAAATCCCTTCGGGCCCTTCTCTTCCTCGGGTAGAGCATCTTCGCTCTGGTTCTCGCTGTCGTCGGCGTTCTCCATCTCCGCAGAGGAGGCCGAAAAGAGTGCCTCCACAATGTTGTCGACGTCTTCATCAGGGTCGACCTCAGTCTCGTCCTCTACCTCCACTGCAGCCTCGTCTGCGCTGCCAAACGGGCGCTGGCCATAGAAGTAACGATCTACGAACTTGTTGCGTCGTGCCTTGCTCCCCAGTGCACCGGAAATCAGTCCCCACGCAGGTTTATCCGAGACCAGCTCCCCCAGCTCGGCGAAATACTCTGCTTCTGGCAACCAGCTTTCATCAATCTTGTCCCGCTGCGGCAGCTCCAGCGTCACATTTTCCACGGCACCGTTGTTGGATGAAGCGACTACGATTTCGAAGCCATACAGTGCGGGGTTGAGCCTGAAACTGTATTGCTGCCTGCCACCGTCGTTGGCAGCTTCGCGTCCGTCGCTTGCGAATGCATCGGAAGCACGGCGTAGCTTGGCAAACGCATCGGCGCGGCTGGTGATAATCGCTGCAATAAGGTCGCGCAACAGCGTCGTCTTGCCCGTTCCAGGTGGGCCGTTGACGCCAAGCAGCCCTTGACCATCGGCCAGGGTGGACTGGATTGTGTTGACGGCCAGCTGCTGGGAATGCACCAGGCCCAAATGGTGCTCGGTAGGCCAACAGCTACTGGCGTAAGCATCCGGCATCAGTCGCCCCATCAGTGGCAACGATGCACGCTTATCGTCCATATGCAGGCGAAGCTCGGGATCGTGATAGCGCAGGTACTGATCCAGTGGTTCGCTTTTCACCCCCCTGGAGATCGCATCGGCGACATCGGCAAGATCGTCCAGCAAAAAGCTGTTCAGTGGATCGTCTTCCGACTCGGGCTTGTCGGGCTTGACGGGTTGTGAGCGAAAGCGAAAATGATGGTGGTCCATCTCACCAAAAAAGTCCCCCAGCCCCAGGAACTGGAGGGTCCAGTGAGTCAGTTCGCGCAAGTCTGCGCTTGATACCTCACCTTCGAACAGGGTGTTGGCGCGCTCCCTGACGGTCTTTTGGTCGGTCTCGAGCCCTCTGGTCCAATCCTTGCCGGTCAATACCCGCCCAAGAAACCACGCTTCGCTTGAAAGCACGAGGCTGTCATCGACCAGTCGGCCCGCCATCGTGAATTTTGCCGCAAACACGGCTGACTCGCGAAACCTGGGTTCCTGATAGCCCTGATCGGCGCCGTACATCGCATCGAGCTTCTCGGCAACGAGACGACTGTCGTAAAGATGAGCATAGAGCGTGTGGCTCCATATGCGCTTCTTGGGCAGCGCCTGTTGACTGACGATACTTTCCGGGGTCCACGGAAGCAGCGGGCGCTGAATTGACGTGTCATGGATAAACGCTTCGTATCGATTAGCGCGTTTTTTCAGCTTGGGTGCTGATTGTGGTTGCAACAACTCGACCGCATGCCAGTACCGGACGATGCTTTCTTGATCCATCAAAATGACTTCCCCTGACTCACTGATCGGGCCTTTTTAGGTGTTAGAAGGCGCGGTATTGCGTGATAGTAAAACGATTGGGTACCGGTGAATGCAACTCAAACATCGAAGTCATTGCAGCAGCCCGGCACTGGCCTTACCCACCCCCGCCTCTCCCGGCACCCGCGCCTTGGCCTCTTGCGCCGAAACCGGCGCCACCAGGTACTGCCGATACTCGCGAAACGCCTGCAAGGCAGAGGCATCCTGCGGGCGATAGTCGTCGCCGCTATCCTGTTGCTGATTTGCCACACAAGGCCTGCCGATCACGCTCATGCACACGTTGTTTGCAGCCGCCGAAACCGGCTCGAACAAGGCGAATGCCGTACCTGGCTGATCCGTATCGTTGAACAGTGGGTGGGCTACGTTTTCGAAGTCGTTTCCCTCTACCAGCAACTGTGAAGATGAGGTCCGCGACATGATTGCGCCTTGGTAGGTCATGCGCTGAAAGACGTTGTTGACCAGTTGAGCGCGGATTTGCGCATTTTTCATCCCGCCGGAATGAGGTGCTCTGCCGGAGGTGTCGTGTATGTAGTTTCTCGACAGCGTCAGCGTGTCCTGACTGCCGAGGAACAGCCAGACCCAATAATGATGGCCA
Source organism: Pseudomonas sp. P135 (assembly GCF_020312125.1). NCBI lineage: Bacteria > Pseudomonadati > Pseudomonadota > Gammaproteobacteria > Pseudomonadales > Pseudomonadaceae > Pseudomonas > Pseudomonas sp. P135. The sequence goes on from NZ_JAGPYR010000003.1 coordinate 126,337, forward strand.
TCGCAGGTAGACGAGTATGGCGTACGGCCGTCGAATTCATTGCTGGAAATGGTGACGTGTGAAGCAGTGCCCCAGCCTGTCACGATCATCTGCCTGCCGATCCGCGCAAAGGTGTTGTGATCGATCCACACGCCATCGGCCTTGTTCAGGGTCAGCGCATCGCCGCCCCATACGACATGCGGATTGATATCCGAAAGGGTCAGGTTACGAACGATCACGTTATGCGCACCGTCGCCAATGAACAGTCCAGCGCCCTGAATGCCTGCCCTGTCGCCAAGCCCGATCAGTGTCTTGTTGGAGCCGACTTTCAGTGGTTTCAGTCCCGCGTTGTCGTAGGTCACCATGACGGGCGGCCTTGATTGGCAGAAGTCGTTGGCACCATTCAGTGCAAGCTGCTCACCACCCTGCGGGCAGGGTTTCACGACGCAGCCAGGCTCGGTCGTTGTGCTATTGCCGTTAGTAATCACGCTCGCGCGGAAGTCGAATGTGTGGTCCAGGACAATCACTCGGGGTGTGTCATCGGTGCAGGCCCCGTGTGAGTCATGCGACGAGCAGAGTGCTGATCGAAGTTCATCCGGTGTGGAGGGATGCACGGCAGCCGCGGAGCCTCCGCCGGTCACGCCCTTGGCGAAACCTTCAGGCATGTCTGCTGCCCACAGGCATTGCGCTCCTGACAGGAGCAGAACCAGAGTGGGGGCGATCTTCAGACAGCCGCTTTGCAAAAGAGAACGCAGGGGCGTCATCGGTTGAGCTTCCAGTCATGCCCGCGGGAATCGCGGGACAATCTGGATGCTAAACGGACTGCGGCCTGGCCTGCTCCGCTTCCATGGTGTTGGTCAGCCTACGTTCAGGCTCCCTCGCTCACGAAAACACCCGCTCCATCCTGACGCTGTCAATCCCGCGCCCATGCCCGTCGATATCGACCGAGACCACGGCAAAGCCCAGGTTCGAGTAAAACCCCTGAACATGCTGGCTGGTATCGATAAAGGCTCGGGTGACGCTCGGTAATGCCTGCATGCGTTGCAGTCGGGCCTCGGTCAGAAACCTGCCAAGGCCGCTGCCGTGGCGGTCGCTGATGACCATGCCCCAGGTCAGCTCTGCCACTTCAGGGTCTGACAACACCAGGTATCCACCACAGGCGACAACCTCGCCGTCACGCTCGGCTACGAAGTAATGGCCCAAAGGGGCCATCAGAAAACGGGCAAATTGCTCGCGCTCCGCAGGGTCGAAGTAGCGCGGGACGTTGGTGTCGAAGATATCCAGACATCGCTCACGATCTGCAAGGGTGTACGGCCGTAGCATGTCCATGACAGGCCTGTTTTGCAGGGGTGATTAAAGCGCCTGGCGAAATATATCCTGAATCTGCTCAAGATCGGCAGGACGCGGGTTGGTCAGGCCGCAGGCATCTTTCAGGGCATTGCTGGCCAGCATCGGGAAGTCTTCCTCCTTGACGCCCAGCGTAGCAAGACCTGCCGGGATTTCCACGGCAGCCGACAATGCACGAATCGCGTCGATGGCTGCCTGAGCGCCTTCTTCCGGAGAGAGCCCGCGGATATTGCTGCCCATGGCGTGTGCAACGTCGGTCAGGCGTGCAGCGCTGACGCTGGCGTTGAAGCGCTGCACATGGGGCAGCAATACGGCGTTGCACACACCGTGGGGCAAATCATAAAAGCCGCCCAACTGGTGCGCCATGGCGTGCACGTAGCCCAGTGACGCGTTATTGAACGCCATGCCGGCCAGAAACTGGGCATACGCCATGTTCTCGCGGGCAGTGATATTGGCCCCGTTGTTGAATGCGTCGCGCAAATTGTTGGCGATCAGCGCCATAGCCTGTAACGCACAGGCGTCAGTGATCGGGTTGGCAGCCGTGGAGACATAGGCTTCGATTGCGTGAGTCAAGGCATCCATGCCAGTGGCGGCAGTCAGCGACCTGGGCATGGCGACCATCATGTCGGGATCATTCACGGACAGCAGCGGCGTGACGTTGCGGTCGATGATCGCCATTTTTACGTGCCGGGCTTCGTCGGTAATGATGCAGAAGCGGGTCATTTCACTCGCGGTTCCGGCGGTGGTATTGATGGCAATCAATGGCAACTGCGGTTTTGCCGAACGGTCGACGCCCTCATAATCGCTGATATGCCCCCCGTTGCTGGCGCACAGGGCAATACCTTTTGCACAGTCGTGAGGCGAGCCACCGCCCAGCGATATGACGAAATCGCACTGGCGCTCCTGCAACAGGGCAAGACCGTTCTCGACGTTGGCGATGGTCGGGTTGGGCCGGGCACCGTCGTACACAACCGAGTCAATGCCCTGCTCCACCAACAGCCCGGCGACCTGACTGGCTACTCCGGCCCTGGCAAGGCCAGCATCCGTGACGATCAGGGCCTTGCGAAATCCGTATTTGCGTATGGCGAGCATGGCTTCGTCAATGCAGCCAGTGCCGATGATGTTCACAGCGGGGATGAAAAAAGTGCTGATCATGACGGACCCTCGAGGGTAGCGCGGATGCTGGGGTGATGAGCCAAGCATCCGCCTTGCGCGAGGTACAACCATTGATCCAGCGCAACGAAGCAGTCAAACGCCAGACCGTTGGTCGCAGACGCTTCGGCCACTGCGCACAGGACGGCTATTTTCAGCCAATAAAGCCGTCGCCCTTGAGCAGCGTTTCCAGGCAATGCTCGCTGAGGCCGTAGAACGTTTTGAGCTCTTGAATGCGCGCCAGTAACTGAGCCGGATCGACCGGCTCGGCACGCTTGACCGCGAGGATCATCTTGTTCTTGTTGGTATGCTCCAGCGAGATGAACTCGAACACTTTGGTCTCGTAACCGCATGCTTCCAGCAATAGCGCGCGCAGGCTGTCGGTGACCATTTCTGCCTGCTGGCCCATGTGCAGACCGTATTGCAGCATCGGTTTCAACAGCGTCGGGCTCTGGATCTGCAAGCGGATCTGTTTGTGGCAGCACGGCGAGCACATGATGATCGAGGCGCCGGAGCGAATGCCCATATGAATGGCGTAGTCTGTCGCGATATCACAGGCGTGCAGCGCAATCATCACGTCCAGCGCGCTGGGCGCCACTGTACGCACGTCACCCTGCGCAAAGGTCAGCCCCGGATGATCGAGCTTCGCCGCCGCCTCGTTGCACAGCGTGACCATGTCTTCGCGCAGCTCGACACCGGTCACCTGCCCTTGCGCCTGCAAGGTGTTGCACAGGTAGTCGTGGATGGCGAAGGTCAGATAACCCTTGCCTGAGCCGAAGTCCGCAACCTTGATCGGCTGATCGAGCTTGAGCGGCGATGAGCTCAGTGCATGGGAAAACACTTCGATGAACTTGTTAATCTGCTTCCATTTGCGCGACATGGCCGGAATCAGCTCATGCTGGCGATTGGTCACACCCAAGTCAGTCAGGAATGGCCGGGTAAGCTCCAGGTAGCGTTTCTTCTCACGGTCATGCCCGGCCGAAGGAGCCTGGCGCTCCTGCTGAGTCTTGCTTTTGAACAGCGTTGTCTTGCCCTTCTTGCTGAACTCCAACTGCACCTCGTCGGTCAGCGACAACAGGTGCGCGTTCTTGAAGGACGCCGGTATCAGGCTGGCAATGACAGCCACCGCTTCAGCAAGCGAAAAATTCTTGGTGATGTCGCGAGTCTTGTAGCGATACACGAAGCTCAGGCACGGTTGCTCCTTGACGGTCAGCGGCTTGATGATGATCCGCTGCAAGTCGGCTTCGCTGCCCACGTATTTGGCCAGGACCAGCTTGATCAGCGAGTTCTGCGACAGGCTGATGTCCAGCAGGCCAAGGAACTGCGCGAGGTGATCGGTCGCAGCGATGGGTGACGTGGAGGTAATGACTGACATTGAAAATGTGCCTCAAGCGTCCCGTCCGGGACTCGAAAAATCAGACCGGCATTTTAGGCGCGTCGGCACGTCAAGGGCACCCTTATTTTTCAGAGACTACGCGGGCTGTTAGTGCGGTCCTACACACCATTGCGACACGCACATGATCGGTAAAACAATCTCTACCGACAACCGCGAAGCATTGCTTGCGCCGTGTAAAAACACCTTTATAGTCGTTGTGGCTGATTACAGTTAATCAGATAAAAGTTCTGGAGCCTTTTGCTCCGGCAGAATAAACCGCACAAGGAACGTGCCTTATGTTGAGTCAAGCAGCACTGCTGGAAAACGACACACTCGCGCGGGTCACCTTAAAACCCGTAGAGTATTTGAACCTTATACTTGATGATGAAAAAAAGGGTGGCCGTGGCGCCGCGCTTATTTTGACCAAAGAAGACATTCTTAGTCTGAAACGTTACGAACGACACGCCCTTAACATCCCCACGTCACTCGCTCGCGTCGAACAGCAATTGGGTTTTACAACCAGTAGCATTCCCGGGCTTGAGCCTAAAGACATGCTGGTGACTTACAAGGCAATCCACAACCACGGCAAAAGCTGGCTGGGTATCGAGGACGCCATCAAGCGCAGCGGTTTCACCATTGACCTGTTTGCCGCACACTTCTCGGATCAGGGTCGGCAGATCATCAGTTACATTGAAAAAATGGACTTTGCCAGGCAGCTGGGTCTGACCGTTGTCGATCTGACCCTTGAAGAGGTCCGCGATACATCGCCCACGCCACTGGGGCAAACCGACCAGAAGGTCTGTATCACGCTGGCCCAGTTCCTGAAAGAAACCGCGTCACAAATAAAGAACCATCAGCACGCGGCCAGCACGTTGGCGCAACACATCGATACCTTCAGCACCGTCCTGAGCGTTCAACTCATTCCCGGCATCAACGATAAGGTAAAACTGGCAAAGCGCTCTGATCTGGACCAGCAGATCAGCGAACTGGAAAAAGACATCGAACAGCTGACCGTCGATATAGAACACAAGAACAAAGAATATAAGGCAGCCATAACCAATATTGCCTGGGGTGGTTTCGGAGGGCCCATCGGGGTTGCTATCACGGGAGGTATTTTTGGCGCCCAGGCGGAAAAAATCCGGAAAGAAAAAAACCGGATGATCGCCTCCAAGAACCTCAAGGTTCAGACACTCAAGGAAAAAGTTCCGTTGGCCGCCGCCGTACGCAGCCTGCAGATACTCTTCGAGGATATGAATATTCGCATGATGGACGCTCATCAGAGTGCGACCAATCTGAAAGACCTATGGACCCTGCTGGCGGCATACATTGACAGCTCTGCAGATGAACTGGCAGCGATCAGCGACGATCAGGCACTGATGATTTTCGCTATACGGTTTCAGGCCGTAGTCACGCCGTGGCTAGAAATAAAAAGCATGACCGCCCAGTTACTGAAGCTATTTGAAAGTGCGCTGGACCAGTTTCAACACGAACAGCAATCCAGCCTGAAAGGACAATGACCATGAGCACTGAAACCTTGGGTAAGCCGATGGTCCTCACGCCTCCCGATACTGAAATCATGAATGCCGCCAGCCAGAATATTCTGGCCCAGGTGAATACGTTGAAGCTGGACTTTCTGCCGGCGATGAAAGAAAAAATGCTGTCGCTTCAAAACGCATTGACGCGTGCAGACAACGCCTATCGCGAAGCGCTGGCCGATATCACTGTACAGTTGAATAACGTGAACCTGCAGCCGATCGATCTGAGGCAACAGCACATTGAAGCAGACGCTCGACTCAGCGATAAACAAAAGAAGCAAGCGATCAGCCTGCTGAACGGCGAGCGCATTCGTCTGCTCTCGAATCTGACCACCGTTTTGCGCAGCAGCGCTCACACCATTGCCGAGCGCAGCGATGATATGGCGCAGATAAACCTCACGCTGGAAGACAACCGTTTACAGGACATACTCCAGCAACAGATTGACGGCATGACACAACGCTCAGCCGCTTTGGAAAGCGCGATGAGTGTCATCGCTGAAGACCGGCGCCTGCTTGACACAACTATCAAGACCTATGAAAAGTACAACCTTGCCGACCTGTTCAAGGACATGCTGCCTACTCAGGAAGAACTGCAGATCGTCACCATGCCATCGCCGGAACTTGCATTGATCACCGCCGGAATTGCCAGACTCGGAAAACTCCTGGACAAGATCAGCAGCGCCCTGACCTACCTTGACCTTACTGAAGAACGCGACAGACTGAGGTCGCGCTATAACGCACTGCTCGCCGAGTCCCGTACGGTCGCCCAGGAAGCAAAGTCAATCAACGGAAGGCTCGATGAGCTGACCGGGATCGCTGACATCAGCAAGAGCAAGGCACTTTGGGTCAAAGAGGCCAGGAAGGTTTATCAATCGCTCTACAACTTTCTGGATCAGATCACGTCGCAAGATGACGCTTCTGCACCGATCAGCACGCCTGTCGAAAAACTGAAGACGTACATAAGATCGTTCTACGATATCAGGCGCCTCGTCTGACGCATCAGCCTTCAATATAAAGGCAGGCGTTGATCCATATCGACACCTGCCTTTTGTTGTTACCCCAGCACCACCAGCCGATTCGGCAATTCATTCCTGCCGTGCGTCACTGGTACATGATCGGCAAGCAGCTCGCCACAGGCATGGATACACCCGAGAAACCCCTGCAAGGTCTGTCCGTCTCTGACCTGCTGGGTAAACACGTCAACCATCGCCTTCCAGGTGTCGTTGTGCAGACGACTGGCAATGCCATGGTCAACCAGGATTTCGACATACCGTTCGGCCTCGCTGACAAACACCAGAATGCCGGTTCCGTCGTGGGTCTTGTGCAGGTTCTGCTCGAGAAACTGCCGACGCGCGAGATTCCCGGCCCGCCAGCGCCGCACCGAAAGCGGCACCAGCAACGCGGAGACCTTCGACAGGCGACACACCAGCGCGACAATAATGAACGTACTCATCTGCGCGAGCATCAACTCGTCCGCGCTCAACCATTGAAGGCAGTAGTTGATCGTGCCCGGCAGCAGCAGGCCGATCAGCCCGGCCCAGATCAACGGCATGTAGGCATAGTCGTCAGCGCGAGCGGCCAGTACCGTGACCAGCTCGGCGTCAGTGCGCTGCTCGACGCGGTCAATCGCTTCGGCAACCTGCCGCTGTTCGTCTTTGTTCAGTAAAGCCATGGTTCCCTCATTCCGAATCAATCAACTACCAGTTGCCTGAAGCACCGCCACCGCCGAAGCGTCCGCCACTGCGATCGGCGGCTCTTTCACGTGCGGGCCGGGTGGCGCCGCCCCGTCTGACACTGATGATTACAATCCCCAGCACGATAAGGGTCAACACGATACCGATCAGCCAGACCTGGTCGTCATCGGGCTGCTCGTCATAGTCGGACATCTGCCCTGTCGGCTCGGGATAATCGGGTATCTGGCCACCCAATGCCGCGATGACCGCGCGCGTACCGCGCTCTATGCCGACGGCAAACCGGTTGTCGTCAAACTCGGGGGTCATCAGCATGTCGATGATCAGAGACGCCTGGGCGTCGTTGAGACGGTCCTTCAGCGCACCGCCGACCTCCATGAACACCTTGCGCTTGTCGCGATAGACCACCAGCAGAACACTGTCATCCTTGCCGTGCAGCCCCAGGCCCCAGGCGTCGCCGAGTCGAGAGCCGAACTCTTCGATGCTCGTGCCCTGCAGATCAGCGAGGGTCACCACCACTACCCGCTCCCCGGTCGCCTTTTCATGGGCGCTCAGAAGTCTGGCCAGACGAACCGTAGTCTGGCTGTCGAGCATCTGTGCGGCATCCACCACACTGCCGGTCATCGGCGGAAAAACCAGTGCTGATGGCTCTGCCTCGGCCCGCAATACCCCTCCCAACAGCATCACCATGTACAGCATCCACTGTGAAACAGACTTCAAAATCCAGACCTCCGGTGTTTTTTTGAATCCATTGAAACGACACGCCTTAGCCAAAACACAAGTTCCCCGGCATAATCCACCGCCAACACCTGGTGCGTTCACTATTTGATCGAACAGGGTCTGTACAAAAATCAATCAGACCGCCATTTTCGTACACACCCTGGGGAGACTTCGTACAGTCAAGCGGATAGCAACTATCCTTGCACCCTGTACGAACCATAACGCCAAAGGTCCATAACCCAAAAACTGGCTGTCGGACATTAAACGCGAGTTACTGACAAAAGCCTTGAGAAATCATTCATGAATAAGCTGTGTTTATTAGGTTTGCTGGTCGGTATGGCCAGTCAGTCGGTGATGGCCCAGACCGCTGCCGCCACGGACAATACAACGCTTCAGGCCAAGAATGCCTTCATCGGCAAACTCATGAAACAAATGACTCTGGACGAAAAGATCGGTCAGTTGCGACTCATCAGTATCAGTTCGGAAATGCCACAGCCGCAAATTCTCAAGGAAATTGCCGCCGGAAGAATCGGCGGTACGTTCAACTCCATTACCCGTTCGGAAAATCGTCCGCTGCAGGAAGCCGCAGTCGCCAAAAGCCGTCTGAAAATTCCGATGTTCTTTGCCTACGACGTGGTTCACGGTCACCGGACGATTTTTCCGATCAGCCTGGGCATGGCCGCCAGCTGGGACATGGACGCCATCGCGACGATGGGCCGGGTCTCGGCCAAAGAAGCCAGTGCCGACAGTATCGACATGACCTTCGCGCCCATGGTGGATATTTCCCGCGACCCTCGCTGGGGCCGCAGCTCCGAAGGCTTCGGTGAAGACACCTACCTGGTGTCGCGCATTTCCGACGTGATGGTCAAGTCCTTCCAGGGCAAGAACGTCGCAGCCAATGACAGCATCATGGCCGCCGTCAAACACTTCGCCCTGTATGGCGCGGTAGAAGGCGGGCGCGACTACAACACCGTGGACATGAGCATGACGCGCATGTACCAGGACTACCTGCCGCCCTACAAGGCCGGCATCGATGCCGGCGCCGGCGGCATCATGGTCGCGCTCAACTCGATCAACGGCGTCCCGTCGACCTCCAACAAATGGCTGATGCAGGACCTGTTGCGCAAGGACTGGGGCTTCAAGGGCGTGACCATCAGTGACCACGGCGCGCTCAAGGAGCTGATCGACCACGGCGTGGCCAAGGACTTCCGCGAGGCCGCCAAGCTGGCGATCAAGGCGGGCGTCGACCTGAGCATGAACGACGCGGCCTATGGCGAGCAGTTGCCCGGGCTGGTGAAGGACGGTGAGGTTTCCATGAAGGAAATCGACAGCGCCGTGCGTGAAGTGCTGGGTGCCAAGTACGACATGGGCCTGTTCGCCTCGCCTTACGGTCGCATCGGCGTTGCCGCCGATGACCCTGCCGACACCTATGCGGATGACCGCCTGCACCGTGCCGAAGCTCGCGATGTGGCGCGCAAGACGCTGGTGCTGCTGAAAAACCAGAACGAGACATTGCCACTCAAGAAGCAAGGCACCATCGCGGTGATCGGCGGACTGGCGCAAAGTCACCTCGACATGCTCGGCAGCTGGTCGGCAGCCGGTCGTCCCAACCAGTCGGTGACAGTGTATGAAGGGCTGGCCAACGCGGTCGGCGACAAGGCGAAGCTGGTTTACGCACGCGGTGCCAACGTCAGTGACAATGAACACGTCCTCAACTACCTGAACTTCATGGAGAAGGAAGTAGAGATCGACCCGCGTCCGGCGCAGGAAATGATCGACGAAGCGGTCAAGGTCGCCGAGCAGGCCGATGTGATCGTTGCCGTGGTCGGTGAGTCGCGCGGCATGTCCCATGAATCGGCCAGCCGCAGCAGCCTGAACATTCCGGGCAAACAGCGCGACCTGATCAAGGCGCTCAAGGCCACTGGCAAACCACTGGTGCTGGTGCTGATGAATGGCCGTCCGCTGGTTCTGGTCGACGAACAGGAACAGGCCGACGCCATGCTCGAAACCTGGTTCCCGGGCACCGAAGGCGGCAATGCAGTGGCTGACGTACTGTTCGGCGACTACAACCCGTCGGGCAAGCTGGCCATGACATTTCCGCGCTCGATCGGTCAACTGCCGGTCTACTATGCGCACCTGAACACCGGCCGTCCGTATCACGAAGGCAAGCCAGGCAACTACACCTCGCACTATTTCGAGGAGCCCAATGGCCCGCTGTTCCCGTTCGGTTATGGTCTGAGCTACACCCAGTTCGACGTCTCGGACATCACGTTGTCGGACGCCAGCATGACGCGCAAAGGCAAGCTCACTGCCAGCGTGACCGTGAAGAATACCGGCAAGGTTGCCGGTGCTACCGTTGTGCAGCTGTATCTGCATGACGTAGCGGCGTCGATCAGCCGTCCGGTAAAGGAACTGAAAAACTTCGAAAAAGTGATGCTTGAGCCCGGAGAAGAAAAAGTCGTGACCTTCACCCTCAGTGAAGACGATCTGAAGTTCTACAACACTCAGCTCAAGCACGTGGCGGAACCTGGCGAATTCAAGGTCATGATCGGCCTGGACTCCGAAGCTGTGAAAGAAGCGACCTTCAATCTGTTGTAACCCCTGCGCATGGCGCGTTCGTGAGCAGTCGCTCGGGAACGCGCCAACAGGGTCCGATCAGGCTGCGACATGACGCTCAAGCATCGCTACTGGCGCATTACCCTGTACGTGCTGCTGATTCTGGCCGGTGCAGCCCTGTGCGCCGGGCTCGCGATGCGTCAGGCGCAGCGTCACGCAATGTCTGAAGATGCCGCGCGTGCCGAAGGACAACTGGCACTGTATGCCAATACCCTGCACACCCTGATCGAGCGCTACCGCGCCCTGCCCTCCGTTCTGGCACTGGACCCGGAAATTCGTGCCGCGCTGAGCGGCCCGGTAACCGGTGAAGTACAGAACGCACTCAACCTCAAGCTGGAAAAAATCAACAACGCGGCTCATTCGTCGACGCTGGAGTTGCTCGACCTGCAGGGTCTGGCGATTGGCGCGAGCAACTGGCGCACGCCCAACAGCTATGTCGGTCACAACTACGCTTTTCGACCCTACTTCCTGCAGACCCGCGCCAAGGGTACCGGGCGCTTTTATGCGGTCGGGGTGACCACCGGAATTCCAGGGTACTTTCTGTCCAGCGCGGTGTTGAATGATACCGGTGGGTTCATGGGGGCGATGGTCGTCAAGCTGGAGTTCCCCAGCCTCGAGCAGGAGTGGGATAAGGGCGGCGACCTGCTGCTGGTCAGCGATGAGAAAGGCATCGTGTTTATCGCCAATCAACCAGGCTGGCGCTATCGCGAGCTGCAGCCGATCTCGGTGGAAGACCGTGCCACCCTGTTGCGCACCCGCCAGTACGACAAGCAGGTATTGTCACCGCTGCGCAGCCGGGTCATCGACAGCTTCAGCGAAAACAGCCATTTGAGCCGTGTCGACGGCCCGGACGGCACCACGGACTATCTCTGGCAGTCGCTGCCCCTTGCGGACGAGAACTGGACCCAGCACCTGTTGCGCAAGCCGCCCGCGTCCAGCGAGGATGTGCGCAACGCAGGACTGGCCGCCGCAGGCATCTGGCTGGCGCTGGTATTTCTGAGCCTGTTTCTCTATCAGCGCTGGCGACTGGCGCGATTGAGGGAGCGCAACCGGGATGAACTGGAGCGCCTGGTGCAAGAGCGCACACGCGATCTGCACACCGCGCAGGACGGTCTGGTGCAGTCGGCCAAACTCGCGGCGCTGGGGCAGATGTCGGCAGCGCTGGCCCACGAAATCAACCAGCCGCTGACCGCCCAGCGTATGCAGCTGGCGACCCTGCGACTGCTGCTCGATCAAGGCCGCATCGATGAAGCCTGCAAAGCGCTGGTTCCCGTCGATCAGCAACTGACACGTATGGCCGCCTTGACCAGCCATTTGAAGACCTTCGCACGCAAGAGCCCCAGCGGCCTGCGCGAGAGGCTGGACCTGGCCACGGTGGTCGATCAGGCCTTGCTGTTGCTCGACCCGCGCCTGCGCGAGGAACACGTCGACTGCATCCTGCATCTGGCACGCCCGGCATGGGTGCGCGGCGACGCCATCCGCCTGGAGCAGGTGCTGATAAACCTGCTGCGCAATGCACTGGACGCCATGCGCGAGTGCCGCTCCAGGCGCCTTGAAGTGCGTATCGACGCCCTCGACAATCAGTGGCGGCTCAGCGTCAGGGACAACGGAAGCGGGATCGCTGCGGAAAATCTGCCCAGCATTTTCGATCCGTTCTTCACCACCAAACCGGTAGGCGATGGTCTGGGCCTTGGCCTGGCGGTGTCGTACGCCATCATTCATGAACTGGGCGGACAACTGACGGCGCAAAACCATGCGGACGGCGCCGAATTCTGGTTCAGCCTGCCCAACGACTTTCTGGAGGCCTGACCCGGCATGTTGAATTCGGTCATCGTGGTAGACGACGAGGCGCCCATTCGGCAAGCCGTCGAACAATGGCTGACGCTGTCGGGGTTCGAGGTGCAAGTCTTCGCCCGCGCCGAAGAGTGCCTGGCGCACCTACCGGAACACTTCCCCGGCGTCGTGCTGACCGATGTGCGCATGCCAGGCATGAGCGGTCTGGAGCTGCTGACCCGGTTGCAAGGCGCAGACCGCGACCTGCCGGTCATCCTCCTGACCGGTCATGGCGATGTGCCGATGGCTGTGGAGGCGATGCGCGAAGGGGCCTATGACTTTCTGGAAAAACCCTTCAGCCCGGAAACCCTGATCAGCAACCTGCGGCGCGCCCTCGAGAAACGCCAGTTGGTGCTGGAAAACCGCCGCCTGCATGAGCAGGCCGATGCCAGAACCCGCCTGGACGCCACGCTGCTCGGCGTATCGCCCGGCATGCAGACACTGCGCCGCCAGGTGCTGGAACTGGCGCAACTGCCGGTCAATGTGATCATTCGCGGGGAAACCGGCAGCGGCAAGGAACTGGTCGCTCGCTGCCTGCACGATTTCGGGCCGCGCGCCGCCAGACCTTTTGTTGCACTCAACTGCGCGGCCATCCCGGAGCACCTGTTCGAAGCCGAGCTGTTCGGCCACGAGAGCGGCGCCTTCACCGGTGCACAGGGCAAGCGCATCGGTCGTCTGGAGTATGCCGACGGCGGCACGGTGTTCCTTGATGAAATCGAGAGCATGCCGATGGCACAGCAGGTCAAGCTGCTGCGCGTTCTGCAGGACAAGCGCCTTGAGCGGCTGGGCTCGAATCAGAGTATCGACGTCGACCTGCGAATCATTGCCGCGACCAAGCCTGACCTTCTCGAAGAAGCGCGTGCCGGGCGCTTCCGCGAAGATCTGGCCTACCGCCTCAATGTTGCCGAACTGCGCCTGCCGCCGCTGCGCGAGCGTCTTGAAGACATCGCGCAACTGTTCAGCCACTTCGCCCGCGCCGCCGCCGAACGCGTGGGCCGGGAGGCGCCCGCGCTGGATGCAGCGCGCCTGAGCCAGTTGCTCGGCCATGACTGGCCTGGCAACGTGCGCGAGCTGGCCAATGCCGCCGAGCGGCAGGCGCTGGGTCTGGAGCAGGCCCTGCCGCAACCTGATACTCAATGGCCGGGGCATTCATTGGCGACGCGTCAGGAAGCCTTCGAAGCACAATGCCTGCGCGCTTCGCTGGCCCGTCATAAAGGCGACATCAAGGCGGTGCTCAATGAGCTGCAACTGCCTCGAAGGACGCTGAACGAGAAGATGCAGCGCCATGCTCTGGTACGCGAAACGTTCCTCGAATGAGGGCTGCGCAGATTCCGTACAGCTTGTTCCGGCGATAACCGAACATTTCCTGCAGCGCCGGGTCTGCATACTGTTCACGGCTATATGAGGGTCGTGATGGCTGGATACTTATAAGGCATAATGACATCATGCCCGCATGGCTATTCAGCTCACTTTGACAGTCCGAAAGATGGGGCATTTTCTACCGTGAATACTCCCCTCGACCTCCCATTGGGAGGCGGCGAAATGGGTCGGTTTATCCGAGAGACGGACTGGTCGACGTCCGCGCTGGGACCTAAGCAAGCATGGCCCGCAGCGCTACTGTCTTCAATGAATCTGATGCTCAGTTGCCCTGACAGCATGTACCTGCTCTGGGGCCCGGACTACACCCTGTTTTTCAATGACGCTTACGCTCAGGTCCTGCCCATCGCGGCAGCACAGGCGCAGGGGCAGCCCATTGCCTCGGTCTGGGGCGATGCCTGGGAAGCCGTGCGGCCGCTCGCCGAGCAGGCGCTGGCCGGACAAAACCGCCGGTCCGACAATATTCAGCGCACCATCGTGCGCAATGGCAAGCCCGAGCAGACCTGGTGGTCGCTGTCCTACTCGCCGCTGTATGGCGATAGCGGCCTGATCGAGGGCGTGTTCTGCCGTGTCAACGAGACCACCTTGCAGGTCATGGCTGAAGCACGTCAGTCGGAAAACGAAGCGTTCACGGACCGTGTGCTGTCGAGCATCAACGACTGCATCAAGGTGCTGGACCTGGACTCGCGCCTGACCTTCATGAGTGAGGGCGGTCAGCGGATCATGGAGGTCAGCGATTTCAACGCGATTCGCGGCTGCCCCTGGCCTGACTTCTGGCAGGAACAGGGCAATCTGGACGCCATCGCGGCAGTCGAAGCGGCCAGAGCGGGTCAGAACGCCAGTTTTACGGGATCGGCGCGAACCCTGGCCGGCACCACCAAGTGGTGGCATGTGCAGGTCAGCCCGATTTTCGGCAAGGATGGCAAACCGGAGAAGATCCTCTGTGTGTCCAGGGACATGACCCAGCTCAGAGACGCTGAAGAAGCCCTGCTGTCGCTCAACGAGACGCTCGAGCAGCGCGTGGTCGAACGCACCCAGGACCGTGATCGCATCTGGCGGCTGTCGACCGACCTGATGCTGGTGGCACAGTTCGACGGGATCATCTCGGCAGTCAATCCGGCATGGACGCAAGCCCTCGGCTGGTCGGAAGAGCAACTGCTCGACAGCCAGTTTCTGGCACTGGTGCACCCTGAGGACGTGGACAGTACGCTGGCCGCCATGAGCGGGCTGGAGAACGGCCGCACCATCCCGCACTTCAAGAATCGCTATCGCCATCAGGACGGCTCGTACCGGACCATCTCCTGGACGGCCGTGCCGGACAAGCAATTCATCCATGCCGTCGGCCGTGACATTCAGGCCGAGGAAGAGGCCAATGAAGCGCTGCGGCTTTCACAGGACGCCCTGCATCAGGCGCAGAAGCTGGAAGCCATTGGCCAACTTACCGGCGGCGTAGCGCATGACTTCAATAATCTGTTGACGGTGATCCGCTCTTGCAGCGACCTGCTGAAGTCGCCAAACCTCGAAGAGCACCGTCGCGTCAAGTACGTCGAAGCCATTTCCAGCACGGTGGACCGGGCCGCGCGCCTGACCGGACAGTTGCTGGCGTTTGCCCGCCGTCAGGCCTTGCAGCCGGAAGTGTTCGATGTGTGCAAAAGCGTGGCGCGCATTGGCGAGATGATGGACACGCTGACCGGCGCGCGGATTCAGGTCAGCATCGACCTGCCTGCCGAGCCGTGCTTCATCTTCGCCGATGGCAGCCAGTTCGATACTGCGCTGGTCAACATGGTGGTCAACGCCCGCGATGCGATGTCCGGCGCGGGGCGGCTGGTCATCAAGGTTGAATGCGCTGCCTGTCCTGCCGACGATCAACCCGCTTCACTCGGCGAGGGTGACTATATAGAGGGTGACTATGTAAGGGTATCGCTGACCGATACCGGCGCCGGTATTGCCAAGGAGAAACTGGGCCTGATCTTCGAACCGTTCTATACCACCAAGAGTGTCGGCCAGGGCACGGGGCTGGGTTTGTCGCAGGTATTCGGGTTTGCCAAACAGTCGGGCGGTGAAGTGCTGGTTGAAAGCGAGCTGGGCAAAGGCAGCCGCTTCACGCTGTGCCTGCCCAGCGCACAGAATCACGAAGTCGTCCAGGAAGACCATCGCCACACCCTCACCCCGTTGCCCGGGCTGTGCGTGCTGATGGTCGAGGATAATCAGGACATCGGCACCTATACCCGCCCCATGCTTGAGCAACTGGGTTTTCAGGTACTCTGGGTGAGCAGTGCCGCCGAAGCGCTGAAAGAGCTTTCCGGCAACCCGGAAAACTTCCATGTGGTGTTCTCGGATATCGCCATGCCGGGGATGAGCGGCCTGGAACTGTACGCCGAAATCGAAGCGCGCTATCCGTGGATGCCGGTGGTTCTTACCACCGGGTACAGCACTGAGTTCGCGACGATCGCTCAGGACGAAACACAGCGCTTCGACCTGTTGCAGAAACCCTACTCCAGAGACGATCTGGCGGCGATTCTGCACAAGGCGGTGAGCCGTAGCGGCGAACACTGAGGGGATGGATTCGCATCAATTCATCACGCCAGCGGATTCACTGATGCCTGATACGCATGAGTGAATCCCGGCACTTCCGACGCATAAAACCAAGACAACACCGGTTGCCTTGATTCAGAATCACGCAAAACATCGCAACACTCTTAGAGCAGGGAGCATTTTCGAGATGATCGTCGGTATTGATCTGGGCACCACCAACAGCCTGGTGGCGGTATGGCGCGACGGCAGCAGCGAGCTGGTGACCAACGCATTGGGAGAAACACTTACCCCCAGCGTTGTCGGGCTGGACGACGACGGGCAGATTCTGGTCGGCAAGGCAGCCCGCGAACGCCTGCAGACCCACCCGGAAAAAACCGCCGCCCTGTTCAAGCGCTACATGGGCAGCGCCCAGGAAATTCGCCTCGGCTCTGCTACTTACCGCCCCGAAGAGCTGTCCTCGCTGGTGCTCAAAAGCCTGAAGGCTGATGTCGAGCGCGCGTTTGGCGAGCCGGTCACGGAAGCGGTGATCAGCGTTCCGGCCTATTTCAGCGACGCTCAGCGTAAAGCCACGCGTATTGCCGGAGAGCTGGCGGGCCTCAAGGTCGAGAAGCTCATCAACGAGCCGACAGCGGCGGCACTTGCGTATGGCCTTCACCAGAAGGAAGGCGAAACCTCGTTTCTGGTCTTCGATCTGGGTGGCGGGACCTTCGACATCTCGATCCTCGAACTTTTCGACGGCGTGATGGAAGTACGTGCCAGCGCGGGCGACAACTTTCTGGGGGGTGAAGATTTCGATCAGGTCATGGTCGAGCACTTTGTGAACCTGCACCGCGATGAGCCGGACTTCCCGTCAACGGAGCTGATTGCCCCGGCCTTGCGGCGCGAAGCCGAGCGGGTGCGCAGGGCTTTGGGCCAGGACGCAAGTGCCGACTTCGTATTGCGTCACGCCGACAGGGAATGGCGAAAGACCATTACTCAAGAGCAGATGAGCGATTTTTATGCGCCCCTGCTCAACCGCCTTCGCGCGCCGGCCGAGCGTGCGCTTCGAGACGCGCGGATACGCGTCGCCGATCTGGATGAGATTCTGCTGGTGGGCGGCACGACGCGCATGCCGTTGATCCGCAAGCTTGCCGCGAGCCTGTTCGGGCGCTTCCCTTCCATTGCTCTCAATCCCGATGAAATCGTCGCTCAGGGCGCAGCGGTGCAGGCGGCACTCAAGCACCGGGATGCAGCGCTGGAAGAGATCGTCCTCACCGATGTGTGCCCTTACACGCTGGGGATCGAGACCATCACGCAAGTTGGCAATCGCTATGAAAGCGGTCACTACCTGCCCATTATCGAACGCAATAGCGTCGTACCGGTCAGCCGGGTAAAAACAGTGCAGACCGTCAGTGATGATCAAGAGCACGTTATGGTGCGGATCTTTCAAGGCGAAAGCCGTATGGTCAAGGACAACATCGCCCTGGGCGAGCTCATTATCCCGATCCCCAAGGCGAAGGCCGGCGAAGTGGCGCTGGATGTGCGTTTTACCTATGACAATAACGGCCTGCTGGAGGCCGACGTGATGACACAGCTGACCGGGGAACGTCACAAGCTGGTCATCGAAAACAACCCTGGCGTGATGACGCCTGATGAAATACAGGAGCGCCTTCAGGTACTCGAAGCACTCAAAGTCCATCCGCGCGAACAACAGGCCAACACTCATCTGATCGCCAGACTTGAACGCCTGTATCAGGAATGCCTGGGCAGCGATCGAGAACTTATCGATCACTGGACCACCCAGTTCCAGCATGTGCTGGAGACGCAGGACGAGCGGCAGATCAGCGAAATTCGCAAGCAACTCAAACAGGAAGTCGACACGTTCGAGCAGGGCGCAAGATGATCGACTGTTGGTCAGTACTTGAGCTGAATCACGATGCCGACGAGCGCAGCATCAAACGCCAATATGCCCGGTTATTGAAGGTCAACCGTCCTGATGAAGACCCGGTAGCCTTCCAGAATCTGCGTGATGCCTATGAAGAGGCGCTGCAGCGGGCACGATCACGCGCGGATGAGGACGACCAGCCTGTCATGCTGCGCCAGCCCTTGCCTGAGCCCTCGCCTGCCACGCTTCTGACAACGACCGTTATCGAGCAGCCCGGTGGCCTGGACTGGCTTCAACAGGTCAGGCAAACCACAGCGCAGAACCTGCTCGAGCAACAGCAGCTCGCCATGGAGCATGGACAGGCCGAGCGCTTTCAACAACTGTTGCTGCTGGAGTGCCTGAACGACTCGGCGCGTCGTGTCGAGTTGATCAAAGCTGCATTTCAGCATCTGCGCTGGCTGACGGTATGGCAAAGCATTCATATCAGCAGCTACCAGCAGCACGCCTTGGCCGAGGCGATATTGCGCGAGGCGTTCGAAGCGTTCAGCGCACTCATCGAGAGCGGGCAGCATGCACGCTTCATTGAAGAACTTCAGACGCTGGAGCAACAGCCCTGGCTGACAGAGCTGGAGCGTCGCGAGCATTTGCAATGCAGGTGCATGGTCTTGCTGATTGCCAGCCAGCATGTGACCTCTGACCTGCTGGAACAGACGCGCGCGGTATTTGGCTGGAACCTGCAGCAAAACCTCCACCCCGGCCCCGAAGACCTCTGGCAGACGCTGCGCCAGCGATACGAAGAAGTGGAGTATGCCGAGCATCTGCAACGCCTGCTCGACACCAAACCGAGCACTGCCGAAGGCAAGGCCGCGCACTTGATGTTCAAGCCGCCACGTCTGGCCGCGCGGATCCGTACTGCGGTCAAGCAAGACACCTCGGTGTGGAACGCCTGCGCGCATATTCAGGAGCAGTTGACCGTCCACTACCCCGATATCCTCAAGCGCTACCCCGAAGCAGACCTGAACGCCTGGAAACTCATGCGTGAGCAGAGCGATTTCACGCCGCTCATCTGGGTCTACATCGGCGCTTTTCTGCTGGCGTTGCTGGCCCCTCCGCTAGCGCCTGAAGGGGTGGAATACAATCCGGGAACGCGGGTCGTCGCGCTGTTCCTGACATCGCTGTGGACAACCGTCGGCTTTTTCATCTTCATCTGCGTATGGCGTCCGCTGATGGTTCTCGCAGAGCCTGCCGATGCCTGGCTGAGCAGCAAGTTACTGCCCAAGGTGCTGAGCTGGCCCGGTGCCCAGGCGCTGGTCTTGCGGCATGGCCTTCCGTTTTTGTTTCTGGGCCTTGTCCACGTGCTTGACGGCCCGCGCACGCTGCTGGCTTATCTGCTGCTGGCGGTGCTGTGGGTCGCCCTGTCGCCTTATCGCTACCTGTTTCAGACGGCGCCTGCCCGGCAGAAGATTCGGCAGTTTTATGCAAGGCACACGATCATGGTGATCATCGGCACTGTCAGCATCGTCATGGCAGCGCTGTTGATCTCCTCTAAACTGAGCGCTTGAGCGGTCTTCTGTCGGCAATCGACCAGAACAACCTGCTGCGAGCGCTCCCATCGGCAAGAATCCGCTTATCCCAATCGGGCCGATAAGCGGATTCTTGCTCATCAAAGTCGTCCTACCGCTCTAGAACAAGCCTTCATGGTCTGGCACAGCTCCTGCTATGTAACGGGCAGGGCATCGAATGCCTCCTTCCAAAAATAATGAAAACAAGGAACACCATGGAAACCTCCAATCCCGCCTCCCATGGGTCGGCTGCTACTGCCGCTGGCCAGAAAACCACCTCCAGCCGTCTCAAATCGATTTTCAGTGGCTCGGTCGGCAACATGGTCGAGTGGTACGACTGGTACGTCTACGCCGCCTTCTCGCTGTACTTCGCCAAAGCTTTCTTTCCCAAGGGCGACACCACTGCCCAGTTGCTCAACACCGCTGCGATCTTTGCCGTCGGCTTTCTGATGCGGCCTATCGGTGGCTGGCTGATGGGGCTTTACGCTGACTACAAAGGCCGCAAGGCTGCACTGATGGCATCGGTGCTGCTGATGTGCTTCGGCTCGCTGATCATTGCCCTGACACCGGGCTATGAAAGCATCGGCGTCGGTGCCCCGATTCTGCTGGTGTTCGCCCGCTTGCTGCAGGGCCTGTCTGTCGGCGGTGAATACGGCACGTCCGCCACCTACCTCAGCGAAATGGCCACCAAGGAACGTCGTGGCTTCTTCTCCAGTTTTCAGTACGTCACGCTGATTTCCGGCCAGCTCATCGCGCTGGGCGTGCTGATCGTTCTGCAGCAGACGCTGACCACCGAGCAGCTGTATGCCTGGGGCTGGCGCATCCCGTTCGTCATCGGCGCCCTGTGCGCAATCGTCGCGCTGTTCCTACGTCGCGGCATGGAAGAAACCGAGTCGTTCACGCGCAAGAAGAAGGAAAAGCCCAAGGAGAGCCTGATGCGTACGCTGATGCGCCATCCCAAGGAACTGATGACCGTCGTGGGTCTTACCATGGGCGGGACGCTGGCTTTCTACACTTACACCACTTACATGCAGAAGTATCTGGTCAACACCGTCGGCATGAGCATCACCGACTCGACGTCGATATCAGCGGCGACACTGTTTCTGTTTATGCTGTTGCAGCCGGTCATCGGCGCGCTGTCCGACAAGGTCGGGCGGCGTCCGATCCTGATCGCGTTCGGCGTGTTGGGAACGCTGTGTACCGTACCGATCCTGACCACGTTGCATACCATTCAGACATGGTGGGGTGCGTTCTTCCTGATCATGGCGGCACTGATCATTGTCAGCGGCTACACCTCGATCAACGCAGTGGTGAAGGCTGAGCTGTTCCCGACCGAGATCCGTGCGCTGGGCGTCGGTCTGCCTTACGCCCTGACGGTATCGATCTTCGGCGGCACTGCGGAATACATCGCGCTGTGGTTCAAGAGCATCGGGATGGAAACCGGTTACTACTGGTACGTCACTGCCTGTATTGCCTGCTCGCTGCTGGTGTATGTGTTCATGAAAGACACGCGTAAGCACTCGCGTATCGAAACTGACTGATCGGATTGCGACGATTCTCGTGCCCAGGCTCCGCTCTCATCGTTATATACAGATCTCGTGGGAGCGAGCTTGCTCGCGAAGAGGCCGGTACAGCCTCCAGAAATAGAGCGTTATGACTGACTCTTCATGAGCAATGGGGATCGCCGCCCCGTTCACTCTATTTTTTGGGCTTATCGAGACGTGTGTATAACGCTGAGGACTCCGCGCAGGCAGAAGAGTCATTCAGGCTCACTTACAACGATCAATATCATCGCCCGCATTGATACATCAGCCGCTCCAAAACAATCAATTACATCCTGGACCTGCAACAGAGTGTTACAGGGCGGTGCGTTATTTAGCCGAATTTCAGCAATAACTGCTTGAATAAACTGCGCTTTTAATTTGTCAAGAGCCTTTATTACAAGACTTTTCAGAAATTGCACCACAATAACGCAACACCGCCTGCAAGGCCCGAAACCAGAGCATTACAGACAACTATCATTTTCAGCGATGATCGCTAGCAATCCTATTAACTTCTTAATAATCCGCTGGCGCGTAGCATTGCCTCCATACCGGGATGACAACTCACCCGACACTCATTGGAGACATCATCATGAAAACCAACACACTGATCTTTGGTCTGGCTATCTCTGTTCTGGCTTCCAGCGCATTTGCACTTCCAGCCACCCACGTTCAAAGCGAACTGTCCAGCGCCACCCTCGTTGCTGAAGGCGGTACCAAACACACTAACGTCGGCTCGATCCGCGTATCGGCTGACGGCGCAGATCACGTCGGTGCCAACCGTCTCGCCGCTGATGGCGCTGACCGCGTCGGTGCCAACCGTCAGGCTGCCGATGGTGCAGACCACGTCGGTGCCAATCGTCTTGCTGCAGACGGTGCAGATCGCGTAGGCGCCAATCGTCTGGGCTGATCGCTCACGCAATACCCCCAAAGCCCGGCCGATGTCGGGCTTCTTCATGTCTGGCTCAGGATGAAACACACACGCCCCTCTGGCATCCTCTGCAAATGCGCAGCACTATGCTGACATCCACTATTGAGCCCATCAGGAACCGAGCATGTCAGACGCTATTCACTCCTACGAGCCATCCAAGGGTCACGGCCTGCCGCACGACCCGTTCAACGCGATTGTAGGCCCACGCCCGATTGGCTGGATTTCGTCGCAGGATGCCAACGGCAAACTCAACCTGGCACCTTACAGCTTCTTCAATGCGTTCAACTACGTGCCGCCGATCATCGGGTTCTGCAGCGTGGGCCGCAAAGACAGCCTCAATAATATCGAGCAGACCGGCGAGTTCGTCTGGAACCTGGCGACCCGCTCGCTGGCCGAAGCCATGAATCAGAGCTGCGCACCGGTGGCGCCGGACGTCAGCGAATTCGAACTGGCAAACCTGACACCACTGGCCTCGCAGATCGTCTCGGTGCCGCGTGTACTCGAAACGCCAGTGTCGTTCGAGTGCAAGGTCACGCAGATCATTCAATTGCAACGCGCCGACAAGGAACTGGTGCCCAGCTGGTTGATTCTCGGCGAGGTGGTGGCGGTGCACATCGACAAGTCGCTGCTCAAGGACGGCGTTTACGATACCGCCGCCGCCGAGCCGATTCTGCGCGGCGGCGGCCCGGCGGATTACTTCCAGCTCGGCCCGGAAGCGCTGTTCAAGATGTTCCGCCCAGGCGCCTGATCAGGCGTCAGCCCAGACCGGTTCGCCCTCTGCATCAATATCGACCAGCCGCTGCAGCTCTTCCACAGCGGCCAGGTCGGCATCATCGGCGGTCTTGAATTTCTGGTCCGGCAGCAGCGCATGAAAACGCGGTGCGCCGCCGGCGCCCAGCGCCTTTACGGCAATCGCCGCGTTATAACCCTGCTCGGACGGCATCACTGCCGAGACCACTTCAAACCCGTTGTATTCCTTGCGTGCCATGTCTCTCAACCCTGCCAATACGTCAAAGCGCGAATTCTAGCGCGTCTTTCGGCTCGTCCGACACGCGGCATGCAGCGATAAGGCAGCCGACGCAAAACCCAACCTTGTCCTACACTCTAATCAGTCCTTTCAAACTGCTCTGTAGCCGAGGTAAGGAGTGCGTCATGAAAGCAATAACAAGAAAGTGCATGGTTGTCGCAGGTGCTCTGGCGGTATTGGCTGTATACGGCGCCGGTGCCTATCGTAACGAACTGGCGCGCCAGGCCCCCTATGTCTCCAGCTGTACGTTTGGCCATTGCGTGCCAACCGATGCAACCTTCAGCGCCTTGCGATGAGGCGCACACAGCGTGAATTGCATCGCCATTGCGCAAAGGCAGCTATCGATTAGCAAGCTATCGGATTAGACTGGCCAGACTCTCCCGCCACACTTGCGGCGGGTCAACACTGCCATCAGGTTTTGCCTTGACCAGTCTTAATCAAACGCCTCCGGCCATCCGCAGCATCCTGTTTGCGTTGATGATGGCAGTCCTGCTCAGCGCGCTGGACCAAACCATCGTCGCGGTCTCGATGCCCGCCATCTCTGCCCAGTTCAGAGACATCGATCTACTGGCCTGGGTCATATCCGCCTACATGGTGTCGCTGACCGTGGCCGTGCCGATCTACGGCAAACTCGGCGATCTTTACGGGCGCCGTAAACTGATGCTGTTCGGGCTGGGGATTTTTACCCTGGCGTCGCTGTTCTGTGGCCTGGCGCAGAGCATGGAACAACTGGTCCTGGCGCGCGTCCTGCAAGGCATCGGCGCGGGCGGGATGGTTTCGGTCAGCCAGGCGATTATCGCCGACATCGTTCCACCTCGCGAACGTGGCCGCTATCAGGGTTATTTCAGCAGCATGTACGCCGTGGCCAGCGTCGCCGGGCCGGTGCTTGGCGGCCTGATGACTGAATACCTGTCCTGGCGCTGGGTGTTCCTGATCAATCTGCCATTGGGGGCCGCTGCGCTGATCGTCGCGTATCGGACCCTGGTTGGCCTGCCGGTGCCGCAGCGCAAGCCGATCATCGATTACCTGGGTACCGTGCTGATGATCATCGGCCTGACAGCGCTGCTGTTGGGGATTACCGAAATTGGCCAGGGTCATGGCCTGGGCGATGCCGAGGTTCAGTTGTTACTGGGCACGGCCCTGCTGACGCTGGCCATTTTCGTCTGGTACGAACGTCGCACTGCCGAACCGTTGCTGCCCATGCATCTGTTCACCAACAAGAGCGCCGTGCTGTGCTGGTGCACCGTGTTCTTCACCAGTTTTCAGGCCATCTCCCTGATTGTCCTGATGCCGCTGCGTTACCAGACCGTTACCGGGGGCGGCGCAGACAGCGCCGCCCTGCACTTGCTTCCACTGGCGATTGGCATGCCGATGGGCGCCTATTTTGCCGGGCGACGCACCGCGCATACCGGGCGCTACAAGCCGCTGATCCTGACCGGTGCGCTGTTGATGCCGGTTGCGATTCTGGGCATGGCCTTCACGCCGCCGCAATCGCTGATAGTGATGAGCCTGTTCATGGTCCTCACCGGTGTTGCTACCGGCATGCAGTTCCCCACGTCATTGGTCGGCACTCAGAATTCGGTTCAGCCCCGGGATATGGGCGTGGCGACCAGCACGACCAATCTGTTCCGCTCACTGGGTGGTGCAGTGGGCGTGGCACTGATGTCGGCGCTGCTGTTGGCCATGTTGCAGCACACCGGGGTCGGCCAACTCGGCGCAGGAGCGCTGGGTAGCGAAGGCAGCTCCGGCAACGTCCTGCTCGACAGTCTGAACGCGGCAACCGGCCCCGCGCTGGAAACCCTGCGCACCGAACTGGCAGTGACCTTCAGAAACCTGCTGATCACCAGCGCGGCCATTTCGCTGCTCGGTCTTGCGGCAGCCGCAGTGATGCCCAATACATTATTGCGAGGACGGGACTGATCGGCCTTTCCGGCTCAGGAAGGCATCCCGGCCCAGAACCATTGCGTTTTCTTGCTCTTTATATGGGCAAACGCAGGCATCAGTTCACCCTCATCGAAGTGTCGACGGGAGCCGGACTGTGCGCTGCTGAACCAGCTGCCTGAGCGAGGGCATGCTTGCCCGGCATCGACCGGCGGCAGCGGCTTTTCATCGAATCGCGCATACCACTGCGCAGTGGTCTCATCGGTAAAACCGATTCCGGGAGCCAGGTAGGGATGAAGATTGCCGGTGTCCTGCAGGCGAATCGGCTTGATCATCCTGTTGACCGTCACATAAGGCTTTGGCGGCGGCAGCCCTCGCCCGCCCAGCTCAGGCACCTCGCCGGCGCGAATGATCAGGCCGTTGCGATAGGTGTGGAAAACGATCTCACTGTGCGCACTCATCTCGCCGCGCATTTTGTCGCTGCCCCCCAACTGCCTGACGAACGCATCACCGAGCACGGTGTACCAGCTGACGCCCTTGATGCGGTCCAGCAGACGCAGGCTTTCAATGTGCGGGCCGGGGTCGACCATCAGCCCGCTAAAATCCTGAGCAAGCCGGAATTCCCACGGCAAATACTGATGGCCATCGCAAGGCAACACACAAGCAAGACCACCAAAACCGTGCTCGGCCTGCAGTTCGCTGCTGAGGTACCTGATCCACTCCTCGTAATGTTTCAAGCCGTCGGGCTCGGTCAGGTATGACCAGGGCAGAACCATTTTCAGACACGATCGATCGTTTTCGGCCTGCCCCTCTGAGGTGTTCATCACGAACAGGCTATAGGTGGCGACTTCAGCCTGAGTGGCGCTGGCGATAGACCAGATGAACTGCTCGTCTGGCGGACTCTCGACAATCTGACGCCGGGTCGAGGCGAAACCGGAGCCACTCAGGCGGCGCATGCGTTTGAAGAGTTGCCATTTGAGTCTGGTTTTGAACGCATCGTAAAAGCGCGAAAAACAGGCTTCGACGCGACGCTTCATCTCCACGGTGTGGCCATTGCGAAAATACAGCGTAGTGATCAATCCCAACCGTATGACCGGTGTGCCCAACACGGAATCCATGGCCACGCGTTCGGACTGTTGCGTAACCCTGGCCAATAACCTCACAGCATCAGTTGCAGTGTCCGACATGCCCCGCCCTCCCATCAGTCGCGGGGGTCAGGTTTTTGCGCGTACCTGCATGCCCTTCGCAGGTTTCGGTCACGCCGGAAATGTCCCCACTCATTGGGTAGCCATGGCCCTGCCAGCTCGAGTGGACATCAGCGTAACTGGCGATGATTTCAAGGCACATAGGCGCAAGATTCGGCAAAAACATGCAACCTTCCTCTCTTCTGATTCTTTCAGGAGGCGAAGAGTGAAGGGAGTTTTCCTGCGGGGCAATACTCGGAATTTACTTTGGGAAATCAGCTACATGTATCAGGAAATGTCCTACCTGCTTCCTACAATATCTTGTCAGATCAACGCTCGCTGATACCTGCACGGTGGGCGCAATCAATGAATACCGGCAAACGATCGGTAAACACACTCTATAAGAGGCACGAATCGGAGTCAGGCTCTGCACAGCGTCGCTGGCAGGCGGAACCGGCGGTTGCCCCGCCGGTCATGTTCAGTCAGGCACCCACTGTCGAGCGGTTATTATCGATCAGCAACGTCGGGCTGAAACGCAGCATGTCCAGGCACACGTCGACCAGTTGCTCGGCCTCTGCAGGCAGCGAGAAGCTGTCCGGAACCAGCAGCCATTGATAGATGATGCCGTTGACGTAGGCAAACAGGGCCACTGCAGCGCGCGCAGTGTCCAGCCTTTTGGGTAGCTGCCCCTGGCGTACGGCATTGTTCAGCCCCAGGGTGATCCGATCGTGGCACTGTATGGCGTTGTCCTGGCGCTGACGACGAAAATCACACATCTCGTCGGTAAACTCGCACTTGTGAAACAGGATTTCATTGATGCGACGGGTTTTCGGGTCCAGTGCGAGCTCATGAAACAGGTGAATCAACAGATTTCTCATGCAGCCCAGCGGGTCTTCCTCTTCCTCGCTCTGACTGGCCTGCGCCATTTCGTCGAGGGGTTCCTGAAGACTGTCGAGCATGGCCTGCACCAGATCGGCCTTATTGTTAAAGTGCCAATAGATGGCGCCTCGCGTCACACCGGCAAGGGTTGCAATGTCGGCCAGCGTGGTGCGGGCGACGCCTCGCTCATAAAAAGCCTGCTCGGCAGCCTCCAGAATCTGGCTGCGAGTGATCTGAGCTTCCTCTTTGGTGCGACGAACCATGGCAATAAGACCTCAAAAAATTCACCTCAGGCACGCGTCTTGCGTCATGCCTCGAGATATGGCCGGGCGGCATTTGTCTCGCCTTGTCCCGAATTGGCTGCCGGCTTCCTGAATAGTGGCCGAATGCGCACAGCGGGTGTTTACAAACAGCCGCGAATGTAAGTATATTCCTTAGCATGCTACTTATCTAGCCGAAATATTTTTTAACACTTCAACGTACTGTTGAGAAAACAGGCTCCTGCCCCGAGGATCTTCATGCAATTCAAGCCAGCTGTTACCGTTCTGGTCACTGCCATCGCCCTGGCAACCCTGCTCAGTGGCTGTAGCAAGAAGGAACAGGCCGCCCCGCCTGCGCAAACCCCTCAGGTAGGCGTCGTTACCATCAAAGCACAGCCCTATACCCTGACCACCGAGCTGCCGGGCCGGACCACCGCATTCCGCGTCGCCGAGGTTCGCCCTCAGGTCAACGGCATCATTCTCAAGCGTCTGTTCACCGAAGGTGGCGATGTCAAAGCCGGTCAGCAGCTCTACCAGATCGACCCGGCTGTCTATGAAGCCAACGCCAACAGCGCCAAGGCCACCCTGCAGTCCGCCAAGTCGATGTCCGATCGCTACAAGCAACTGGTCAGCGAGCAGGCAGTGAGCCGTCAGGAGTACGACACGGCGCTGGCATCGACCCAGGAAGCTCAGGCAGCCCTGCAGACCGCCCAGATCAACCTGCGCTACACCAAGGTGCTGGCACCTATTTCCGGTCGTATCGGTCGCTCCGCGGTGACGGAAGGCGCACTGGTGAGCAGCGCGCAGACCGATGCGATGGCAACCATCCAGCAACTCGACCCGATCTATGTCGACGTGGTGCAGTCGTCTGCCGACATGCTCAAGCTGCGCAGCGATCTGGACAGCGGCAAGCTGCAGAAAGCCGGCGACAACGCGGCCAAGGTCAAGCTGACCCTGGAAGACAACAGCGTCTATGGCCAGGAAGGCAAACTGGAATTCGCCGAAGTGTCGGTTGACCAGACCACCGGCTCCGTGACCCTGCGTGCCGTGTTCCCGAACCCTGAGCACCGTCTGCTGCCGGGCATGTTCGTTCACGCCCAATTGCAGGCTGGCGTCAATTCGAAGGCCATCCTGGCACCGCAGCAAGGTGTGACCCGCGACCTGAAAGGCACGCCGACCGCCATGGTCGTCAATCAGGACAACAAGGTTGAAATGCGTACGCTGGTGGCCAATCGCACCGTGGGCAGCGACTGGCTGATCGAAGACGGCCTGAAAGAAGGTGATCGCGTCATCACCGAAGGCCTGCAGTACGTCAAACCAGGCGCCGAAGTGAAAGTCGCCGAAGCGACCAACGTCAAAGGAGCAAACCCGGCACCTGCCCCGGCCACTGATAAAGCCGCAGGCAGCAAAGGGGAATAACCCATGTCGAAATTTTTTATTGATCGACCCATTTTTGCCTGGGTTATTGCCCTCGTGATCATGCTGGTCGGTGCGCTGTCGATTTCCAGCCTGCCGATCAACCAGTACCCGAGCATCGCACCGCCCGCCATCGGTATCCAGGTCACCTATCCGGGCGCGTCTGCCCAGACGGTGCAGGACACTGTGGTTCAGGTGATCGAGCAACAGCTCAACGGTATCGACAACCTGCGTTATGTCAGCTCGGAAAGTAACTCCGACGGCAGCATGACCATCACTGCGACGTTCAATCAGGGCACCAACCCGGATACGGCGCAGGTTCAGGTGCAGAACAAGCTCAACCTCGCGACCCCGCTGCTGCCACAGGAAGTGCAGCAACAGGGTATCCGCGTCACCAAGGCAGTGAAGAACTTCCTGATGGTGATCGGTCTGGTGTCGGAAGACGGCAGCATGGGCAAGGAAGACCTGGCCAACTACATCGTGTCGAACATGCAGGATCCGATCTCGCGGACCTCCGGTGTGGGTGACTTCCAGGTGTTCGGTTCGCAGTACGCCATGCGTATCTGGCTGGACCCGGCCAAGCTGAACAACTTCCAGCTGACCCCGGTGGACGTGAAAGACGCGATCACCGCGCAAAACGTCCAGGTGTCGTCCGGCCAGTTGGGCGGCCTGCCATCGATCAGCGGTCAGCAACTGAACGCCACGATCATCGGCAAGACCCGTCTGCAGACCGCCGAGCAGTTCGGCAACATCTTCCTCAAGGTCAACACCGACGGCTCGCAGGTTCGCCTGAAAGACGTCGCCACGGTCGGCCTGGGCGCAGAGAACTACAGCACCGACTCGCAGTTCGACGGCAAACCGGCTTCCGGTCTGGCGATCAAGCTCGCCACCGGCGCCAACGCGCTGGACACCGCCAAGGCCATCCGCGCGACCGTTTCCTCGCTGGAGCCGTTCTTCCCGCCTGGCATGAAAGTCGTGTATCCGTATGACACGACACCGGTGGTCAGCGAATCGATCAACGGCGTGGTGCACACCCTGATCGAAGCGATCGTGCTGGTGTTCCTGGTGATGTACCTGTTCCTGCAGAACTTCCGCGCAACCATCATCACCACGATGACGGTTCCGGTGGTCTTGCTGGGTACGTTCGGCATCCTCGCGGCCTTCGGTTTCACCATCAACACCCTGACCATGTTCGGTATGGTGCTGGCCATCGGCTTGCTGGTGGACGATGCGATTGTGGTGGTGGAAAACGTCGAGCGGGTCATGGAGGAGGAAAAGCTCTCCCCGCGCGACGCCACGATCAAATCCATGACACAGATTCAGGGTGCACTGGTCGGTATTGCCCTGGTGCTGTCGGCGGTTCTGTTGCCGATGGCGTTCTTCGGCGGCTCCACCGGGGTGATCTACAAGCAGTTCTCGATCACCATCGTCTCGGCCATGGCCCTGTCGGTCGTGGTTGCGCTGATCTTTACCCCGGCGCTGTGCGCCACCATGCTCAAGCCCATCGATCACGAGAAGCACGGACAACCGAAACGGGGTTTCTTCGGCTGGTTCAACCGCACCTTCGACCGCAGCGTTCTGAGTTACGAGCGCGGCGTCGGCAACATGCTCAAGCACAAGTGGCCTGCGTATCTGGGTTACATACTGATCTGCGCGGGCATGGTGTTCATGTTCATGCGTATTCCGGCTGCGTTCCTGCCGGAAGAAGACCAGGGCGTTATCTTCGCCCAGATCCAGACACCGGCCGGCTCCTCGACCGAGCGCACGCAGGAAGTCATCGATCAGATGCGTGAGTACCTGCTGACCAAGGAAAGCGGCGCGGTGAAGTCGGTGTTCTCGGTAAACGGCTTCAACTTCGCGGGCCGCGGTCAAAGCTCGGCGATTGCGTTCGTGATGCTCAAGCCGTGGGAAGAGCGTGATTCCAACAACAGCGTTTTCGAACTGGCCAAGCGGGCTCAAGGCTATTTCTTCAGCCTGCGCGACGCGATGGTGTTTGCGGTCGTCCCGCCTTCGGTACTCGAACTGGGTAACGCCACAGGCTTCGACGTCTACCTGCAGGATCAGGGCGGCGTGGGTCACGACAAGCTGATGGAAGCGCGTAACCAGTTCCTCGGCATGGCTGCACAGAGCAAGATTCTGGCGGGCGTGCGTCCGAACGGTCTGAACGACGAACCGCAATACCAGTTGATCATCGACGACGAGCGCGCCAGTGCATTGGGCATCACCCTGTCGGACATCAACAACACCCTGTCCATCGCGTTGGGTGGCAGCTACGTCAACGACTTCATCGACCGTGGCCGTGTGAAGAAGGTGTACATCCAGGGCGATGCAGGTGCGCGTATGACGCCTGAAGACCTGAAGAAATGGTACGTACGCAACAGCGCGGGCGAGATGGTGCCGTTCTCGGCCTTCGCCAGCGGCAAATGGTCCTACGGCTCGCCGAAACTGTCACGCTACAACGGCGTGGCGGCAGAGGAAGTACTCGGTACTCCAGCCCCTGGCTACAGCAGCGGCGACGCGATGAACGAAGTCGAGGCGCTGGCCAAGAAGCTGCCGCAAGGTATCGGCATCTCGTGGACCGGTCTGTCCTACGAGGAACGCCTGTCCGGTTCACAGGCCCCTGCCCTGTATGCCCTGTCGCTGCTGGTCGTGTTCCTCTGTCTGGCGGCATTGTATGAAAGCTGGTCGATTCCGATCGCGGTCATCCTCGTGGTGCCACTGGGGGTTATCGGTGCACTGATGGCAACCAGCCTGCGCGGTCTGTCCAACGACGTGTTCTTCCAGGTCGGGTTGCTGGTGACGGTGGGTCTGGCGGCGAAAAACGCCATTCTGATCGTCGAGTTCGCCAAAGAGCTTCACGAACAGGGCAAGAGCCTGGTCGACGCGGCGATCGAGGCCTGCCGCATGCGTCTGCGCCCGATCATCATGACCTCCATGGCCTTCATCCTTGGCGTTGTGCCGCTGGCGATTTCCTCGGGCGCAGGTTCGGGTAGTCAGCATTCGATCGGTACTGGCGTAATTGGCGGTATGATCACCGCAGTTATTCTGGCGATCTTCTGGGTGCCCCTGTTCTTCGTAACGGTTTCAGGGCTCTTCAAGAGCAAGCAGAAACATATTTCACACGATGAGGCTGGCCAATGAGCAAGTCATTGATCTCACTTGCAGTTACCGCGTTCATTCTCGGCGGCTGCTCTTTGATCCCCGATTACAAGCAGCCGCAAGCACCGGTCGCGGCACAATATCCGCAAGGGCCGGCGTACTCGCCGGTCGAAGGCGCCAAAATGGCCGCCGCGGAGCAAGGCTGGCGGCACTTCTTCAATGACCCGGCGCTGCAACAGCTGATTCAGACTGCACTGCTCAACAACCGTGACCTGCGGGTTGCGGCGCTGAACATCGACGCCTACCGCGCCCAGTACCGTATCCAGCGCTCGGACCTGTTCCCTGCTGTTTCGGCCACCGGTAGCGGCTCACGTCAGCGCGTGCCGGGTGATCAGTCGCAGACCGGTCAGCCAGGCATCACCAGCAGCTACTCGGCCACCCTGGGTGTCAGCTCGTACGAGCTGGACCTCTTCGGCCGGGTCCGCAGCCTCAGCGAGCAGGCGCTGGAGACCTACTTCGCCAGCGAGGAAGCGCGTCGCAGCACCCAGATCAGTCTGGTGGCCAGCGTCGCCAATGCCTACATGACCTGGCAGGCCGACAAGGAACTGCTCAAGCTGACGCAGGACACCCTGAAGACCTACGAAGAAAGCTTCCGTCTGACCTCGCGCGCCAGCGAAGTCGGCGTTTCTTCGGCACTGGACCTGAGCCAGTCGCGCACCGCCGTCGAAAGCGCGCGCGCCAAACTGGCCCAGTACCAGCGCCTGGTTGCCCAGGATCAGAACAGCCTGGTGCTGCTGC
Source organism: Pseudomonas sp. P135 (assembly GCF_020312125.1). Lineage (NCBI taxonomy): Bacteria > Pseudomonadati > Pseudomonadota > Gammaproteobacteria > Pseudomonadales > Pseudomonadaceae > Pseudomonas > Pseudomonas sp. P135. Next base: position 158,939 of record NZ_JAGPYR010000003.1, read on the forward strand.
TTGGCACCAGCCTGCCCGACAACCTGCCGGCCAGCCACTTGCTCGATTCCGACATGCTGACCGAAATGCCGGCAGGCCTGCCGTCCGACCTGCTGCAGCGTCGTCCGGACATTCTCGAGGCCGAGCACTCGCTCAAGGCGGCCAACGCCAACATCGGCGCGGCACGTGCAGCGTTCTTCCCGAGCATCAGCCTGACGGCCAGTGCCGGGACCAGCAGCAGCGAGCTGTCCGGCCTGTTCAAGGGCGGATCGGGCGCCTGGCTGTTCCAGCCAAGCATCAACATCCCGATCTTCAACGCCGGCAACCTGCGCGCAAGCCTGGACTACTCGAAAATCCAGAAGGAAATCAGCGTCGCCAACTACGAGAAGGCGATTCAGACCGCCTTCCAGGAAGTGTCCGACGGTCTGGCTTCGCGCAAGACCTATGACGAGCAGCTCCAGGCGCAACGTGACTTCGTCGCGGCCAACCAGGATTACTACCGTCTGGCCGAGCGTCGCTACCGGATCGGCATCGACAGCAACCTGACCTTCCTCGACGCCCAGCGCTCGCTGTTCAGTGCGCAACAAACGCTGATCACCGACCGCCTGTCGCAGCTGACCAGCGAGGTCAACCTGTACAAGGCCCTCGGCGGCGGCTGGTATGAAAGAACCGGGCAGACCGAAACCATCTCCAAGGAGAAGCCTTCGGTTCAGTTGTTCTGATTGCAGTGCATAAAAAACCCACCTGATCAGGTGGGTTTTTTTATGGCCGAAACACACCTGCGATCAGTGATCCTGATGCAGGTACTTGGGCTCTTTGGGCAAACGCAGACTGAACAGGAACGCTACCGCCATCATCGCCGTCACGTACCAGTAAAAGCTGTTTTCCATTCCGGCACTCTTGAGCTTCAGGGCAACCCACTCAGCCGAGCCGCCGAACACCGCGTTGGCCACCGCATACGCCAGCCCTACGCCCAGCGCACGAACCTGTGGCGGAAACATTTCGGCTTTGACCAGCCCGCTGATCGAGGTGTAGAAGCTGACGATCGCCAGCGCCAGGGTAATCAGCACGAAGGCAATGAACGGGTTGGTGGTGGTCTTGAGCGTCATCAGGATCGGCACTGTACACAGCGTACCCAGCGCGCCGAACAGGAGCATCGAATTGCGACGGCCGATGCGGTCCGCGAGCATGCCGAAGAACGGCTGCATGCACATGTACAGAAACAGCGCGCCGGTCATGATGTAGCTGGCGGTCTTGGCTTCCATGCCCCCGGTGTTGACCAGGTATTTCTGCATGTAGGTCGTGAAGGTGTAGAAAATCAGCGAGCCACCGGCGGTGTAGCCCAGCACGGTGATGAAGGCCGCAGCATGATGCTTGAACAGTGCCGCAATACTGCCCGCGTCCTTATCCTGCCGGCTTTCGGCCGTGGTGGTTTCATTGAGGGTGCGACGCAGCAGCAAGGCGATGACCGCAGCGCCAGCACCGATCACGAAGGGGATGCGCCAGCCGTAGTCACGCAGCTCTTCGGTGGTCAGGAATTGCTGGAGAATGACCACCGTCAACACGGCCAGCAATTGCCCGCCGATCAGGGTCACGTACTGGAACGAAGCATAAAAGCCGCGCTGGCCACGCAGCGCCACTTCACTCATGTAGGTGGCCGTGGTGCCGTACTCGCCACCTACCGACAGACCTTGCAGCAGGCGCGCCATCAGCAGCAAGGCCGGCGCCCAGGCACCAATCGATGCATAGGTTGGAAGGCAGGCGATGATCAGTGATCCGGCACACATCATGGTGACCGAAATCAGCATGGAGTTCTTGCGCCCATGTTTGTCCGCGACACGACCAAACAGCCAGCCGCCAATCGGACGCATCAGAAAGCCAGCGGCAAACACACCCGCGGTGTTGAGCAACTGAACGGTCGGATCATCGGAAGGAAAGAAAGCCGGTGCGAAATAAATTGCGCAGAAAGCGTAGATATAGAAGTCGAACCATTCGACCAGGTTGCCGGATGAGGCGCCGACAATCGCGAAAATTCTTTTGCTTCGCTCCTCGCCGGTGTAATGCGGTGCTTTTGATGTTGTAGTCATTATTTTCCCCAAGCAGAACTGTCCATAAGAAACAATCTGTAACACCGTCTTTAATCGAGCACAATCAGTCAGGCCAATTCAGCCGACAGGAATAGCGGTATCGTTGAACATTCCGCGCCCGGACGAACAACAACCCGGATCATCAGCCCGCCTTTTCGTGGAGGCAGACAAACGATCCGGGTTGCTGGACAACAGGTTGAAGCAGGAGGGTTTACCGCTCGATGGCCAGTGCAAGCCCCTGCCCGACGCCGACGCACATGGTTGCCAGGCCTCTGCGCCCGCCGGTTTTCTCCAGATGGTGCAGCGCCGTCAGCACCAGCCGCGCGCCGCTCATGCCCAGCGGGTGGCCGAGGGCAATCGCCCCGCCGTTGGGATTGACCTGCGGTGCATCGTCGGCCAGACCCAGTTCGCGCAAGACCGCAAGCCCCTGGCTGGCAAACGCTTCATTGAGTTCGATGACATCGAAATCAGTCACCGCCAGGCCCAGACGCTCGACCAGCTTGCGCACCGCTGGCACCGGGCCAATGCCCATCACCCGAGGTGCAACCGCCGCGCTGGCCATGCCGAGCACGCGGGCACGCGGCGTCAGGCCATGCTTTTTCACCGCTTCGGCCGACGCCAGAATCAGCGCAGCAGCACCGTCGTTGACCCCGGACGCGTTACCGGCAGTCACCGTGCGGTCCGGGCCGTTGACCGGCTTGAGTTTGCTCAGGGTTTCCAGACTGGTATCGCCACGCGGATGCTCATCCTTGTCGACAAGGGTCTCGCCCTTTTTGTGCGCGACTCGCACCGGCACGATCTCTTCCTCGAAAAAGCCCGCAGCCTGGGCAACGGCAGTGCGTTGCTGGCTGCGCAGGGCGAAAGCGTCCTGATCGGCTCGAGAAATCCTGAAGTCGGTTGCAACGTTGTCGCCCGTCTCGGGCATTGAGTCCACGCCGTACTGTGCTTTCATCGCCGGATTGATAAAGCGCCAGCCGATGGTGGTGTCTTCCAGCTTCATGTTGCGCGAAAACGCGGCATCGGCCTTGCCCATCACGAAGGGCGCGCGGGACATCGACTCGACGCCTCCGGCGATTGCCAGCTCGATTTCACCTGACGCGATGGCCCGGAAAGCGGTGCCGATGGCGTCCATCCCGGACGCGCACAGGCGATTGAGGGTGACCCCCGGTACGCTTTGTGGCAGCCCGGCCAACAGTGCGGCCATGCGCGCAACGTTGCGGTTGTCCTCGCCGGCCTGATTGGCACAGCCGAAAAACACTTCGTCGATCTCCTCCCAGTTGACCGACGGGTTGCGCTCCATCAGCGCCTTGATCGGCACCGCCGCCAGGTCGTCTGCACGCACTGAAGACAGCCCGCCACCAAAGCGACCGATGGGCGTACGAATCGCATCGCAAATAAACACTTCACGCATCACGCTTCTCCTGCAACCTGACCGTGAGCCGCGGCAGTCCGTGCTTCCAGATCACGCAGCGCCGTCAGCTCGACCTCGGTAGGCTCTTCGGAGACCACAACGGTGTCGGCAAAGCGGATCGCCCAACCGGTTGCGGCGATAACCTGCTCACGGGTCACGCCAGGGTGCAGCGTAGTCACGACGAACTCGTGGGTGCCGGCTTCCGGCTCCATGATGCACAGGTCGGTGATGATGCCCACCGGGCCGGCACCGGGCAGGCCCAGACGCTTGCGCGAATCGCCGCCTTCGCCATGGCCGACCGAGGTGATGAAATCCAGCTTGTCGACGAACGAACGCGCCGACTGCTTGAGAATGATCAGCACTGACTTGGCCGACCCAGCGATCTCCGGCGCACCACCGGCGCCCGGCAGACGCACTTTGGGATGGTGGTAATCACCGACCACGGTGGTGTTGATGTTGCCGAAGCGGTCGACCTGCGCTGCGCCGAGAAAGCCGACATCGACGCGACCGCCCTGCAGCCAGTAACGAAAGATTTCGCTGGTGGATACCACTGTGTCTGCGGTTTCAGCCAACTCGCCATCGCCGATAGACAGCGGCAACACCGTGGGCTTGGCACCAATCGGACCGGACTCGTAGATCAGTACCACGTCAGGCGCAGAGGTAAGACGTGCCAGATTCGCCGCCTTCGAAGGCAGGCCGATGCCGACGAAGCACACAGAACCATTGCGCAAGCGACGGGCTGCGGCGACGGTCATCATTTCACTGGTGGAGTAAGTCATTGTTTGGCCTCCGAAGCGCGAGCCAGCTTGCTCTGGAATTCACTGAAATCTGCGGTGCCGTGGATGTATTCATCGATCCACGCGGTGAAGGTCTCCCGGTCTCTGGCGATCGGGTCCCAGGCCTGATAGAAGGGGTTGTCACGTTCGTAGTAACCGTGCGCATAAGACGGGTGAGCACCGCCTGGCACCAGACACACAGCGCTCAGCGCCCAGGTCGGCAGCACGCAGGAGTTCATCGGGGCGTTCAGGTCATCGACGATTTCTTCCACCGTCACAATGCAGCGCTGTGCAGCCAGCGCGGCTTCTTTCTGCGCACCGAGAATGCCCCACAACAGCACGTTGCCCTTGCGGTCGGCTTTCTGTGCATGAATCACGGTCACGTCCGGGCGCACCGAAGGCACCGCTGCCAGCACCTCACCGGTGAACGGGCAGGTGACGGTCTTGATCAGCGGGTTGACCTTGGGCAGGTCAGAGCCGGCGTAAGCGCGCAGCACAGCGAACGGCAGACCGGACGCACCGGCTACATAGGCGTTGGCGAGGTCGGCATGGCTGTGCTCTTCAATTTCCATCGCGCGCGGCCACTGTTTTTCAACGGCATCGCGCAAACGGTGCAAGGAGCCAACGCCAGGGTTGCCGCCCCACGAAAAAATCAGCCGCTTCGCACAACCGGCGCCGATCAACTGGTCGTAGATCAGGTCGGGAGTCATGCGCACCAGGGTCAGGTCCTTTTTACCCTGACGGATGATTTCATGGCCAGCGGCCGTGGGGATCAGATGAGTGAAGCCTTCCAGCGCAACGGTGTCGCCATCGTTGACCAGTTGCTTCACCGCATCGCGTAGAGAAAGAATGTCTGCCATGAGGTGCTCCGAACCCAACATCACGTTCAATGATCAGCGCGAAGACCTGCGCCGGAATGAAAATGAGGTTATGCCTGAGCAAGAGGGCAAACAATCCGATAATCGACTAAACGTTCGGTAATCGAACAAATTCAATCAGCCAAAACACGGCCACTTCAGGTAAACAGCTGCGTACTCAAGTCGCGACTGGCATCGAGCATGATCGGCAGAAAGCGCTGTTCCAGCTCGCTGCGTGCCACACGTCCGGCGCTGGTGCTGACATTCAGCGCCGCCAGCACCTGGCCCGACGCATCATAGACCGGTACCGCAATTGAACGCAGCCCCTGTTCCAGTTCCTGATCGACAATGCACCAGCCCTGTTGCCGAACCAGTTGCAGACATTCGAGCAAGGCTTCCGGGGTGCGAATGGTGCGGCTGGTCTTGGGCTGCAGATCGACATGGTCAAGGTATTCATGCAACGACACGTCATCCAGTGCGGCCAGCAGAATGCGGCCCATGGACGTGCAGTACGCGGGAAGACGACCGCCCACGGAAAGGTCGACCGAGATCAGCCGCTGCGTGGTGGCAGAGCGCGCGATATAAAGAATGTCGTCGCCTTCCAGCGTGGCCATGTTGCACGCCTCGTGCAGCTGGTCGCTCATACGGTCCAGATAAGGCTGCGACGAGGTTGCCAGTGGCGTCGATGACAAATAGGCGTGGCCCAGCGTCAACACCTTGGGCAGTAGCGAGTAGGTACGGCCGTCAGTGGTCGCATAACCGAGCTTGATCAGGGTGTGCAGACAACGACGCACTGCCGCACGGGGGATCTCCGTGCGATGGCTGATCTGCGCAATGGTCAGGTGCCGCTTGCGCTCCTGAAAGGCATGAATCACGGCCAGCCCACGCGCCAGCGAGGTCATGAAATCCGGATCACCGGTCAGCGCCTGAATGCGCTTTGCGGGCGACGCCACGATGGGCGGTGCCAATGAGGCAAAAGATTTACGCAGTTCGTCGTTCATTGACACACCTTATGTAACTGCCTTTCAGGCCCTGTAAACCGCAGGTTTCAGCTCTTTGCAGGGGAGCGAAGCCAACCCCCGGTTGTGCGATTATCGAACAGGTGGCCGATAATCGCAATTGACCCCATGTAAATATACTTATACCTTTACCTCTGCCATGAAGTGACTTCTTGGAAATACTGGTCAGGTACCCACTGAGAAGTCCAAGGCAGCGGCCTTGCTCACCAAGCAAGGCCGTTTTCATTACTCAGGCGCTTGCTGTGTGCCCGATGCTCGCGACACCCTCCCCCTCCCGCTCTCGATCAGCGCCCGCCGCGCAACTCCACACATCCTGCATATAAAAAACGGTGAATTTCTTCGCCAACATTTTGTCGTCGAAAATGAAAACTGTTTTATAAAACTTATGTCATATAAACGGCTCACTGAAACTTCGGAACAATCGTACAAAAAAACCAGACCTGTGAACTCATTCAACCTCTGTTGTTGACGTAGCAGAAGTTCTTGGAGATAGTATCGGTCAGTTGGTTGGCAATACCCTCGCAACGATTGATCCATTCACCCGATTTCTGCCTCGACTGTCCTGTCGAAGCGTTGTCACGGTGCACCATCGCCGCGAGACCATCAGCAAGCCTGCCAGCGCAAGCCCTGTGCTTGAAATCAAACGTGTGTCGCTACGACAGGTATTTCTCTCTGGTGCACGTAGCCGCAGACAACAACAGGCATGTCCAGTAACCCTTTCGCGCAATCGCCCGAACAGGTCGCTGACTGTATTGGGTATACAGCCAGACTGGAGTGAACATACTTGCACTGTTTTGCGTCATCGCCAGAGCCCATTCGACTCGATCAGGTATTAAAGTGACTAAAGATGAACTGCGCGCGGAACTTGAGCGCCAGGAACAACGCTACAAGGATGTCTACGGCGGTGAAATCACCACCTACGCCGCGCAACCGGAACCGGAACGCAAGCCCTGGCGCAAGAGAGCCAGCCTGCTGGACCAGGCGTTCAAGCAAGAACTGCAAAAGATGGAAGAAGGCCTGAAAGAAGAGCCGTAACAGCACGGGTCCGATGATCCCTGCCCGATTACGTCTTCGACTTCCAGCACCCGGAATTACACGCCTCACGGCCTCATTGAGCATTCAACGGGGCGGCGCTCATGCGTCTTTTTTTTGGTTTGAGGCGACACCTCGCGGTGACGACAAGTCGTTCGGTATTTTTTCTGTCATAATCGCGCCCCCTTCAGACCCGGTCAGAAAACCTACATGATCGATTTATTCAGCGGGCTTGATGCCTGGGTGCTTGTGAGCCTGTTGCTCGCCCTGGCTTTCGTCCTCACCTTCGAGTTCATCAACGGCTTTCATGACACCGCCAACGCGGTGGCGACAGTCATTTACACCAAAGCAATGCCGCCTCATCTGGCCGTGTTCTTCTCCGGTGTATTCAACTTTCTCGGCGTGTTGCTGGGCGGCGTGGGCGTTGCCTATGCCATCGTCCATCTGCTGCCGGTCGAACTGCTCATCAACGTCAACACCGGACATGGCCTGGCCATGGTGTTCTCGCTGCTGGCGGCGGCCATCACCTGGAACCTCGGGACCTGGTACTTCGGTATTCCGGCCTCCAGTTCGCACACGCTGATCGGCTCGATACTCGGTGTGGGTCTGGCCAATGCCCTGCTCAACGATATCCCGTTGGCCGATGGCGTGAACTGGCAGAAAGCGATCGATATCGGCGCTTCGCTGGTGTTCTCGCCGCTGGCCGGCTTTATCGTTGCGGGTCTGGTGCTGGTTGCCCTGAAATGGTGGCGCCCGCTGTCGAAGATGCACAAGACCCCTGACCAGCGCCGCAAGCTGGACGACAAGAAGCACCCTCCGTTCTGGAACCGTCTGGTACTGGTCATTTCCGCCATGGCAGTCAGCTTCGTACACGGTTCGAATGACGGCCAGAAAGGCATTGGCCTGATCATGCTGGTGCTGATCGGCATCGTGCCCAGCCAGTTCGTGCTTGACCTGACCAGCACGACCTACCAGATCGAACGTACCCGCGATGCGACCCAGCATCTGAGCCAGTTCTATCAGCGCAACAGCAGCACGCTGGGCGAATATCTGGCCATGGGCAAAGCCGAAAAAGGCGACCTGCCGTCCAGCTCCGCGTGTAATCCGAAGCAGACCGAACCTACCATCGACGCGCTGCTCGACCGCCTGAAGGGCGTGTCCGACTACCACGCGCTGGCCCCTGAAAGCCGCATCGAAGTGCGTCGCTATCTGTTGTGCCTGGACGACACCGCCCGCAAGGTCGGCAAACTTCCAGACCTGTCAGCGCGTGAAAAATCCGATCTGGAGAAGCTTCGCAAGGACCTGACCACCACCACCGAGTACGCACCGTTCTGGGTGATTCTGGCGGTCGCACTGGCGCTGGGTATCGGCACCATGGTCGGCTGGAAGCGTGTAGTCCTGACGATCGGCGAGAAGATCGGCAAGCAGGGCATGACTTACGCACAAGGCATGTCCGCGCAAATCACTACCGCCTGCGCAATCGGTCTGGCCAACGTGTTCAGCCTTCCGGTGTCCACCACGCACATTCTGTCGTCGGGTGTGGCCGGCACCATGGTCGCCAACAAGAGCGGCCTTCAGGGCGGAACCGTGCGCACCATCCTGCTGGCCTGGGTGCTGACCCTGCCGGCAACGGTCGCCTTGTCCGCAGCGCTGTTCTGGCTGGCTTCCAAGGCCCTGGCCTGATCTAGGCTCTGTACGAAAAGTCGGCGAGCGAAGGTCAGGCGAGGCAAAAACAGGCGAGGAACGGCCGGGGTCGCGATCGACTCTACGTGTTGTAAATGAGCATTCCGATTGGACTCGCATCCGAGCCTGTTTTTAACGAAGCATCACCGAGCGCAGCCACTTTTCGTAAAGAGCCTAAAACCCTTCGGGCGGTGCATGCCTTGCACCGCTCAAGGGTTTGACTCACTTATCCTCTTGCTCCCCCTCCTCCTCAAGCCCTTCACCAGGCGCTTGCGCTTGCTGCAGCTCGCGCCACAGTGCTGCGGCACCGTCGAACTCAGTGCCATTTTCCGCAGTCAGTTCCGCAGGGTCATAGCGGCTCAGGCAGCCCTCGCCAAGCGTTGCCGGAGCGGTGGAAGTGGCTTTGTCGAGAGGATCGGTCATTGGCTGTCACCTTGCGCGTTACACCATTGCCGACAGCTGAGTCGGAAGCGCGACAGACGCGCTCCCGAAAAGATAGATCAGCCGAAGACGACTGTCTTGTTGTCGTGAACCAGCACACGGTCTTCCAGATGAGCGCGCAGGCCGCGGGCCAGCACCATCTTTTCCACGTCGCGACCGAAGCGCACCATGTTTTCGATGCTGTCACGATGGCTGACGCGCACGACGTCCTGCTCGATGATCGGACCGGCATCGAGCTCTTCGGTCACATAGTGACAGGTCGCGCCGATCAGCTTGACGCCGCGCAACGAGGCCTGATGGTACGGCTTGGCACCCACGAACGATGGCAGGAAGCTGTGGTGGATATTGATGACCTGATGGGCATATTCACGGCACAACTGTGGCGGCAGAATCTGCATGTAGCGCGCGAGAACCACGACATCGGCCTGATGATGACCGACCAGACGCGACACTTCGGCGAATGCCGGCTCCTTGTCTTTCGGGTCAACCGGAACATGGTAGTAAGGGATGTCATGCCACTCGACCATGCTGCGCAGGTCCTGGTGGTTTGAAATCACACAGGCGATGTCGCAGTCGAGTTCGTCACTGTGCCAGCGGTGCAGCAGGTCGGCCAGACAGTGTGATTCGCGACTGGCCATGAGCACGACGCGCTTCTTCTGCGCCGAGTCGGTAATGCGCCAGTCCATCGAAAATTCTTCGGCAATCGGCGTGAAGGCTTCACGGAACCCGTCCAGATCAAAAGGCAGGGTGTCGGCACGGATCTCGTGACGCATGAAAAACCAGCCGCTGAGATTGTCCGAGTGATGACTCGCTTCGGTGATCCAGCCGTTATGGGACGCCAGAAAGTTACTGACTTTGGCAACGATGCCTACACGGTCCGGGCAAGCAATCACCAGACGAAAAGTGCGCATTGGGGGAAACTCCAGAACTTCGCAAAGCCGCTATTCTAGCGGCTGCGCAGCAAAACTGCAGTATCTCTGTTGCCTGAATGCAGAGGCCGAAAAAGCACACCGCCAAGGCCAAAGATTGCACCGTGCCAGTATGCGTTTTCCGGGTGCGCACCGCTAAACAAAACCTGTAATAAGAAGGGCTTTATAGCGGCGATCTTTTGAAGGAAGCGTGACGCGTCCCTAGTTCAGGCGTCTGTAGGACGTGTGTATATTGCTAAATAATTCAAATAAAACTTTTATTTAATGTTTACTTGCTCATTTACAGTGACTATTATTGCCGCACTGTATCCCTGCAACCCTCACAACATAAGGTCTCCTCATGTCCCTGATCAACGAATACCGCGCTACAGAAGAAGCCATCAAAGAACTGCAAGCCCGTTTGAAGAACCTGTCGCAAGACGACAAACTGCAAACCGAGCTGGAATTCGAAGGCAAACTGCGCACGCTGATGGGCGAATACCAAAAGTCGCTGCGTGACATCATTGCCCTGCTGGATCCGGATGCCAAGGTAAACAAGGCCCCTCGTGGCGGCGCTGTTAAACCTGCCGGCACCAAGCGCGCCCGTAAGGTCAAGCAATACAAGAACCCGCACAACGGTGAAGTCATCGAAACCAAAGGCGGCAACCACAAGACGCTGAAAGAGTGGAAAGCCAAGTGGGGCAGCGACGACGTTGAAAGCTGGGCCACTTTGCTGGGCTAAGCTTCACCAGGTCGCGGTTCATTGCGATTGAAAAAACGCCAGCCTGCTGGCGTTTTTTATTGCCCGGTATTTTTTATACGCCCAGACGGTTACTCAGCCTGTGTGCGTAATCCTGCCACTGCCGCAACACCTCCAGCTGCTCTGGCCCGGCACTAAGGGAGCATTCTACCCATGCGGCCGTAAAGTCATGCAGGGTGTTGGGAGCGCCCCATTCCGGGTTGCGCAAGCGCTGCTGACAGAAATCCCGCCAGCGTGTTTGCTCTTCGCCACTCAAGGTGTCAGGGAAGTTACGAGCGCGATACCTGAATAACAATTCAGGCAATCGGGCATCATCAAACGGCCACGCATCACGCGCCAGTTGTTCTGGCTCGGCCTGTCGAACTTGCTCACACAGTCGACGATCACGGTCCCCGATAAAACCGTCATATAACTGCTGTTCGGGATCTTCACTTGCGGCGAAATCGTCCTTGCCGTAAATGGCAGCCAGTTTACCGTGCCAAACTTCGCGGTTTTCACTCAATTGCGTTGCGCGTGCCTGATAGCCGGCCATGTCCAGTTGCAGCCGCTGCTGATCTTCGCTGCGCAGCACCCCCAGCGGCGCGATCACCGGGCAACGGTTTATATGCAACAGTTTGAGCGGCACGGGCAATTCGCCGTCGCTCAGCGCATCGTGCCGCGTATATAAACGGCGCTTGAGTATTTCAGCGTCCTCGTGCAACAACGGTGCATGATCCAGGTGCAGATCACACACGATCAGCGCATTGCGATTATGCGGGTGCCAGGCCAACGGCAGCACCACACCCAGGTAATTGCGCGCCGCAGAAAAGCGTCCCGAAATATGCACCAGAGGCTGCATCAGGCGAACCTGTTCCTGGACTTTCTGCTTACTGCGCAAGGCGAACAGATAGTCATAAAGCTTCGGCTGCTTTTCACGAATCAAACGTGCCAGAGCAATCGTTGCACGGACATCGGATAACGCATCGTGCGCCTGTCCATGATCAATACCGTTGGCAGCCGTCAGCCGCTCCAGTTTCAGCGTGACCCGGCCGTCCTGTTCCGGCCAGACAATGCCATCGGGGCGCAATGCATAGGCGGCCCGCACGACATCGATCAGATCCCAGCGACTGTTGCCCCCCTGCCATTCGCGTGCATAGGGGTCGAAGAAGTTGCGATAAAAACTGTAGCGCGTGACTTCGTCATCGAAACGCAAGGTGTTGTAACCCGCGCCACAGGTACCCGGCGCAGACAGCTCGGCATGTACGCGCGTCATGAAATCGGCCTCGCACAAGCCTTTTTCTGCCAGCGTGGCCGGAGTGATTCCGGTAATCATGCAGGCGACAGGATGAGGCAGGATGTCATCGCTGAGCTGGCAGTGCAGATTGACCGGCGGCGCGATTTCATTGAGGTCGGTATCCGTGCGAATTCCGGCCATCTGCAGCGCACGGTCATTGCGCGGGTTGATACCGGTGGTTTCGTAGTCGTACCAGAAGATGCTGGAGGTCACGGGCTGATCCTGAACAAAAGACCCGCGAAGTGTAGGGCGTGACAGGTGTCATTGGCTAATCGGGTCGTATCCGGCGCACCGGGAAATGTTTTCTTACAGCCCGCGTATTGAATGGTCGGTTGCTTAGCTCCGCTGCGCTAGCTAGCATCAGTTTTCGTTTTCAGGCGCGTCCTTCGACAATGTCATCCCGTCCCGCTTCGCCAAGGAATGCAGCGCTGCCCACGCCGTTGGACACGCGCATTGAAATCGAGACGCCAGAAGGCATCGATATGCTTCTGCGCCCTGCCGGGCTGGTTTCCCGCGCACTGGCGTTCGGCATCGACTTCGCCATTCGCGCAGCCCTCGTCGGCCTGTTCTTTGTGCTTCTGCAGTTACTCGACAAGCTCGGCATGGGTCTGGCCGCTCTGGTGTTCTTTCTGGTGAACTGGTGGTACATGGTGCTGTTTGAAGTGCTCAACCAGGGACGCACACCCGGAAAGCGCCTGCTCGGGCTGCGGGTGGTGCACGACGACGGCACGCCCATCGACTGGTCTTCGTCGCTGATCCGTAACCTGCTGCGCTTCGTCGACATGCTCCCGCTGGGCTACGGGCTGGGGGCGATTACTTGTCTGAACCACCCGTTCTTCAAACGGCTGGGCGATCTTGCAGCGGGAACGCTGGTGATTTACAGCGACCGGCCGGTAGCGCGCCCTACCCTGCCGCAGGCCGATCCGGTCATCGTGCCTTTTGCCCTGCATCTGGATGAACAGCGGGCGGTGCTCGGCCTGGCGGAACGGCAGGCTGAACTGTCCAGCGCGCGAACCCAGGAACTCGCGGCCATCCTTGCCGAACCCTTGCGTGTCTCCGCCGACACGGCGGTCGCTCATGTAAACGGCATCGCCCGCAACCTGCTGGGGCCTACATGAAGCAGAGCCTGTTTGAAACCCGCCATCAGCAGGAGTGGCAACGCTTCGAGCAGCGCCTGACGGCCCTTGAACAGGGCAAGGGCGATGTCAGCGGCGGCGCGACCTTTCCCGGCGATTATCGACGCCTCTGCCACCATCTGGCGCTGGCCCAGGAGCGCGGCTACAGCAGCCATCTGGTCGACCCCCTGCATCAGTTGGCCATGCGCGGTCATCAGCAACTTTACCGTCACCGCAGCACTGCCGGAGTGCGACTGCTGAGCTTCGTTCTGAGTGGCTTTCCGCGACGCGTGCGGGCCGAGTGGCGCTTTGTGCTGGTTGCCAGCCTGCTGCTGTTCGGTAGCCTGATCGGCATGGCGTTGCTGGTCTATGGTTTTCCACAACTGATCTACAGCGTCGTCAGCCCCGAACAACTGGCAGACATGCAGAGTATGTATGACCCGTCGGCCAGTCGTGTCGGACAGCCCGTCGAACGGGGTTCCGATACGGACTGGATGATGTTCGGCTACTACATCATGAACAACATCGGCATCGCCTTCCAGACCTATGCCAGCGGCTTGCTGTTCGGGCTGGGCAGTCTGTTTTTCCTGCTCTTCAACGGCTTGATGACCGGCGCAATCGCCGGGCACCTGACAGACATCGGTTACGGACAGACCTTCTGGCCCTTCGTCATCGGTCACGGCGCCTTCGAGCTGACGGCCATCGCTCTTGCCGGGGCTGCGGGCCTCAAGCTGGGCTGGGCCTTGCTGGCCCCCGGACGGCTGACGCGCAGCGCCGCCCTGCGCATCGCCGCGCGGGCCAGCATGCAACTGGTCGGCGGGGTGATCCTGTTTCTGCTGATCGCAGCCTTCATCGAGGCGTACTGGTCATCGATGACCTGGCCCGGGCCGCTTCTCAAGTACCTGACAGGTGCCGTCCTGTGGTTGCTGGTGGCCGCGTATCTGACTCTGGCAGGACGTACACCTCATGCGCCTGACTGAGTCGACTGTTGCCATACGCCCTCGCTCGCCCTGGGAGGCCATCGACCTGGGCGTACTGCTCGCCGGGCGGCACCGCGGCGTTTTGATGAGCAGTTGGGCAATCGTCACCCTGCCCCTTTTCTGCGTCCTTAGTGCATTGCTCTGGGATTACCCCACGGCCGCCATTCTGCTGTTCTGGTGGCTCAAACCTGCGTTCGAACGGTTGCCGCTGCTGATCCTTTCGCAGTCACTGTTCGGTGCCACGCCGACACTGCGCCAGGCCCTCAAGGCCTGGCCGGCGACCCTGAAGGCGCAACTGCTGCCCAGCCTGTTGTGGCGACGTCTTTCCCTGAGTCGCAGTTTCCAACTGCCGGTGCAGCAACTGGAGCATCTGGCCGGTACCGAGCGCGCCCTGCGCATCAGCCTGCTCAGCCAGAAAGACCTGCGTGCCGCACAGCTGCTCACCATCGTTGGCGCACACCTGGAATACGCACTGTGGATAGGCCTGCTGGTCCTGCTCTACGCCCTGATACCGCAGCAGATCCAGATCGACTGGCACTGGATGAATCTGCTCGACGTCGAAAACCAATGGCTGTGGATCGACCACCTGACCAACCTCTTCTATGCCTTGGCGCTGATACTTTGGGAGCCTGTGTATGTTGCCTGCGGCTTCACGCTGTATTTGAATCGCCGCACGGTTCTTGAAGCCTGGGACATAGAACTGGTCTTCCGCCGCCTGCGCCAGCGCCTGATCGGCACTGCCTATGCCGTGTTGATGGGCGTCGGGCTGGTACTTTCCGCAGCACCCGCACCGGTCTGGGCCGATCAGCAAAGCTACAGCTGCCCGCTGCCGGAATCCGCCCCCGCGCAATCCGTTCCGTCCGTGGCGGCGCCCGACACGCCGCGCCTGACCCGCCAGCCCCTGACCAGCGAAGCGGCGCGCAGCGAGATCCAGAGCGTTCTGCAACAGCCACCCTTCCGCAATCCCAGGACCGAAACTGGCTGGCGCTTTCCTGAAAAACAGAAAGGCCCGTCTGCAGCCCGGGACGCGCGCGATCAGAGCTGGCTGATGACCTGGCTCAATCGGTTTCTGCGCGCAGCGAGCGCCTTGGCCAGCCTGATTGAAGTACTGCTGTGGGGCGTGGTCATCGGGCTTGTAGGGCTGGTGATCTTTCGTTACCAGGACTGGTTCAGGACCTTCGTTAGCCGGAAGGCCGGCAAGGCAAACACCACCCGCCCGGCACCCGAGCAGCTCTTTGGTCTGCAAGTCAATGCCGAAAGCCTGCCCGACGATGTTGCCGGCCGGGCCGAGCAGCTCTGGAACAGCCAGCCCCGCGAAGCGCTGGGTCTGTTGTACCGCGCCCTGCTCAGCCGCTTGCTGAGCGACTATCGATTGCCATTGAAAAATGCCGATACCGAAAGTCAGGTACTCGAACGCATCGCCGCGCTCAACCAGCCGCTGCTGAGTGAGTTCAGCCGCACGCTGACCGCACACTGGCAAAACCTCGCCTACGGGCATCGCCTGCCACCGGCCCACGCCCGGCAGGAACTCTGCGATGACTGGCGTCGCCTGTTCAACCAGGCAGCGCAGCCATGACCCGCCGCACCGGGCTGCTGATCGGGCTGCTGGTCCTGTCATTACTGGCAGGCGGCGCGCTGTTTCTGAGCACCCAGCTCGAGCGCTACGAGAAAACGGTCGATCAGGGCCCCTCGCCAGAGGCGAAGGCCAATCCTTGGCTGGCGGCCGAACACTTTCTGCGTGGCCGCTCCCTCACAGTGAATACCGTCGACACGCTGGCTCAGCTTCCCGACCCGAGTCAGAGCACCCAGACCCTGCTGCTGCTCGATGACCGGGAAGACATGACCCCGGCGCAAACCCAAACGCTGCTGAACTGGGCCGAGGCAGGCGGGCACCTGCTGTTCGTCGCCGAACAACTCTGGGACGAACAAAAAGGTCGCAGCGGTGACCTGCTGCTGGACAGTCTGCAGATTCATCAGTACCTCACCAAAGACATCAATGCCAAGGAACAGCAACTGACCGACGCTCAGCCGCCACTGCCCATCCCGCTGATGACGCCCGCCCCCAAACACCAGAAAATACCTTGGCCAGAGCTGACCCGCCTGTACCTGGAAAACGAGAGCGCCCCGGCCTACATGAGTTTCGATCCGGCGTTTCACCTCGAAGACCCGGAAGATCACGCCCAATCCTGGGCCAACAGCGCCGATGCCACGCACCTGCTGCAGATAAGCCGGGGCAATGGGCTGATCACCGTTGTCACGGACGCCAACCTGTGGAAAACCCGCTCGATCGGCCACTATGACAATGCCTGGCTGCTCTGGTATCTGACGCAGGACAGCCAAGTGACTTTGGTGCTGCAAACCGAACACGACAACCTGCTGAGCCTGTTACTGCGCAACTATCCTCAGGCACTGCTGACGCTGGCACTGCTGATTGCTCTGGGTCTGTGGCACATCGGTCTGCGCGAGGGCCCGCTGCGGCGGCCCGCGCCACTCGCACGCCGCCAACTGACCGAGCACCTGCGCGCCAGTGCCGAGTTCCTGCGCAAACACACCGGGCAGCAGACGCTGATCAAACGCCTGCAACAGGACATACTGCGTCGCGCCCGCCAACTGCATCCCGGTTTCGAACGGCTGGTCATTGCCGAACAATGGCAAGTGCTTGCACGCCTGACCCGTCAGCCCACCAGCGCCATCAGCGACGCGCTGCGCCCTCGCCCGCCGCAACGCCTGTCACACAGCGAATTCACCCGCCAGGTAGCCCACCTGCAAACAATCAGGAATGCCCTATGAGTGATCAAACACCCGCCCCATCAGGCAGCAGCACCGAGTCACTTGCCGAGCCCGCAGCCGAATCCACCAATCAGTTGCAGCAGCGTCAGCGCGCCAGCCAGTTGGCCCAGGCGTTGCGCAATGAGCTGCAAAAGGCCGTGATCGGACAAAATGCGGTTATCGACGACGTGCTGACCGCGCTGATCGGTGGCGGACATGTGTTGCTGGAAGGTGTTCCGGGGCTTGGCAAGACGCTGCTGGTTCGGGCGCTGGCCAGTTGCATCGGCTGCGAATTCGCCCGCATCCAGTTTACGCCGGACCTGATGCCCAGCGATGTGACCGGTCATGCGGTGTACGACATGCAGACCGAGCAGTTCAAGCTGCGCAAGGGGCCGCTGTTCACCAACCTGCTGCTGGCCGACGAAATCAACAGGGCACCGGCCAAGACCCAGGCGGCTTTGCTCGAAGCGATGCAGGAGCGGCAAGTCACCCTTGAAGGGCGCGCCCTGCCGATCCCACAGCCGTTCATGGTGCTGGCGACCCAGAACCCCATCGAACAGGAGGGCACCTATCCATTGCCGGAAGCTGAACTGGATCGTTTCATGCTCAAACTGCGCATGGATTATCCCGAGGCCCAGGAAGAGCTGAACATGGTGCGTCAGGTCACCCGCTCATCCCGGGCTGACATGCTGGATGTGCGACCGCTCAGGGTCATCATGCAGGCCCGCGAGGTTCAGGCGCTGCAACGCATTGCCAGCGAGCTGCCCATCGATGAGCAGGTGCTGGACTACGCCGTGCGGCTGGCACGCAGCACGCGCACCTGGCCGGGTCTGAGTCAGGGCGCAGGCCCGCGCGCTTCGATTGCGCTGGTGCGTGGCGGGCGGGCCCGAGCTGTGTTGCGTGGCGGCGAGTTCGTGACCCCGGACGACATCAAGGGCTGTGCACTGGCGGTGCTGCGACACCGGGTCAGGTTGTCGCCTGAGCTGGACATCGAGGGGCTGTCGGTGGATCAGGTGCTCAGGCAGATCCTCGACCAGGTCTCGGCACCACGCCTGTGAAACAGGTCCTCAAGCCGTCGGTCACGCTGCTGCGCTGGCTCGGCGGGCTGATGGGTGTGGCCGTGCTGCTCGGCACGCTTCATGCGCTGGGCGTCGAGTATCCGGCAAAAATCGACGACCTTTATTGGGGAGCCTTGCTGGCCCTCGTCGTCGTGAGCCTGCTTGATGCAATCTGGCTGCTCAGAAGCCCCTCGCCACGTGTGCAGCGTGAGCTGGCGGGCAGTCTGGCGCTCGACCGTTGGAACGAAGCCCGACTCGATGTGCAGCACGACGGTGGAAGACCCGTTACCGTGCGGGTATTCGATCATGTGCCGCACGGGCTGGAACACGAAAACCTGCCGCAGTCACTCACCCTGGCCGCACGCGGCAAAGGCAGCCTCGGCTATCGCCTGCGCCCGTCAAGCCGGGGGCATTTCACCTTTGAGCGTTGCGAAATCAGCCTGCTGGGGCCTTTGCGCCTGTGGACGGCACGACGCTACCTGGCAGTGCCCGGCACCACGCGGGTCTATCCGGATTTCGCCCGCCTCTGCGGCGGTCAATTGATGGCGGTGGATAACTGGCTGAGCCAACTGGGCGTGCGCCAGTTGCAACGTCGCGGGCTGGGCATGGAATTCAACCAGTTGCGTGAGTTTCGCGAGGGCGACAGCCTGCGCCAGATCGACTGGAAAGCCACCGCCCGCCAGCGAGCGCCCATCGCACGGGAATACCAGGACGAGCGGGATCAGCAGATCGTTTTCATGCTCAATTGCGGACGTCGGATGCGCAGTCAGGACGGCGACCTGTCTCACTTCGATCACGCCCTCAACGCTTGCCTGCTGTTGAGCTATGTCGCGCTGCGTCAGGGTGATTCTGTCGGTATTGCGACCTTTGCCGGCGAGCAGGATCGTTATCTGGCGCCGGTGAAGGGGCCTGGACAGCTGAATCGGGTGCTCAATTCGGTCTATGACCTTCAGACCACCCGGCGCCCCGCTGACTACAGCGCCGCCGTGCGCCAACTGATGGTTCGTCATAAAAGACGCTCACTGGTGGTGTTGATGACCAACTTGCGCGATGAAGACGATGAGGAGCTGCTGGCCGCCGCCAGGCAGCTCGGTAAACAGCATCGGGTACTGATTGCCAGCCTGCGAGAGGAAGTACTCGACGGCCTGCGCCACTCACCGGTGCACACGTACGATGAAGCGCTGAGTTATTGCGGAACGATCGACTTTCTCAACGCCCGGGCTTCGCTGCATGATCGCTTGAGTGCGCAAGGCATCGTGATCATGGATGCGCGGCCAGGAGAACTGGGACCACAGTTGGTCAACCGTTACATGAGCTGGAAAAAGGCAGGGACGTTATGAACGACGCCCTGCCCTTCAGGCAGCAGCCTCAGGCAGAGGCTTCGTAGGAGGGGTAAAAGCAGAAGTACTGTCGCAACAGCTGCACGAACCCCAGATACTCTGCAGAAACCTGACACAATTCAAAACCGGAGTCATAACTGCCAGGTGTCTCGTCTTCGTGACACCAGAGGCACTTGGCGCTCACATCGATGGGCTGTCCGATATTGCCATTCGGCAGTTTCAGGCACAGATCGAACCTCGCCCCCACCAGGATCGGCAGGCTGCTGATAAGCATCAGCCCCTCACCGGAGACATTCCCCAGACACCCCACCAGTTTGCCGGTATGACGATTGAAAACCTGCAGATAATCCTGCAGTTGATGGCGTTCGATTTTCCGCTCTTTATACATGGCAGGCTGCCTTCCGGGACCGGTGCTGCGACCACGCAACACTGTGTGTTCGTTGCGGATGTCGAATACGCTGCACGACAGAGGCTATCCAGGAAACAGTCTCGACCCGGAGCCCTGCAGCTCGTCCGCTTAATGACCTCAGACTAGCTCACAATTAGTCGAAATCCACCCGAACACAACACCTTCCATTCAAACGAGGGTAATTATTTCGATACGGGAGCGTTTCGAACAGGTACAGGTATGGGTCTGGCAGGTTGAGCCCTGGGGTAAAGGCCTGTTTGTGCCAGCGTGTCGAGTCTGGCGCGTGCGCGGAAGGCGTATTCACTTTCCGGATACTGCGCCATCAGGAATTGATAGGTCTGTGCCGCATCGACATACAATTTCTGTCGCTCCAGGCACTGGCCGCGCAACATCGACACTTCCGGCTGGACATAACGGCGCGAGCGGCTCTGGCGTTCGACCTTGGAGAGATCGAGCATCACCCGATCACAGTCACCTTCCTGATAGGCACGGTAGGCGTGATCGAGGTTGGAATTCATCGCCCAGCGGGTGCAACCGCTGAGCGCAGTCAGTAATACAACAATCGTTACAATACGCATGGGACTCTCCTGTTCTCTGCCCTGTATCGGCGTCACGGCCTGTTTCTTCAGGCCAATAGAGCGCCGGTTGTCAGCCGATTGCCCTCCCTGACTCTGACACGGTAGTGCAAAGGAACAATGACTAAAGACCCAGACAGGAGTAGCCTCTCGCTGCGCTTCAATTAAGGAGTTTGTGCATGACCGTTCGCCGCACCAAAATCGTCGCCACACTTGGCCCTGCCAGTAACTCGCCGGAAGTCATCGAGCAACTGATCCTTTCGGGTCTGGACGTTGCTCGTCTGAACTTCTCTCACGGTACTCCGGACGAGCACAAGGCTCGCGCCAGGCTGATCCGCGAAATCGCCGCCAGACACGGGCGCTTCGTCGCTCTGCTGGGCGACCTGCAGGGTCCGAAGATTCGTATCGCAAAGTTCACCGACAAGCGAATAGAGCTGAAGGTCGGTGACAAGTTCACCTTCTCCACTGCTCATCCGCTGACCAGTGGCAACCAGCAGATCGTGGGTATCGATTACCCGGATCTGGTCAAGGATTGCGGCGTAGGCGACGAGTTGCTGCTCGACGATGGTCGCGTGGTCATGCGCGTCGACACCCAGACCGCTGACGAACTGCACTGCACCGTGCTGATCGGTGGTCCGCTGTCCGACCACAAAGGCATCAACCGTCGTGGTGGTGGCCTGACGGCGCCGGCACTGACCGAAAAAGACAAGCAGGACATCAAGCTCGCTGCCGAGATGGACCTGGACTACCTGGCCGTTTCCTTCCCGCGTGACGCCGCTGACATGGAATACGCTCGCCAGCTGCGCGACGAATCCGGTGGTACGGCCTGGCTGGTGGCCAAGATCGAACGCGCCGAAGCCGTTGCCAACGACGAAGTGCTCGATGAACTGATCCGCGCCAGTGATGCGGTCATGGTCGCTCGTGGTGACCTGGGCGTTGAAATCGGTGATGCCGAACTGGTCGGCGTACAGAAACGCATCATCCTGCACGCCCGTCGCCACAACAAGGCGGTGATCGTCGCCACGCAGATGATGGAGTCGATGATCTCCAGCCCCATGCCGACGCGTGCTGAAGTGTCCGACGTGGCCAACGCCGTGCTCGACTACACCGACGCCGTGATGCTGTCGGCCGAAAGTGCTGCAGGCTCCTACCCGATCGAAGCGGTTCAGGCCATGGCCCGTATCTGCATCGGTGCTGAAAAGCACCCGACCGGCAAGACGTCCAGCCACCGTATCGGTCACTCCTTCACCCGTTGTGACGAAAGCATCGCGCTGGCGGCCATGTACACCGCCAACCACTTCCCGGGCGTGAAGGCGATCATCGCACTGACCGAAAGCGGCTACACCCCGCTGATCATGTCGCGCATCCGCTCCTCGGTGCCGATCTACGCGTTCTCTCCGCACCGTGGTACTCAGGCGCGTGCTGCGATGTTCCGTGGCGTCTACACCGTGCCATTCGACCCGGCAGCCCTGCCGCCAGGTCAGGTCAGCCAGGCCGCAGTCGACGAACTGCTCAAGCGTGGTCTGGTCGAGCAAGGTGACTGGGTCATCCTCACCAAGGGCGACAGCTACCACACCATCGGGGGCACCAACGGCATGAAGATTCTGCACGTCGGCGACCCGTTGGTCTGATCGCAGCACGTTGCAAGCCAAGGCCCCGTCTCGAAAGAGCCGGGGCCTTTTGCGTTGGGTCAGCCTTTTGTGATTATCGTGTCGAAGAACGAGAACTGTAACTGGCGTGCCTCTTATTCCCGCGCCACAAACACATCAGCCAGCAATTGATTACGCGGCAGCCCCGCCAGATACAGCCGCTTGGCGAACATCTCCACGCTGTCGGCACTGCCACACACCAGCGCCATCGCGTGCCGCGACAACAGGCGCAGTTCAGCCAGGGTTGCCTGTAGCGTCTGCGGGGTAACCAGCTGAACATGCACTTGGGGATAACGTTCAGCCAGGGCGTGCAGTTCATCGGCCAGATAGTGCTCCTGGCTGTCGCGGGCCAGATGAATCACGCGTATCGCGCCTTGATGGTCCTGACGCAGAGCCTCGCGCAGCACGCCCCACAAGGGCCCGAGCCCGGTGCCGGCGGCCAGCAGCAACAAGGGCTTCTCCTGCCAGTCCGGGTCGTAACGCAGCGCACCGCCACGCAGCTCGCCAAGCCTCAGGGCATCACCGACCTGCAACTGGCGGGCAACGTCACGGAAGGCCCCGGGCTGCAGGCAGTCGATGTGAAACTCCAGAAACGCATCCTCACCGGGAAGGCTCGCCAGCGAGTAAGGCCGCGCAACACCGCTGTCAGTCCACAACACCTGGTGCTGCCCGGCGCTGTAGCGCAGCGGTCGCGCTGGCTCCAGACGCAAACGCAGCACCGATGCAGAGAGCCAGTCGCAGCCTGCCACTGTGGCAGGCAGGCCATCACGCTGGGGGTCAAACACCTCGACAGCCAGATCCCCCGTCACTCGGCACTGACAGGCAAGCCGCCAACCCTGCTGGCGCTTTTCGGCAGGCAGCGCGTCGGGCAACGCGTCTTCAGGCTCGCCCTTTACGACGCGCACCAGGCACGCATGGCAACTGCCGGCACGACAGCTATAAGGGACCGGAATACCGGCATGGTTCAGGGCGTCGAGCAGATTGCTGGCCGATGTCACCGACCAGCTAAGCTCACCCACATGCAATTGAGGCATCAAAACGGCCTGTGCAGAAAATAACGGCGATTGTACAGACTGGCCTGTCGGGCGGGTTATACTGCCGCGCCTTTTTGCGCCCGCTATCGCCAACCTGACAGCTCTGGTTCAAGCCGCAGTTCCAGACTGCCGCCGATAGCGTAATTGAATGTTCCCGTCCTTACAGAGGAGCGCGCCGCATGACCGTGATCAAGCAAGACGACCTGATTCAGAGCGTTGCAGACGCACTGCAGTTCATTTCCTATTACCACCCCGTGGACTTCATCCAGGCCATGCACGAGGCGTATCTGCGTGAAGAGTCGCCTGCCGCTCGTGACTCCATCGCCCAGATCCTGATCAACTCGCGCATGTGCGCGACCGGTCATCGCCCGATCTGCCAGGACACCGGCATCGTCACGGTTTTCGTGCGCGTGGGGATGGATGTTCGCTGGGACGGCGCCACCATGGGCCTGGACGACATGATCAACGAAGGCGTGCGTCGCGCGTACAACCTGCCTGAAAACGTACTGCGCGCCTCGATCCTTGCCGATCCGGCAGGCGCTCGCAAAAACACCAAGGACAACACCCCGGCCGTCATTCACTACTCCATCGTCCCGGGTAACACCGTGGAAGTGGACGTCGCGGCGAAAGGCGGCGGTTCGGAAAACAAATCGAAGATGGCGATGCTCAACCCTTCCGACTCGATCGTCGACTGGGTTCTGAAAACCGTACCGACCATGGGCGCAGGCTGGTGCCCACCGGGCATGCTCGGCATCGGCATCGGCGGCACCGCAGAAAAAGCCGCGGTCATGGCCAAGGAAGTGTTGATGGAGTCCATCGACATTCATGAACTTAAAGCCCGCGGCCCGCAGAATCGTATCGAAGAGATGCGTCTGGAGCTGTTCGAGAAGGTCAACCAGCTGGGCATTGGCGCTCAGGGCCTGGGCGGTCTGACCACCGTGCTCGACGTCAAGATCATGGATTACCCGACCCACGCCGCGTCGCTGCCGGTGTGCATGATCCCCAACTGCGCCGCCACCCGCCACGCGCACTTCGTGCTCGACGGCAGCGGCCCTGCTTCGCTGGAGGCGCCATCGCTGGACGCCTACCCGGAAATCGTCTGGGAAGCCGGCCCATCGGCCCGCCGCGTCAACCTCGATACGCTGACCCCGGAAGAAGTACAAAGCTGGAAACCGGGCGAAACCGTTTTGCTCAATGGCAAGATGCTCACCGGCCGCGACGCGGCGCACAAGCGCATGGTCGAAATGCTCAACCGGGGTGAAACCCTGCCGGTAGACCTCAAGGGTCGCTTCATCTACTACGTCGGCCCGGTTGATCCGGTGCGCGAAGAAGTCGTCGGCCCGGCCGGCCCGACCACGGCCACCCGGATGGACAAGTTCACCCGGCAGATCCTCGACCAGACCGGCCTGCTGGGCATGATCGGCAAATCCGAACGCGGCCCGACCGCCATCGAAGCGATCCGTGACCACAAGGCCGTGTACCTGATGGCCGTTGGTGGTGCTGCCTATCTGGTGGCTCAGGCGATCAAGAAATCCCGCGTCGTGGCCTTCGCCGAGCTGGGCATGGAAGCGATCTACGAGTTCGAGGTCCAGGACATGCCGGTGACCGTGGCCGTAGACAGCAACGGTGAGTCCGTACACATCACCGGCCCGCAGATCTGGCAGAAGAAGATCAGCGACAGCCTGGCGGTGGAAGTGCAGTAACGCTCGGCAGGAACATAAAAACCCGTCTCATGGAGGCGGGTTTTCGTTATGTTCAACGCCAGCTCTGCGCCGCGCCGCTTTTTATATGCCGATGCAGCGGCATCTTCCTGGCCATTTGGTCGGCAAACGTGAACGGCTGTCCTTGAAAGACGAAGCCTTTCAGATTAGTAAAAAGCTCACCGTACGCTGTGTCCGAAGCGCGCAGTGTGTCCGTAAACAAGCCAGGACCTACCATCTTCGATAACGTTTGGACTCTCACTGCCGGGTTAGGATCCCGGATCAAATTGAGACCTATACCGCTCATGCGCATCGGATCCGGATAATGGCCGCCCTCAACGGCTTCATCATATCGTTTCGCGCCCTCACTCATCATATCAAGTAAGACGCCTGCACCTGAATGAGCGGCAAATGAGCTGTTATTGACCATAAAACCTTCAACAGAATTCTGCGGCTCCCAAGGGACATGAACAGGGTCCAGCGTCAGAACTTCATCAGGTTCTGCAACAAGCGGATGATCACCCAGCGGCGTCATTCCGCCAGTCTCCGCACCTGCATAAACGTCATCGACGTCTGAATAAATTCCGCCCAACTCATGAACGGTATGCATACGTAAAACGTCTACCGCGAATGCGTAATTCTGCTTGTTTCTTCGGAAATCTTCATAGGCTGCATAAAGCGGCTTCTCCTTGAAGTTCTGGAAAACCTGGGAATCAGGAAGCAGAACCACTTCGGATCTCAGATCCTTTTCGATTTCCGAATAAGCATCCGGCGTCCTCGTTTCCAGATGCAACGTCACTTTATACCCCCACGCCATTTCAACGGTTCTGTTGATAGTGCTGACCTGAGCTCTCAAGGCATCCCGGTTTTCACCTATCCAGATCTGGTGAATAGTTTTTGGAACAGGTTCAGGTTGCTGGCCCTTCGCATCAACGTAAACAAGCGGATTATTTCTGACCATCCTGTACAGATTCAACCCATCCACATCCCCCGCCGGGTCCGGATTGATCCACCTTTGCAACCACGGCGCGTAATACCTGAACCCGTAATAATAAAGCCCGCTGGCATCGCGTTCTTTACCCGAGTAACGAACTGTTTTGTACTTGGCTTCTACTGAACTGCGCGCCGCCCACCAGGCCGTGCCGCCAAACGGATAATAACTTTCCTGGCTGATCAGGCCGCCTTGCTGATCAAGCTCCAGCGTGCTCGAGCCCAGATGATCACCCAGGCTGTAACGCACCTGATCGTTCGCAACAGCATCTGGTTTTCCCGCTTCCCAGTGCAACACCCGCACGCTGTTGCGACCCGCCTGAGTATTAATAACGTGAAGGGTTTCGCCATCGGCTGTGGTGCGGATTTCCAGCCCCGGCAGGTAGCGCACTTCGTTGGTCAGTGTGCGACCTAATGCCTGTGCGGTGCTGATCTTGCGACAACGCTGACCCTGCCCATCGTAGATATAACGCTCTTCATCGTTCGGCTGGTCTTCACGTTGCACGGTGGTGATGTGCTGCAACTGATTACGCGCATCCCAGCTCATGGTCTGCCCACGCACGAGTTGCAACAGGTTGCCGTTGGCGTCGAAACTTGTGGCGAAATCCACTTCTCCTTCATCGTCGGGCAGGCTGCGATTGCTGTCGGGATCAACGTGCATGTTGCGGGTGAAGTTGTGCGCGCCCTCGTGGCGCATTTGCAGCAGATTACCCGCAGCGTCGTAGCGGTAACGCTGTGTGTAGTTGCTGACCTGACAAGGATCATCCGTCGGCAGAGATTGCAGGCCCGGCAACGCCGGGCCATGGCTGGCACCGTTTCTGACTTCACGGCCGCTGGCTTCGATCAGCTGATACAGCGTGTCGTACTCGAAGCAACTGATCGGCTCGACGAGCTGGTTGTTGCAATAACGGTCTGGCTGGGACGCATCGTTGACCACCAGAACATTACCGACCGGGTCATAGCTGTAAATCAGCTTTTGCAATAGCGCGCCATCCGCCGCCATCGCGCTGAGCGCAGCGAGCCGGCTATCCTGCGGATCATATTGGAAGTGACTGACAACACCATTGCCGGCCGTTTCCTGCTCGACCTGGTCAAGCGCGTTGTAATGAATTTCACTGACCAGCATCTGCGACAGTGAGGCACCGGCCAATGTCAGTTCAGCCGCTTTCAACTGCCCAGCGACGGTCATGCCAAAGGCCTGTGTATTGCCCATGGCATCGGTCTGCCAGATCGCTTCGCCCAGCGCATTGACCCCACAGCGGGTTTGCAGCCCGACAGGCTCAAGCAATGCATCGCGCTCTGCTTCGCCCAGCGGCCAGTCCGGACTTTCAGGCGCTTGCAAAAAATGCCGTTCCTCACCCAGCGCAGCGCCAGGCAGGCCGTAATCATGCAGCAAACGCGAGCCTGCCGTATCGTCATGGCGAATCAGTTGATTGCATTGGTTATGCTCAGCGGCGTCGGCGCCACCGTAGGCCAGACGTTCCAAGACAAGCCCCTGCTCTGTCACAGAGACCGGGCGCAGCGAACTGTCGTATTCCATCAAGCGCTGCGTGCCTCGCCCGTCCCGGCTTTCAAGCAACTGCCCGGCCTCGCCCATCAGGTTCAGTCGCCAACCCGAGTCGACGCTTTCACTCAGCAAAGCTGCTCCGGACAGACTGAACCTGACCACCCGGTTTGCCGGGGTCTGCGTTTCGGTTTCCGAGCGACTGAACAGACGCGGATCACGACCGACAACCGGACGCCCTGCCCGGTCATAGCGCTGATGGGTCACCCGCGCGGCAAGAGGCTGCCCGGCCACAGTTCGACAGAACTGCACGCTACGCACAACCAGCGCACGCGGATCAATGACCACCAGTAGCGGCGTATTGCTGTGCACAATCGAGCTCATTACCTTCATCCATGAAAGTTTGATATGACCTTATTCCCGGCGATGGGAGTGCCGCAATAAAACTGTCAGCCTTGCCCATGCCGGATGTGCAGTTGGCATGGAAAGCCCACTGCCAGCATTATATCAATGCACCCCAGCTTCTCAGACGGCCTTTCACAGCCGACTCCGCAAGCATGAAACTTAACATTGCCAAGCTGTCTGCATTGTTCATCAATAGATTGGTGCGTACTTCAGGATCGCTCAAACGCTCGACTTTCAGGTCCTGCATGCTCTTGACCTTGAAAAGTCCCATGGCTCTCTCGGCACCTAGCACATTCTTTTGCATCATGCGCTCGACGCTTTGAAACATGTGCGGATTTTTGTAACCATAAGAATATTCTATCGCCGACTGAAGCCCGCCCTCAAGGTGCGTCAGGTAGCGCTCCTCACTTATAGCGGCTGCGTTTTCATCCCGTAAGCCGGGAGCCAGGTACCCGAAATCAAGAATTTCGTTGTTGCGGACGATGTGGGACACTTCATGCCCCAGTGTGATTGATGTACCCGCCACATGACGCGTTAAAAAGTCTTCTACTATAAATATGCGTTTATGCTGATCTTCGAGGTCAATAAATGCATCCGTCCCTGGATAGTTTTTCATCACAGCAATCTGATTGTACTGCTCCCCTCCTTCATCATATTCTTTCAGCATGGCCGCCGTTGCAGTGTATGTTTCAACCACCTCGCCAAGCCTCTCCTTGGCGCTGTCCCCCAACACATAACTCACCAGCATTTCAGGCATGCCCGCCAACGCCGGAGCGGCGAGAATTGTCGAGCTTTCATCCCAGGCAAGGTGACCGAGCTCGAAAGCCTTGTCCAGATAATTACTTTCAGTGTCTGGAAGCCTTGATATTTCGCTTCTACCACGTGCAAGGATGCTGGTATCAAGCAATACGTCACGCTCGACACTGTCTCGCCGTCCACGATAGTCGCCGGCGAGCCCAGAGGGGTCCACGCAAGCTGCCGGATTATTCCGAACCATTGCATAAAGATTCAACCCATCCACAGCCCCCGCCGGGTCCGGATTGATCCACCGCTGCAACCACGGCGCGTAATACCTGAAACCGTAGTAATAAAGCCCACTGGCATCGCGCTCTTTACCCGAGTACCGAACTGTTTTGTACTTGGCGTCCACTGCACTGCGCGCCGCCCACCAGGCCGTACCGCCGAACGGATAATAACTTTCCTGGCTGATCAGGCCGCCTTGCTGATCAAGCTCCAGCGTGCTTGAGCCCAGATGATCACCCAGGCTGTAGCGCACCTGGTCGTTCGCAATGGCATCTGGTTTTCCCGCTTCCCAGTGCAGCACCCGCACGTTGTTGCGATCCGCCTGAGCGATAACGACGTGGAGAATTTCTCCACTCGCCGTGGTCCGGATTTCCAGCCCCGGCAGGTAGCGCACTTCGTTGCTCAGCGTGCGACCTGATGCCTGCGCGGTGCTGATCTTGCGGC
This sequence comes from Pseudomonas sp. P135, assembly GCF_020312125.1. Lineage (NCBI taxonomy): Bacteria > Pseudomonadati > Pseudomonadota > Gammaproteobacteria > Pseudomonadales > Pseudomonadaceae > Pseudomonas > Pseudomonas sp. P135. The sequence goes on from NZ_JAGPYR010000003.1 coordinate 188,160, forward strand.
AACGCTGACCCTGGCCGTCATAGACATAGCGTTCGTCATCGTTCGCCCCGTCTTCACGTTGCACAGTGGTGATGTGCTGCAACTGGTTACGCACATCCCAACCCATAACCTGACCACGCACCAGTTGCAGCAGGTTGCCGTTGGCATCAAAACTCGTGGCGAAATCCACATCCTCGTCATCGTCGGGCAGGCTGCGATTGCTGTCCGGTGCAACGTGCATGTTGCGGGTGAAGTTGTGTGCGCCTTCGTGGCGCATTTGCAGCAGGTTACCCGCAGGGTCGTAGCTGTAATGCTGTCTGTAGTTGCTGACCTGGCAAGGATCGAGCGTCGGGACAGGTTGCAGACCGGGCAGCGCCGGACCATGACTGGCACCGTTTCTGACCTCACGACCCGTGGCTTCGATCAACTGATACAACGTGTCGTAACAGTAGCGGTTTATCGGCTCGATACGCTGATTGCCGCAATACCGGTCTGGTTGCGAGGCATCGTTGATGAGTAGAACGTTACCTGCCGGGTCATAGCTGTAATTCAGTTTTTGCAGCACTGAGCCGTCAGCAGATAGCGCACTGAGTTCAATCAGCCGACCGTCTTGTCGATCATACACATAGCGGCTGACCACGCCATTTCCTGCCGTCTCCTGCTCGACCTGGTTGAATGCGTCATAGTCAATTGCACTGACCAGCGTTTGCGGCTGTTCCGTATTGGTCAGGGTCAGTTCAACAGCGTGCAGTTGCCCCGCCGCACCGTAACTGAAACGCTGGACGTTACCGTTGGCGTCAGTCTGCGCCAGCGCTTCGCCCTGCGCGTTGAAAGCCCGGCGTGTCTGCAGGCCGACGGGCTCCAGCAGTGCATCACGATCAGGTTCGGCAAGTGGCCAGTCCGGGCGGTCAGGCGACTGCAGGAAATACCGTTCCTCACTCAGAACCCCACCCGACAGTCCATAGTCCGGCAGCAAGCGCGAGCCTGCCGTATCGTCATGGCGAATCAGTTGATTGCACTGGTTACGCTCAGCAGTGGCGGGCCCGCCATAAGTGAAGCGCTCGGTCATTCGGCCTGATTCGTTGATCGCCAAAGGGCGCAATTGCGCGTCGTATTCGATCTGGCGCGGGTTGTCACGTCCGTCCCAGCTGTCGACTAACTGCCCCGCTTCGCCATTGAGGCTCACCCGCCAACCTGAGTCGACACTTTTCGATAGCAGCAAAGCCCCGGACAAACTGACGATTTGCATCAGGTTCACAGGCGCACAGACACCGTATTTCAAACGACTGGCAAAACGTGGATCGCGACTGGCGATCAGTCGCCCGGCCTTGTCGAAATATTGCTGCGTCACCCTGGCTTCAACAGGCTGATCATCAGCGCCACGATAGAACTGCACACTGCGTACCGGCAGGGCCCGTGAATCGCTGACCGCCAATTGCGGCGTATTGGTGTGCATGATCGAGTTCATCCTTGAAACCTCTATCCGCCGTTAGTGACGCCCTTCAACCATAACAGCAGACAAACGGAAGCACGCGGCTTGGTCAAGAACCAATAGGCATAAACTTTGGGTGGTCAATCGCCAATGAATATACCTTCAGCGGCGGGCGCTAATGCTTTGTTTTTATAGGAAATGCTTGGTGTTGCTGATGGTTGACTGACACTTTTGTCAGCTAGACGCGAGCGCCATGGTAAACAAGGCTGTGTCATGACCACTGGAGCGCCGGACATGACCGAGCAACCCTTCTCCCTTCTACGCAACCTGGCCCGAACCGGGAACGACACGCACGAACATGGCGATGACACGTTACCGTTCATCAACGCGATGGAAAAACTGAACATCCATTCAGTGTTCGATATCGTACGGCGCTCCAAAAGCGCTTTTGTTCACGAACTCTCACGTATCAGTGATGCTGATGCAGCGCTCGCCTATGAAAACGCTCGCTGTTACGCCACCCAGATCGTGCGCCTGTATCGCAATCAACTGCTGTCTTCAGGCCGGCCCCAGCCAGTGACACGGCGCACCGGCGTGCGTTCACTGGTAGACATCGGGCCCAGCTTCCCCAATCTTTTCAAGGAAAACTGGGATCTGTTTTGCAAGGTGGGTGCGATAGAAGCCAAGGATTCGCCCGTGGCGTACCTGACGTCCTTGTACCGGTTTGCTCTGGAACAGCTGGAAGGCAGCGTCGCGGAGGACAGCCGAATCAAACTCCATGACCGACGGCCTGATCTCAAAGGTCTGTTGATCGACCAACAAAGCACCTTCACGCCAGTGCCTACGCTGCACATCGTCAATCAGGTGTTAAGTAAAGCCATCAATGCCTACGTGGACACAGTGCCTGAGGACAAGGGCAAGTCTATTTACCAATTGGTGGCCGAGAAACAACACCCGTTTCAGTTTCCTTACAACTTCCACTTTCAACAGATCAGCCTCGGGCTTGCCGGGAAGAAGCCAATGTTAGGCGAGCTGAATTACTGCGTCAGCCTTGAACTTCCAACCACTTCCAGGTACGGCAGTGACTATGGAAAAGTGCAGCACTCCAGTGCCATCGCACAGGTGCTGATGAGCGGAGCAGGCCCAGAGCAACAGGCAATCGTGATTGAACCTGCCTTATCCAGTCTGGCAAACGCAGACACGTCAGCAGACCTGACCCGTCAGTTCTTCAAAACGAAATACAACGTCGATTACGTCGACGACGCCAGCAATCCTTTGAATAATCTGAACGTCTTCCTGGAGAAGACGGGTCTGGACAGTGACGGAGTCGAAGCCCTGCTTGCCATAGGCAGCCACACGGCCTATGCCTCTCCCAACATCCGTGCAGCGGGAAACACCGCAGATGAAGACTCCCCACTCGATGCGAGCCTGACAGCAATCAAGGCCCGATTCGGAGCTGGCTACGTCAATGGCCCGACCACTCAGCCGGCAATGGCTCTGAACAAGGATGCGTACGGCACTGAGCGGCTGGTAAACACCAGCGTGGACCGCTTCGACCGTCTGCAACGCATGATCCGTCTGCAGCGCTGGACGGGCATTCCGTTTACAGCGCTGGACACGTTGGTCATGGCGGTCATTCGCTCCGAAGGCGCCGTGAACCTGCAGATGGTGCTGACGGTAAATACGCTACGCGCACTGGGAACCTATCGGTATCTGAACAAACGTTACGGCCTCGCGCCTGATGAGTTTGCAGCCTTTGTTCACCTGATGCCCGGCGAGGCAAACGACGGACGCTTGCCGATGTTCGACCGGGTATTCAACAACCCGGCATTGTTCGATACTCCGCTGGTGCTGGAGGGGTCGATTCTCGACCTCGATCAGGACAGTAGCCAGCACGTCAAGACTCGCGCTCAGTTGAGCCGAGCCCTGCAGTTATCCAGCACTCATGAAGGCTTGAGGCAGCTGGCCGTCGATGTTCGCGAACTGATTGGCAACGCGCCCACTGACTTCAGACTCAATTTGAGCATGATTTCTTCGCTGTACCGCCAAGCCCGCATTGCTTCGATGTTCGGTCTGACCGCAGCAGAATGCCGGGCATTGATCGACCTGCTGGGCACTCTGTCTTTTCGGAAAAAGGTGGTCTCAGGTCAACTCGACGACACCGAACCGGACGTGCTCGATATCCTGATGCAACTGGACTGGGCAGTCACGTGGCTCAAAGCGTCTGACCGAGACATCGCTGCACTGCGACGTCAGCTAGGCTGGGACATCACCGAAACAATAGTCACGCAGGAACTGACTGTTCAACTTGAGCAATTAACCAACGATGCGCGCCAGGCTGTATTGAAGAGAGACCAGCTGGCATCCCTTGACTTGCCAAGCAAGGATGACCAAAACAACACCATCAATTGGTGGACTATCCTCCATTACTACCTGATCGACGGATTAGGGCTGGTCACGACTCAGCCGCTGCACGAGGAACCCGCGGTCAGCATCCGCCGCACCCTGCATGAACGCTTGTCCTCCATAGCCATCGCGGAACCCCTTGCAAGCGAAGTCGAAGCCAGACTTGAAACGTTCGTATTGAACGGCTACCGGAATCAACATCGGCTGGTGGAAGGGCTGTTGCTGACCCTCACCGGTTTGCCGCCGGACCGTTGCGAGCCGGTGATACGCTGGGCAGGCAGCGATGCAGGCAAGTTTCTCGGTGCGTTACTTTGGCATGGTGGCGCCATTCAGACGCTCTCGACGCTGATTCGCTATTCAGAAGTCAGCCAGCAACTGGGGCTGAGCGCCCGGGCATTACGCACATTTTTAATCAGTCCACGCTGGCTGCATGCAGACTTTGGCTTCCTGCTTCCCCTTTCAATGAACAGTCTGTATTTGCTCGACCGTTACCGCAACTGGCGCGACAACTGCGGTTACCCGGAAGAAACGCTGCTCGATTATTTCAAGCAAGCCAATGACACGCATCGAGACAATACCCAATGTGCTGCGCGGCTGGCGTCACTGACAGGCTGGACGTCATCTGAAGTGCTGGCCGCAAACGCATTGCTGACCGGGTCAGATCGTATCGTTACCAGCATGCACGAGGTGGACTGGTTGAGCCGGATGCACAGCGCCAGTGATATGACCGGCCTTTCGGCAAGACAATTACTGTCGGCTACTGACCTGACAGCGACCAGCACTGCCTCGCACTGGAAGTCAGTAGGCGAAGCCGTGATAGCCGCCAACCGTTAAGTCGTGAGCATTAACCTGTTCAATGCCATGGAGGCCTGATCATGTCCGATACCCTTGAAAGCCGGCTCAACGAATCCTTTCGCGATGCGCTGGTGGCGTACTATCTGGGTGAGGTCGTACCCAACGACCCTATGCTGAAGCGCCTGGGCCTGGACCAGCGCTTGAAAACGGCCAATGACCTGTACGAGTTTTTTCTGCTCGACAATCAGGTCGGCAATGAAGTCCAGACCAGCTATGTCGCATCGGCAATGAGCAGCCTGCAACAGCTCATCAATGGCACGTTACTGGGCATGGAGCCCGGCTATGAAACACTGCTGCCGACCGAAGCGCGCTTTGTCGAGTGGCGTGAACGCAGCAGTCAATACCCGATCTGGGCGGCCAATATGCAATTGGCACTGTATCCGGAAATCTATATTTCTCCGGCATTGCGCTTGAAGAAGTCCGGCTACTTCACGCAACTGGAAAACGATATCAATCAGAACAGGATCAATGTCGACACGGCGCAGGAAGCGGTAAAAGCTTACCTGGCCAGTTTTGAAGAAGTCGCCAACCTGACCATCATCAATGGCTATATCGACAGTGATCGATTTGCGCAAGGCAAGTACTACTTTATCGGCACGTCGCGCGCCGAGAACATTTATTACTGGCGCACGGTGGACATGAATGAGCGTGCCTACCAGGAAGGCACTGAAGGGCCGAAGTTCGATAATCCGACACCCGGTGCCTGGTCCGACTGGAAGCGCGCCGAGATCGGCATCAATGCCAATACGCTGGAAAGAACCATTCGCCCGGCGTATTTCAACAATCGGTTGTTTGTGGCGTGGGTGGACCTGGTTCACGTGACAGAACAGGTAGCGGTCACGCTGCCCGAAGGTACAGTCAAGCCAGCTGCCGATGGCAGTATCCCCATCACCCCACCGGCTGACATCGCGCCCTTGACGGTGGTCACACCCAATGTGCGTCTGGTATTCAATATTTCCTATAAAAAATACGACGACTCCTGGAGTGCGCCACACATCTACATGGACGTGACAACACCCAATGTCGTCACCCGGGCAGGCAAGGCAGTCAACCTTGAAAACGACCTGAACAGTATTGCGATCTTCGATGTATCGGCCTCCCCGGAATCGCTGTTTATCGCGATGTATGCGGGTGAAACGCTGGCGCCTGGTGACACCGATGGCTCAACATCGACCTATGCTTTTCTGCACACGGCCTTTATCGACAAGAATTTCAACAAAACGCCAGCTTTTCCAGTTGCGAACTACGTAGACGCCGTTTCCGACAAGGCAGACCTGGGTCCGGAGCAGCCCCGCGTGCGCAAGACCTGTTGGGCATTTGCTTTAAAGAACAAGGGGAATTTTCAGTTTACGTGGAGCTTGTATATCAGGCTAAAACCATCCCTGACAACATCTCCAAACACTGGCGATACCTGGTGGGACTACCAAGACCATCAGGAAGCAATAGCCCAAATGACCGGTACCTATGCACCCCGCCTGGACCTTGAAAACGCCACAATAAAATTAAGCACTGCAATAACCAAGGACATCCTCATTAAGGGTACGACTAAAACCACACTCGTATTGACTGAGCCCGCCAGCCAGTGGACGTTTGAGTTCATAACGACACCCTACGATCTCGACCTCGACCAGAACAGCTTTATATTACAGAACGGATCAAACTTAAAAATCGAATCAACCGGAGGCTATTGGGGCGATCTGTCGCTGAACCTGTATAGCGCCGTAGACGCCCTTCCCTCAAGCACCGCGTTCCTTCGCAACCAACACAATAGTTATTACCGTATAGAACGATATACCACCGACTGGAATCTTGGAGGCGGCAAACTGAAGGTGGGCGCTGTCGAGCTAATGTCTTTGGCGGCAACCGACCCGGAGGTCATATCCTCGGCACTCATAGCACTTATACAAGGCGAAACTTCATATGATCTGTATCCCTCTGTACACGTAGGGCCTCACTACGCTGACACGCTTTCTTTCGCTCAATGGTTCAGTTACCCATTGGATATGAGCGTCCCCCACAACAACTCGCAAAAGCACCTGACCGCACGACCTCCGACCAGCAGTATTACGGCACCGAGCCGTTACGAAACAACCATTACCTTCGATAAATCCACGCTTCTGCCAAATCTTCCGCAAACCCGATTCATCAGCGGCTCGAAAAAGTTTTATATCACTCATGGCGTCGGCGTCAACTCGGTTAATCCCCCGGTCTGGATCGGTAACGCCCTCAAATCCACAGAAATAGAACTGGAGTGGGCAACCGCTGATGGGGGCGACCCTATCGCGCCCAAAATCAGCAAACGCATAAGCGCCATTCTGGGCATCGCCGAATACATCGATTTCTCCGCCTCCAGCATTCGGTTCAGCGACAACTCGACCACCGACACCCGCGACCCCATTCGCATGAACACGCTGTTCGCCCGCGAGCTGATCAACAAGGCCAACATTGCGCTCGAAGCCTTGTTGTCCTGGGACACCCAGCAGCTACAGGAACCGCCCATCGGTGATGACGCCATTGCTGACCTGATGGACTTCAAAGGCGCCAACGGCCTTTACTTCTGGGAGCTGTTTCTGCATCTGCCGTTCATGATCTCCCATCGCCTCAACCTGGAACAACGCTTCACCGATGCCGAACGCTGGCTCGGTTTCATCTTCGACCCGGGCCGTAAAAAAACCAGCGACGCACCGGCTTACTGGAACGTTCGACCTCTGGTTGAAGTACCTGATCCGGATTACTTTCTGCGCGCCCCGATCGACCCGGACGGCATCGCGGCAAGTGACCCGGTGCGCTATCAGAAAGCGGTGTATTTCCATTACATCAAGAACCTGATCGACCGGGGCGACATGGCCTATCGGCAACTGACGCCCGACAGTCTGGGCGAAGCCAAGCTCTGGTATGTGCGTATTCTCGATCTGCTCGGGCCGCGCCCGGATGTGAAACTGATCAGCCAATGGACGCCTGTGGCGTTGGGCGATCTGGCAACGTCCAGCAGTCCGGGGCTGCGGGCTTTCGAGCAGCAGCTTGTCGAGCAGGAGCAACAGGTACGTACCAGCGCCGCCGTCAACGACGGCAAAGCCACTGTCAGTTTCAGCCAACCGTCCCTGCGCCTGAGCACCTTCGGCAGCGACCCGACATTGAACGAGGAAGACAGCGATCACTTCATCCTCCCGATGAATTCGGAGCTGGTCAAATATTGGGACATGCTTGAGTCGCGCCTGTACAACCTGCGCCACAACATGACGCTGGACGGCAAGCCACTCTCCCTGCCGCTGTTCGCTGCACCGCTGGACCCAAGGGCACTGCTCGCGGCCTACGCCAATGGCGCGACCGATGGTGGTGCTGGCAGCCTGCTGGCTCAGGAAACACCGCACTATCGCTACCCGGTCATGTTTGCCAGGGCCAGCGCGGCGGTGGAAACCCTGATCCAGTTTGGCTTCACCCTGCTGTCGATCATCGAACGCAAGGAGCAAGGGCAGTTGATGGAGCTGCAACAGCAGCAGGTCTGGGAGTTCGCCCAGTACGCCATTGACCTGCAGCTCGAGGCGCAAAAAGTCGAAGTTCAGGCACGCAAGGCATTGGAGGCCAGCAAGGCCGTGATTGATGCCCGAGCCGGTTTTTACGGCCAACTGGCGGCTGAAAATGTCAGTGCAGTGGAAATCGCAGCGGGTGCCGCCAAACTTGTTTCACGGATTGCCGAAAGCGCGGCCAGTGCGGCCAGCATCGTGGCTTCAGCCATGAAAGTAGCCCCTAATCACGCCGGTATTCATGCCGGTGCAACCGGCGGTATGGCCGTTGGTGCCGCAGCCGGAGGTGCAGTAGGCGGCTTCAGGCTGGAAGGCGTACCGGAAATGGTTGCAACTGGCGCTCATGCGTTCGCCGCGCGATCTGCGGCCGTCGGCGATGCACTGGAGCTCACAGAAATGTACCGTCGCCGCCTGCAGGAATGGGAACACGCTCGCGATCAGGCCTTGCTTGAATCTGAACAGATCACCTTGCAACTGGCTGTCCACGACGCCCAGACCCGCGTTACCGCCTTGCAACTTCGTCAGGCTCAGGAAGCCAAAAAACAGGCCGAGACCGTCTACGCATTTCTCAACAAGCGCTTCACCAACAGCCAGCTCTATCAATGGCTCAATGGGCAGTTCTCGACCTTCTACTACCAGGCCTATGACGCAACATTCTCACTGTGCCTGGCGACGCAAGCCTGCTGGCAGTATGAAATTGCCGACTACTCGGCCTCCTTCATCCAGCCCGCTGCCTGGAAAGACGCGTGGCGCGGCCTGGCTGCTGGCGAGGCCCTGAAACTGAATTTGCTGCGCATGGATGCAGCCTACATGGCCCGCAACGAACGCAAAATGGAGATCGTCAAGACGGTTTCGGTGCGCCAGCTGCCAATAACCGAGGGAGATGCTGCCGGGATCAATCACGGCTGGGATGCAGTGGTCGAGCGCCTGGCGCAAGACGGGATTGCCGAGTTCGAAATCACCCGAGCCATGCTTGACGACGATTACCCGGGCCACTATCTGCGTCGTATCAGACGCATCAGTGTGTCGTTGCCCGTCACGGTCGGGCCGTATCAGGACATCCGCGCCACCCTGACCCAGTCGTACAGCGCGGTGCAGATGGACGCACAGCCTGACGCGCCGCTCAAGGAAAACATGCGCGCCAGCCAGCAGATCGCCTTGTCTACCGGCGTGGACGATGACGGCCTGTTCGTTTTCAACTTCGACGATGAGCGTTATCTGCCGTTTGAGGGCACCGGTGCGATCTCTCGCTGGACCCTGAGCTTTTCCAACCCGGCATCGCAGCGCGACATGATCGACTCGATCACCGACATCATCGTGCACATGCGCTACACGGCGAAAAGTCGTTAACCGACAGGGAGCAAGCGTCATGGAAGCTCAATCGCAATCGCAGAATCAATCGCCGCAGTCTCTCCAGCCGGCTGTTGCCACCCCGTCATTACCCAAAGGCGGTGGCGCGATTCAAAGCATCGGCAAGGGCTGGGGATCGGTTGGCACCAGCGGCGCGGCATCACTGGAGATCGCCCTGCCGATCAGCCCGGGCCGCGGTTACGCGCCCGCCCTGTCGCTGAGTTATCAAAGCACCTCCGGCAACGGTGTGTTCGGGCTTGGCTGGAATCTGAACACCAGCAAAGTGGCGCGTCGTGCCAGCAAGGGCGTACCGAGCTACACCGACGATGATCTTATTTTCGGCCCCGGAGGCGATGTCTGCCTGCCAGAACGCGACGACAGCGGCGCGCTGGTTTCGAGTCAGGTCAGCCGCTACAACGGTGATGATCTGGATGCGACTTATCAGGTAGTGCGTTACTTCAGCAGAGTCGAGGGGGCCTTTGCGCGCATCGAGCATTGGCGCGTAAACAACACAGATCCCGGCTTCTGGCTGATTCACGGCGCCGACGGCAGCCTGAACCTCTATGGCAGGAAGATCTCGTCGCGTATTGCCGACCCGGCAGACATGAACCGGGTTGCCGAATGGTTGCTGGATGAAAGCATGAATGCCGTCGGTGAACACATCCTCTACGAATACAAGCCCGAAGACCATCAGGGCCTGCCGGAGGATCACCCGAGAAACTTCCGCGCCCAACGTTACCTGAGCCGGGTTCGCTACGGCAATGCCAAGGCGCACCCTTTGCTTTACCTGTGGGAGGAAGATTCGCTGGACGATTTGCTGTGGCACTTCGACCTGTTATTCGACTATGGCCAGCGCGACACCCGCAGTGATCCGCCGCCCGAATATGACGAGCAATTTACCTGGCCCGTGCGCAGTGATCCGCATTCAAGTTTCGCCTACGGTTTTGAGCTGGGTAATCTGCGCCTGTGCCGGCAGGTTCTGATGTTCCATCACTTCCCGAATGAACTCGGAGCATCTCCGCTGCTGACCCGGCGACTGCTGCTGGAGCATTATCAGACAACCCTCGGCTACAACATGCTGAGCGCGGCGCATTCAGAAGCATGGGATGGCACTGACTGGCGGCGCTTCGATCGACAACCCCCTGTGCAATTTCAATACACCGATTTCAGTCTTGAGTCGGGCACTTACACGCCGCTGGAGCCCATGGCCGGCCTGAATGACGGCCAGCAATACCAGTTGGTCGATCTGTATGGCGACGGCTTGCCCGGCATTCTGTATCGCGACGACAAGGCCTGGCTTTATCGCGAACCGATCCGTGATACCGCTGGCACAGCAGATGCCGTTGCCTACGGAACCTGTCAACCGTTACCCCGCATTCCCACGGCTGATTCAGCCGCACCGGTACGTCAGACCCTGACAGATCTGACCGGCGACGGGCGGCTGGACTGGGTTGTCGCCCAACCGGGAATGGCCGGATTCTTTACCCTCAACCCTGATCGAAGCTGGTCGAAATACGCCACGTTCTCGGCTTTTCCTGCAGAGTTTTTCCACCCGCAAGGCCAAATGGCGGATCTGGTCGGCGACGGGCTGTCGGATCTGGCCTTGATCGGCCCACGTAGCGTTCGTCTGTATGCCAACCGTCGAGCCGATGGATTCGCCGCAGCGGTGGACACTCCTCACGACGAGGATCGCCTGCCATTGCTCAGCGACAGTTCCACTGAACTGGTGGCGTTCAGCGACCTGCTGGGTACCGGGCAACAACACCTGATCCGGATACGGCACAACGAAATCCGCGTCTGGCCGAACCTGGGCAGAGGCCGGTTCGGCAAGGGCCAGTTGTTTGCCACGCTGCCCTACACCTATGAAGCTTTCGATTCGAGCCGGGTGCGGCTGGCGGACCTGGATGGCTCAGGTGCCAGTGACGTGCTTTATCTGCAAGCCGATGGCTTCCAGGTCTTCATGAATCAGGGCGGCAACGGTGTGGCCGCGGCCTTCGATCAGCCCTGGCCAGAGGGCGTGCGTTATGACCGATTCTGCCAGTTCAGTGCGGTCGATCTGCTGGGCCTCGGCTTTTCCAGCCTGGTGCTGACCGTGCCACACATGGCGCCCCGGCACTGGAGCCTTTACTACGCAGCCGACCGGACAGGCACGGTGCACAAACCGTATTTGCTGAAGGCCTCGGACAACAATCTCGGTGCTGCCGGAGAAGTCAGCTATCGCAGTTCGGCGCAGGAATGGCTGGACGAAAAGAACGAGCTGCGGGGCGCAGGCAGCGTTGCCGTCTCGGAATTGCCGTTCCCGGTTCATGTGGTCGTCAGGCAAACCCTGCAGGACAAGGTAACTGGCAATACGCTGACTCAGTTGTTCCGCTATCGACAGGGTTTCTATGACCCTCGCGAACGCGAGTTTCGCGGCTTCGGCCTGCTCCTGCAGACCGACACCGAAACGTCGTCGCAGAATCAGGAGGACTTTACCGCTCCGGTATTGAACAAGACCTGGTTCCACACCGGACGCTACCCCGCCAGACCTTGCACTGACTATGACCGCAGCGACCTCCTGGCACGCTTGCCCGGCGAACACGTGTTGTCCCGACTCGACGCCGCAACCCAGACAGAGCTGCCGATAACAGACGCGGATGACGCGACCTTGCAGGAAATGGCACGAGCGCTGAGCGGCTCGGTACTGCGCGGCGAAGTCTTTGGACTCGACGCCAGTCAACGTCCCACAGTGCTGTATTCGACCCAGTCCTGCCGCTATCTGGTTCGCCAACTGCAAGCATTGAGCGCACATCGACCCTACGCATCGATGCTGCCGCTGAGCCTGGAAGTCATCACCTATCGTTACGAGGCCGAGGAACTGGAGGATCCGATGTGCGAACACAGCCTGAACCTGGCGTGGGACCGCTACGGCTCGGTGCTCCACTCAGCCAGCGTCAACTATGCGCGGCGCAAGAAACCGGGCGACGCGCCCCCCTTTGCGGACCCTTACCAGCAACAATGGTGGGAAGCGTCGCACGACGAAGCTCAACAACAGTTCTACGCGAATGAAATGCGCGCCGAAGCCATTCATCTGGACAGCCCGCAGAGCTGGCGTCTGGGGCTGCCTTACCGCACACGCAGCGATGCCATGCTCATTCCGGCAAGCGCCTTGACGCCTGCGCAGATCAGCTACGAACAGTTCGCCGATCCGGACGGGCCATTCGCCACCTTGCCACGCACGCTCACCAGTCTGTCGGTGCAACGCTACATCGGTTGTGGCGATGGCGAGGCGACCTTTCAGGCGCTGGCTGACGCCGTTGAAACGGCTGAACTGGATGATCATGCACTGAGCGCCTATGAGCGGGTCATGGACAGCGTCACTCTGGCCGAAAAACTCGTCGAGATCGGCTATCAGCAGATGCCAAGCTTTCTGCCAGCAGACAGCCTGAACCTGTGGTCGGTAAAACGCGGCTTCGCCACTTATGCCGGTCCGGAGCATTTCTTTCACCCCACCACATTCAGGCCCACACGCAGTCATGGCTGGAGTCTCGTCGAGTACGACGCCTACGATCTGTTCACGACTCGCATTACCGACCCGGCAGGCTGCGTCACCACGGCTGAATACGATTATCGTGTGCTGCAGCCAAGACGAATCATCGACCCCAATCAGAACAGTCAGGAAGCGGATTACGACGCCTTCGGCAGGGTATGGGCAACCAGCTTTTACGGCACGGAACTGGGTGAGGCAGCCGGTTTTCCGCCGCTCAATCGCGCCGGACATTATTGGGCTTCTGCCAGCGATGTCGTACTGCAACCCGACTATGCGCTGGGCAGGCAGGCCAGCGCGGCCTATTACGATGGCAATACGGCTTTGGGGCGGGTCCACATCCCGCTGGCAACCGCTGTCCTGGTTGCAGACCGCTATCCCGAAGATCCAGACAGGCAGATCCGCATCAGCATGGCGTCGATAGACGGCTTCGGTCGCACCCTGCAAACCCGTCAAAAGGTGGAGGACGGCGACGCCTATTCCGTCGATGAATGGGGCAATCTCGAACTGGTCGGCGGTCAACCGAAAATTGTCCACGCATCGCCACGCTGGCGGGTCAGTGAACGGGTGGAATACAACAATAAAGGCCTGGCGGTGCGCGTTTACCGGCCGTATTTCGCCAACAGTCATCTGTATGTGAACGACGCCTCGATACGCTCACAAAACATCGTCGACAAACAGTTCTACGACCCGCTGGGGCGTCCGACCATCACCATTACCGCCAAAGGCTGGATGCGCCGGCAGACCTATCGGGTCTGGTACACAATAAGTGAGGACGAAAACGACACGGCCGAGGAAGTGCTGGCCGCGAGGAAGGCAGCCGAGCATGGTCAGTAGCGCGGTACATGCCCATACGCCGGAGTTGATCGTTTGCGAGGGTCGTGGCCTGGTTGTGCGCCAGGTCCTTTTACATCGAACCGAAGCCACGGAAGCGGCCGCAATGCGGGTTACCCGACAGCGTTTCGACCCGGCAGGCAGAATGATCGCCGCCACTGATCCACGTCTGGCCAGCGCCAACAGGAGCACTGTCTACAGCCTTGGCGGCAACGCGTTGGCCACTGAGAGTGTCGATGCCGGCTGGCAACGGGTGTTATTCGGCGAGGCGGGCCAGGTCTTGCGCGACTGGGATGGTCGCGGCACCGAGAAGCAGCTCGAGTACGACCTGCACCTGCGCCCGACAAGGATCATCGAACATAATCGGTATGCGGAGCGGTTCACCTATGGCCAGGCAGATGCAGCGGCACACAACCAATGCAATCAACTGGTTCGTCATGACGATACGGCGGGTTCGCGCTTGCTGGCGGATTACGGGCTGCTCGGCGTAGCGCTTTGTGAAGAACGACAGTTCCTGCAAACCCCTGAAAGCCCGGACTGGCCGCTGGCCGAAGCCGAGCGCGATGCCTTGCTTGAGCCTGTCGTGCTGCAAACCTGCTGGCGGTTCAATGCGCTGCGCGACGCGCTTGCGCAGACCGATGCCATGGGCAATACCCAGGCATTTGGCATGACTGTCGCCGGGCAGTTGAAAGCGGCTGAACTGACATTGGCCAGTGCCTCACAGCCGCAGACACTGGTCAATGAAATTCATTACAACGCCTTCAATCAGGTCGAGCAGGAAACAGCGGGCAATGGCGTAGTCAGCCTTTATTCCTATGATCAACAGGACGGCCGGCTGACCGGGCTGAGCGCGATCTCTGCTGACGGCACGCTGCTGCAGCAACTCAATTACAGCTATGACCCGGTGGGCAATATCCTGCTCGTCAACGATGCGTCTCAACCGGACAGGTATTGCGACAACCAGCTTATCGAACCCATCAGTCGCTTTGCTTACGACACGCTGTATCAACTGATCGAAGCCAGCGGCCGTGAAGTCCGAAACGGTGCCAGCCATGGCCCCGCGTTGCCCGGGCTGCAATCTCTGCCAACCATCGATCCTTGCCAGGTCAGCAACTACACGCAGAGTTACAGCTACGACGCTGCGGGTAACCTGCTGCAAATGCGCCACGAAGGCGCGCACAACTTCACCCGCAACATGCACGTTGCACCGGACAGCAATCGCAGCCTGCCCGACGATGACGGCGATGTGGATTTCGCTACGAGTTTTGATGCCAACGGCAATCTGCTGCAACTTGTACGTGGTCAGGTTATGGGCTGGGATGTGCGTAACCAGTTGCAGCACATCACCACTGTGCAACGTGAAGACGGGTCGAACGATGACGAACGCTATGTCTATGACGGCCAGGGTCAACGTTGTCGCAAGATCAGTACTGCTCAGGCATCAAGTCGCACGCTGATCAACGAAGTGCGCTACCTGCCGGGGCTGGAAATCCGCACCACGGCCGATGGCGAAATCCTCCATGTCATCACCGCTCAGGCGGGTCGCAATAGTGTGCGAGTGTTGCACTGGGAAGCCGGAAAGCCAGGCGCTATTGCGAACGATCAGGTGCGTTACAGCCTGGGTGATCATCTGGGCTCGAGCACGCTGGAACTGGATCAGCAAGGCGGCCTGATCAGCCAGGAAAGTTATTATCCGTTCGGCGGTACGGCCTGGTGGGCGGCGCACAGCGTAGTGGAAGCGAAGTACAAGACCGTGCGTTATTCGGGCAAGGAGCGCGACGCCAGCGGGCTTTATTATTACGGGTTCAGGTATTACGCGCCCTGGTTGCAGCGGTGGATCAATCCGGATCCGGCGGGGGATGTGGATGGGTTGAATCTGTACGGGTACGTAAGAAACAGTCCAATCACCTATTACGACAGGTTGGGATACATGGGGAAGCACGCGCTTGAGTCGCCGCCATCACCCGCTCGTCGAAAACCAATAACCTCAAATAGCTATGCCCTTGAAAATCAAGATGCGAGACCCGGTGTTTTGTGGGGCGATCAGGAGCCATTCCTCGGACCTGCTTACACATTACCAGACAGATATCTTGTTTCCGGATTGGAAGAGAGATTGGCCGCAGCTGATAAAAATTCCGGCAAGGCGACCGCTGTTGTGGCAACGATGTTTGATCATGATAGCAACTTAGAAGACTACCCTTACACCGTAGAATCAAAACACCTTCAAGAAAACGACGACTTTCTCAACGACTACGCGCCCAACGAATGGATCTTTCGTTCAAATTACAAAAGAAGCGGAAGCAATGACTACCATGCCAATGACGTAGTCCGATACCAGTATAGAACCATCGCCCAAAAAACAAATACCCATGGCGTCTTACCTTCGGTTATAAAAAACAGCTTCGTCCTGAATAGTGATACGTTGAAAAAAACTTCGACAATAGAAAACAAAACTCCGGAAATGCTACAGACTTTTCTTCAGGAAACGCCCAACGGCAAGCGAACTCAACGAGTACTGGACGACTTTGGCATGGAGGCTTTATGGGTTGATCGGCAGGGGGACTCAGAATTCCCCTTCGCTGACTTTATTGTTGCTGTACGCCCTAAACAGCAATCATATAGCCAGACTGGCTTTTACTAGGGAAACGATGGGGAAGACTTCCAAATTTGGTAGAACGTCTGATCTCAATCGCCGAGACGCCTGATGAAGCAGATGACCGACGCCGAAGACGCCGCATGGAAAGTTTCTCTTGGTCAATACCAGGTTGGTAAAAGGACGTCTAGACATGAACGAAGCTATGCATGCCCATACCACTGACCGAGTTTCAAATGGAGGCATTGTGGGTGCAGCGCCAAACAGATCCTGTACTGGATCCGATCAGCCATTTTACGCTCGGTACTTGCAACCGCAACTCAAAGCAAGCCCGCTCTCATTTATAAGACAGCCCCCTGACAATGCACAGAGGTCGAAAAAGTCTGTACGACCATTCTGACAAAAAGTAGAGATGTTTCAGTCAACACCAAAGGTTGCTGATCACCATGTTCGATAAAAATAAAGATTACGCTGCTGAAACATATGGATACCTGTATGCAACGTAATACCGATCGAACGTGGAGTTTTAAACATGGCATTTGACGCATATATCAAAATCGAAGGCATTCCAGGCGAAGCGCTGGATGATCGCTACAAGGACTGTATCGAGATCACCGGGTATGGTTTCGGCATGCACCAAAGTACCTCCGCCACGGCGAGTTCTTCAGGAGGCGCCTCGTCGGGTCGGACGTCCTTGAGTGATTTCACGTTCACCAAATCACTGGACAAGTCGAGCTGCAAGCTCATGGAAAGTTTGTGCGCGGGCAAGCACCTGAAGGAAGTCGTCTTGTCACTGCATCGTGCAGGCGGAGACAAGGTCAAATACTTTGAAGTGCTGCTGGAAGAAG
The DNA here is from genome assembly GCF_020312125.1 of Pseudomonas sp. P135. Classification (NCBI taxonomy): domain Bacteria; kingdom Pseudomonadati; phylum Pseudomonadota; class Gammaproteobacteria; order Pseudomonadales; family Pseudomonadaceae; genus Pseudomonas; species Pseudomonas sp. P135. The sequence goes on from NZ_JAGPYR010000003.1 coordinate 205,507, forward strand.
TCATCATTTCCAACTACACCCAGCATGCCAACGATGGCATCCCCAGCGAGACCATCAGCCTCAACTACGGAAAAATAAAAACCACCTACACCCAGCAGAAAAGATCTGACGGTGCCGGTGGAGGGAATGTCTCGGGTGGCTGGAACCGTATCAACAACAAGGTCTATTCCTGACGTCTTGAACGCTCACGCATAAAACGTCACGACATGATCAAGGAAGGACTATGGCACGGCCATTTTTTACTGCTGCCTGGGCGGCTTCGCAACATATTTATGATCCGGTGGCACCGGAAAAACGAGTGGCAGAGGTGATTGGGGGGTTCGTCGCGAAGAACATAAACAACCCTGATCCTTCTACAAAATGGAGGAACACCTGTGCTGTTCGATTAAGTTACATCCTGAACTACTCAGGACTGAAAATACCTAAAGTATCTAAACAGACAGTCTCCGGCGCAGATCAGCACCAGTACTTTTTCCGTGTATCGAACCTGAAAAGCTTTTTGGAAACGCACTGGGGCAAGCCTGAGGTCGTCAAATACCCACCTTCTGACGGCGGAGCGCTTGCAAGAAAAAAAGGAATTATATTATTTGAAATATCGGGCTGGACAGACGCAAAAGGCCATGCAACGTTGTTTGACGGCAATCTTTGCTATGACCATTGCTACTTTAACGAGCCCGACGTCAACTACCGTACGGATACGGCAAACTTTTGGAGCCTAACCTCATGAAGTTTCTCTTCACAGCCTTCACAGTCTGTCTCGCACTCGTGGCAACCGAGAGCTTCGCACATACAAAACCTTCATCACCAGAGGGCATGCACCGAAGCTATGAAAAAAACTTCAAGGACCTGGTCCTCGCTACCTGTATAGCAAACGCTTACGCATATGACGTAAAGGTCGGAATTGACGCTGGAAGTAGCGTCACCGCCATTGAGGACTGGGCAAATTACGACTGGGAAGTGGGACCTGATGAAATACGAGCACTCGTAAAGAAGTATCTGACCAGAGATTATACAAACCCCTTAACCGAGTCCGAGATAAAAGGTGTAAAATTTGACCTTTTAAAGTGCCTGGATCTTTACCACAGTAAGGATCTGAATGACTTGACAAAAAAGACTGTCGTAAATCCAACACACACCTACATGCAAGACTACAAATAAAATCCATATTCACAGGGAGGTTCGTAGAATGAAATCACGTCTTGCGGCCCTTACAGCATCTCTAGTCTTGGCACCATCCAACTGCTTTGCCTACACACCCACCTCCTCACCCGAAGGCATGTACCGAACCTTTGAAAAAAACTACAAGGACATGGCGCTCGCCACCTGCATAACCACCGCTTATAAATATGACGTAAACGTCGGAATTGACGCGGGCAGCAGTGTCAGTGCGCTGCGTGACTGGACCTACTATGACATGGAAAAAAGTCCTCTTGCCGTCAAGGCCCTGGTTGAAAAATACCTCGCGCGCGACTACACAAACCCGTTGGCCGAATCCCAGATCAAAGGTATAAAATTCGACCTGCTGAAATGCCTGGACATGTATCACAGCAAGGAGCTCGACGCGTTGACGAAGAAGGTCGTGACCCACCCGAATCAGACCTACATGCAGAATATCAAAAAACCTTAACCACTCCCTTCATGCAACAAGCCTGTCCGGCAAAAGCTGCACAGGCTATTTTCATTACAAGCACCCTACTCCGCACATTATCTGTAGGGCAGAGACATATCATGCTGCTTCACTGTGATCCGATAGCTGCTTAACGTCTCGCCCTCGGTGATGTACTGCTTGCTGAAATACTGACAAACAGCCCCCGTCACTTCCCCGCCTACACCGAAAACATCTTCAGAAAACCCATTTCGATAATTCTTGTAGGAATTATCAGCGGGAAGCCTCCCTTCCAATTGAAGGAAATTTCCGAGAAAATCCCGGCCTCTTGCGCTTGGCTATTCAGGTCTCTAGCCTTCATCGATCGCTGCCCAATCAGCGATCAGGTTTGGTAGACCTGCTTTTGCTGGCGCAATGTGCCACCTCCGCGAGGCGATCTCTTTCGTCCCGTTTTCATGGTGGCCGTGCGCATGGCATCTCCGGATGCACCGGGTGCCAGCAGCCGGTCTACCAACTTGCACACGGCCGCCACCTTATCGTTTGGTAGCGATGAGTGACGGCTCCCACAAGTTCTGCTGGAGTTGCAAACATGCCCGATAAAATCGTCCCCGACCCGCCCACCGCCCTGTTCACCGTCAACGCATCCGTCAGCCAGGAGGAAGCGCTCAACTACGCTTCGGATCTGCTGCGCTGCATCATTACGACGGCCTATGAGTCCGGCGACAGCACCCAGGGCACCAGCCGTGACCTGGCGTTTTCGGTGTTGCACATGGCCGAGATGGCCAAAGCCATGGTTGATCGTTCACTGGAATGCATCGTTTGAGCAGATGACAACCGGGGCCGCGCTCGGCCCCGCGCAAACCTCAGTTACGCTGATCCAGCAAGTTCACCACCAGCCGGTCGATCCAGCCCCACAAGCGCTGCTTGACCCGTCGCCACAGCGGTCTGGCCTTCCAGTCTGCCAGCGTGGTTTCGGCGCTCAGGGCGAAGTCTTTCTCGAAGCTGGCGACCACGTCGCGAGTCAGTCCGGGGTCGAGAGCTTCGAGGTTGGCTTCCAGGTTGAAGCGCAGGTTCCAGTGATCGAAGTTGCACGAGCCGAGACTCACCCAGTCGTCGATCAGGACCATTTTCAGGTGCAGAAAGCAGGGCTGGTATTCGAACACCTTGACCCCGGCGCGTAACAGGCGCGGGTAGTAGCGTTGACCGGCATAGCGTACGGACGGGTGATCGGTGCGCGGCCCGGTCAGCAGCAAACGCACATCAACGCCACGCGCCGCGGCCCGGCGCAAGGCGCGGCGGACTTTCCAGGTGGGCAGAAAGTAAGGGGTTGCCAGCCAGATACGCTTTTGCCCGGTGTGCAGCGCACGTACCAGCGATTGCAGAATGTCGCGGTGCTGGCGGGAATCGGCATACGCCACGCGGCCCAGCCCCTCGCCGGTTATCGGGGCTTTGGGCAGATGATCAAGGCCGAAGTTTTCTTTCGGACGCCAGGCGAAACGCCGGGCGTTGGCGTGGAACTGCCGGTTGAACAGCGCCTGCCAGTCAATCACCAGCGGCCCGGTGATTTCGACCATCACTTCGTGCCACTGGCTGGCGTCCTTGTCCGGCTCCCAGAACTCGTCGGTCACGCCGGTGCCGCCCACCACGGCCAAGGCCTTGTCCACCACCAGCAGTTTGCGATGGTCGCGGTAGAAGTTGCGCACGCCCCGCCGCCAGTGGATCGGATTGTAGAAACGCAGAATCACACCGGCATCGGTCAGTTGCTTGCGCAGGCCGGCGTCGAAGGCTTTTGAACCGAAGTCATCGAACAGGCAGCGCACGATCACGCCACGTCTGCCCGCCTCGACCAGCGCGCGCACGATGGCGTCGGCGCAAGCCCCGGCTTCGACCAGGTACAACTCCAGATCGACCTGCTGCTCGGCGCGATCAATGGCTGCGATCATGCGCGGGAAGAACGCAGGACCGTCGATCAGCAATTGAAAGCGGTTGTTTTCACGCCACGGGAAAATCGCACCGTTCATATCAGCGCGCCGTGAAGATCAGGACAGCCCCGACCGGGACCGAGAGGCTCACCGCCGACAATCCTGCGGCATTGCGCAAGGCCTTGAAGTCCGGGGCCATATCGAAATCCTGGGCATGGATCACCAGCGGCTCGAGCGTCACGACCTGAAAGCGCCGCTCGTCGAGACGCGTCGCCAGCAGCTCGGCGTTATAGCTGTGGGTCTTGCCGCGCAGGCTGACGGTCAGCGGTAAACGCAGTTCGAGCTGTGCGCCGGGCGCAAGGTTATTGATCGGGCGCATGTCGAGCTGCGCATTGATCTGAGCAGCCGGAAACTTGCGCACCTGAAACACCTGCTCTCGAAGGCGCTCGTCGCGCAGCGGAATGCCGGTGCTGACCGAGTCGGTTTCAACCTCTACCTCAGCCAGCCCCTTGGCGTCGACTTTGCCGTGCAGCACGAGAAAGCGATGCACCTCGGCAATATCGGCATTTTTGGTCGAGGTGAACGAGAGTCGCGACGACTCGTTATCCAGATACCAGTTCGCATGGGCAGGTAACGCCACTGCGGCCAGCATGACCAGCAGCAGGCGATTCATAGTGAGCATGCAGACTCCAGACGTGCAATTGAGGGCCACCTTATCCGCCTGTCTGACCGCTGGCAAACGCCTGCGTTCGGCGGCAATCCATCAAGCCCTCATGGCAGCAGGCGACAGCCCTGTCGCTCACCCTGCCACGATGCACTGCTGGTGCGTCCCAGGCCGCTGGCAATGACCCGTTTTTGACTGCTGTCGTCAACCAGGGTGCTGGGCAGATACTGCTTGATGTAGCCCTGGCAATACGCTTCGGAATTGTTCATGACGTACCTGCACGAACAGTATTCCTTGGCGGTGTAGGCACTGATGATGGTCGGAAATGCCTGCAGGTTGACACGGTACTGCCAGGCGAGTACGGCAAGTGCGGCAACGATCAGCAACAGCAGGCTGCTGAAGGGACGGCGCAGGATGAACATTCGACGCGAGCTCATTGACCGCCCTCCTTGCCGAACGCGGCCTGTACGCGCTTGAGCATCTCATTGTGGTTGTAGGTACCGTCGCGGTCATCGGCATAGCGCACGATCACCAGCTTCTGATCGGGAATCACATACAGCGCCTGCCCCCAATGCCCCAGTGCCGCGAAGGTGTCGGGGGGAGCGTCCGGCCACGGTCCTTTGCCGCCATCGGCAGTGCGGTTAAGCCACCATTGACCTGCGGGCACTTCAACGCTGGCATCCACGCCTGCACCGGCAAACGGCGTCAGCACGAAGTCCATCCACTGCTTGTTGAGCAACTGCCGATCCTGCCATTGCCCGCCGCGCTGCATCAGCAGGCCGATGCGGGCCAGATCGCGGGCGGTCATGTAGGCATAGGAAGAGCCTACAAATGTACCTGCGCCATCGGTTTCCCAGACCGCACTGCGGATGCCGAGCGGGTCGAACAGCGCGGTCCATGGATAACCCGGATAAGCCTCATCGCCGACCATCTTTTTCAAGGCCGCCGCCAGCACGGTGCTGTCGCCGCTGGAGTAAAGGTAAGTCTTGCCTGGGGGTTGGGCAGCGCTGTGATCGGCGGTGAAGCGCGCCATGTCATCACGCCCGCGGGTGTAGAGCATGGCGACCACCGAGGAGTTGAGCGGAGCGTATTCGTAGTCTTCCTGCCAATCCAGACCCGAAGCCCAGTGCATCAGGTCTTTGATGGCGATATCGGGGTGCGCCTTGAACGGCGTGTAGAACTTCGCCACCGGATCATTCAGTTGAAAGCGCCCTTCTGCGAACGCCACCCCCAGCACCGTCGCCATGATGCTTTTGCTGATCGACCAGGTCAGGTGCGGCGTTTGCGCGGTGGTGACACCGGCATAGCGCTCGTACACAACGTCGCCGTCACGAATCACCAGCAGCGCATCGGTGCGTACGCCCTTGCGCGAGGCGTCGTCACGCGGCGGGAAGGCATAGGCCTCGAGCTCTTCGATGGCCGCAGATCGCGGCACAGACCGAGAAGGCCATTGCTCTGCCGGCCATGTTTGAGCAACGACGCCCTGGGCACTGAAACCCAGGATCAGAACCAGACACAGGCGGACAAATCTACGCGGCATGACAGGGCCTCTAAAGAGTAATCCGCACACCGTATCAGCGTTTCATGACAGTTAGCCATCGCCCCGGGAACGGACGCAGAGCGTCCAGAACGGCACGTCCAGGCGGAGCACGCATGATCCTGCTTAGGCCGATCGTTCCTCACGCTCCAGCGTGGGAATGCATTCGCGTGACGCTCTGCGTCACAAATCTGCGCCGCCCTGCAACGGTCAAGACCGAACGCAGAAGAAATGGCCCCAGCGTTTCCCGTCACACAACCATCACCAAAGCTTCACAGGCATGACACGCCATCTCCCTAGCCTGCAGTTACGGCAAAGCGCCTGGACAAATCAGTCAACCAGCCCTTTCTGCATCTGCAAGGCTGGCTCATGGAGATTCGTATGACCCAGATCGCCCGCATTCGTGACAACACTTCTGAACGTCGTCTTCAGGCCGAGCGCCTGATTGGAGCGCGCGCCTTGCAGGAAGCACAGGCGTTGCGTTTCAGTGTGTTCAGCGAAGAGTTCAACGCCCGTCTCAACGGCGCGGAACAAGGCCTGGACATCGACGATTACGATGTTCACTGCTCGCATATCGGGGTACGCGACCTGAACACCGGGCGTCTGGTTGCCACGACCCGGCTGCTCGACCACCAGGCCGCCAACACGCTGGGGCGCTTCTACAGCGAAGAAGAGTTCAGCCTGCACGGGCTGGTCAATCTGCAAGGGCCGATCCTCGAACTGGGTCGCACCTGCGTCGATCCGGCCTATCGCAACGGCGGCACCATTGCGGTGTTGTGGAGCGAGCTGGCCGAGGTGCTCAACGAAGGCGGCTACAGCTACCTGATGGGCTGCGCGAGCATCCCGATGCAGGACGGCGGTATTCAGGCCCATGCGATCATGCAACGCCTGCGCGAACGCTACCTGTGCAACGAGCACCTGCGCGCCGAACCGAAGAATCCGCTGCCGACCCTCGACATCCCGAGCAATGTGATCTGCGAGATGCCACCGCTGCTCAAGGCCTACATGCGTCTGGGGGCCAAGATCTGTGGCGAACCGTGCTGGGACGAAGACTTCCAGGTGGCCGACGTGTTCATCCTGCTCAAGCGCGACGACCTGTGCCCGCGCTATGCCCGCCACTTCAAGGCGGCCGTGTGATGAGCCGGTTGCGCGGCTATGCCCGCGTAGTCCGGGTGCTACTGGTCGTAGCGCTCGGATTGACGATTGCCAGCGCGTTCGCGGTCCTGGAACGTACCAGAATCGGAGGTTCGATGGAGCGCAGACAGCGCTGGAGCCGCTGGTTCATGGCGCGACTGACCAACGCCCTGCCGTTTCGCGTCACCGTGACAGGTCAACTGCCGACCCAGCCCATGCTGTGGGTCAGCAACCATGTGTCATGGACCGACATCGCCCTGCTCGGCATGCTCGCGCCGCTGTCGTTTCTGTCGAAGGCCGAAGTACGCACCTGGCCGGTAGCGGGCTGGCTGGCGCTGAAGGCCGGTACGCTGTTCATTCGTCGCGGATCGGGCGACAGCCGTCTGATCCAGAAGCAGATGTGCAACCACCTGCAACAAGGCAACGCACTGCTGATCTTCCCCGAAGGCACCACCACGGATGGCAAAAGCCTGCGCACCTTTCACGGTCGTCTGCTGTCCAGCGCCATCGACGCTGGCGTGCCGATTCAGCCGGTGGCCATTGGTTACTCGCGTGACGGCAAACCGGACCCGATAGCCCCGTTCATTGGCGACGATGACTTGCTGTCGCATTTGCGCCGACTGTTCGCCAACGAGCAGAGCGATGTGCATATTCACTTGCTGACACCGATCCCGACCGCTGACCAGGAACGTGCCGCACTGGCCTTCAAGGCCCAGCAGGCGGTTCAGGTGGCGTTGTTTGGCGAGCCGCAGGCTCAGCCGAGCGAAGTGGTTTCGCGGCCGGCCAGAGCGGCCTGAGCGAAATTCTCGAGCAGCGGATAAAACTCGGCGAAATCCGCACTCAAGGGCTGGTACAGCGCCTGCAGTTCCTGCATGCCGCCGGCCAGCCCTTCGGGTCGTGACAGGCGTCGGGATATGCCGCTCAACACCTGCTCCAGCACCCCGAAATCCCGGTACGAACCCAACCAGTCCTGCGCCGCCATGCGCGGTGCGATCAGCGCCAGCCGCTCGGGCAACTGCGGCTCGGCAGCCAGCGTGGCATAGACCTTGCGGGTGAATGCGTCCAACGGCAGATCGGCATAACGATGCCAGTCGCGCGCCAGGCAATGATCGAAAAAGACGTCGAGCATGATGCCGGCATAGCGCCGTCTCTGCAGCGGAAAGCGCGCAATGGAGGCCTTGATCAGCGGATGACTGTCAGTGAAGGCGTCGATGCTGCGATGCAGACGAATCGCCGCTTCCAGCTCCGCAGGAAAACGTCCCGGCAGCGGACCTTTGACGAAGTCGCCATACAGGCTGCCGAGCAATTGAGCGGGCCGATGCCCACCAAGATGAAGATGTGCCAAGTAGTTCATGGCTGCAAGCCTAGGCCGCTTTCGGGCCTGCTGTCCATATATCGTTATAACCCGATATAGCGATTTGACCCATCCTAAGCACATAATCATATTTGTATATCGCTAAATACAGATATAAGGTTCGCTCTATCGCGATATAACGCTACACCGCCTGTGAGAACGACATGCCTATCGACCTCGACGACATAATAAAAGCCCTGGCCCACCCGGTCCGCCGAGAAATCCTGACCTGGCTGAAAGACCCGCGTGCGAGCTTTCCCGCCCAGGAGTACTCGATCGAACACGGCGTGTGCGCCGGACAGATCGATCAGCGTGCGGGATTGTCACAATCCACTGTCTCGGCCCATCTGGCGACTTTGCAACGCGCTGGCCTGATCAGCAGCAAGAAGGTCGGCCAATGGCATTTCTTCAGACGCAACGAAGAAGTCATACAGGCATTCGTTCAGGCGCTGGTTGAAGAACTGAACAACCCGACCTGATTTTTCAACATTTACCAGGAGCTGCCCCGTGCCTCTTTCGCTACTCATTCTGGCCCTGAGCGCCTTCGCCATCGGCACCACCGAATTCGTCATTATGGGCCTGCTGCCTGATGTGGCGGCCGACCTTGGCGTATCGATACCCGGCGCAGGCTGGCTGGTGACCGGCTATGCGCTGGGTGTCGCCGTCGGTGCGCCGTTCATGGCCATGGCCACGGCAAAACTGCCGCGCAAGGCCGCGCTGGTCACACTGATGGGGATTTTCATCATTGGCAATCTGCTCTGTGCGCTGGCCAGTGACTACAACGTCCTGATGTTCGCCCGCGTGGTGACTGCGCTGTGTCACGGTGCGTTCTTCGGCATCGGCTCGGTGGTTGCCGCAGGTCTGGTGCCCGCCAACCGGCGTGCCTCAGCGGTGGCCTTGATGTTCACCGGCCTGACCCTGGCCAACGTACTGGGCGTGCCGCTGGGCACTGCGCTGGGTCAATACGCAGGCTGGCGCTCGACCTTCTGGGCTGTCACGGTCATCGGCGTGATTGCGCTGATCGGCCTGATCCGCTTCCTGCCAACCAACCGCAATGAAGAAAAGCTCGATATGCGCGCTGAACTGGGCGCTCTCCGCGGTGCCGGCATCTGGCTGTCGCTGACCATGACTGCGCTGTTCTCGGCGTCCATGTTCACCCTGTTCACTTACATTGCCCCACTGCTCGGCGAAGTCACCGGTGTATCGCCCAACGGCGTGACCTGGACCCTGCTGCTCATCGGTCTGGGCCTGACCGCCGGCAACGTGATCGGCGGCAAGATGGCCGACCGCCGCCTGTCATCCACGCTGATTGGCGTGTTCGTCTCGATGGCGGTGATCTCCACCGTACTCAGCTGGACCAGCGCCGCGCTGGTCCCGACTGAAATCACCCTGTTCCTCTGGGCAGTCGCGGCTTTCGCTGCCGTCCCGGCGCTGCAGATCAACGTGGTGACCTTCGGCAAGGCGGCACCCAACCTGGTTTCAACCTTGAACATCGGCGCCTTCAACGTCGGCAACGCACTCGGCGCCTGGGTCGGTGGCAGCGTCATCGCCCACGGTCTGGGCCTGACCAGCGTACCGCTGGCGGCAGCCGTACTGGCAGTGCTGGCGCTGCTGATCACCCTGATTACTTTCCGTCAGACCGGCAATCCGGATCTGGCACACGCTACGCATTGATCAATTACGAGGATTCGATACATGACGACTATCTTTGACCCGATCACCCTGGGCGATCTGCAACTGCCCAACCGCATCATCATGGCCCCACTGACGCGCTGCCGTGCCGATGAAGGCCGTGTACCGAACGCGATGATGGCCGAGTATTACGTGCAGCGCGCCTCGGCCGGCCTGATCCTGACCGAAGCCACCTCTGTCACGCCGATGGGCGTGGGTTACCCGGACACCCCGGGCATCTGGTCCAACGACCAGGTACGTGGCTGGAGCAATATCACCAAGGCCGTGCACAACGCCGGTGGCCGTATCGCCCTGCAGTTGTGGCACGTGGGCCGTATTTCCCACCCGTCCTACCTGAACGGCGAAACCCCGGTCGCGCCGAGTGCCATTGCGGCTGAAGGGCACGTGAGCCTGATGCGCCCCATCACACCACTGCCAGTACCTCGCGCGCTGGAGCTGGCGGAAATCGGTGACATCGTCGAGGCCTATCGCGTCGGTGCGGAAAACGCCAAGGCTGCGGGCTTCGACGGCGTGGAAGTGCATGGCGCCAACGGCTATCTGCTCGAACAGTTCCTGCTGACCGGCAGCAACCAGCGCACCGACGAGTACGGCGGTTCGGTGGAAAATCGTGCGCGTCTGCTGCTCGAAGTGACCGACGCAGTCATCGATGTCTGGGGCGCTGGCCGTGTAGGTGTTCACCTCTCGCCTCGCTTCGACATGCACGACATGAGCGATGCAAACCGTGCTGAAACCTTCAGCTACGTGGCCAAAGAGCTCGGCAAGCGCGGTATCGCCTTCATCTGTGCCCGTGAGCATGATGCTGAAGACAGCCTCGGCCCACAGTTGAAGAAGGATTTCGGCGGCGTTTATATCGCCAACGAGAAGTTCACCAAAGACAGCGCCAATGCCTGGCTGGCAGAAGGCAAGGCCGACGCAATCGCGTTCGGTGTGCCGTACATTGCCAACCCTGACCTGCCGGAGCGGCTGGCCAGCGATGCCCCTCTGAACGAAGCCCATCCGGAGACGTTCTACGCCAAAGGGCCGGTCGGTTACATCGACTACCCGCGCCTGTAAAACGTTACTGCAAGGCAAAAAACCCTGACTCGCAAGAGTCAGGGTTTTTTTATCGCCCGTGTAAGGGTAACCGCTACGGCGCAACGTCAGGCTTGACTGTACCTAGTACATTGCCTTCGGCGTCGGTGATCGTGCCATCCGCCATCTTCCAGCGACCGTCCGGGTAGTTGACCGAGCCATCCGCAAAAACCCAGGTTCCATCCTTGTGCTGGATATCACCATTGGGGTGCTCTGTAGAACCATCGGCATGCACGGTCGTGCCGTCAAGGTTCTGCACGGCTCCGTCAGAATGGGTGACGGATTGACCATCTGCAGACTCGACGCTGCCGTTCGGATAGCTGACAGTACCGTCCGCGTTGTTCACGCTGTTGGGCGGCTGGACCAGTTGCAGGACGCCCGTTGCGGTGTTGACGACTGCCAGTAGTTTGTCCAGACGCGAAGATGCAGCAGGCACCGGGGGCACCGTCTGCGCTACCGGCTCACTGGTAGAGGGCTTGACCTGCGGCTTGACTGGCGGCTTGGCCGGGTTCGTTGTCTTGACCGGCGGTTTCACAGGCGGCTCGACCGGGTTCGTGGTCTTGACCGGCGGTTTCACAGGCGGCTTGACCGGGTCCGTTTTCTTGACCGGCGGTTTCACAGGCGGCTTGACTGGATCCGTTTTCTTGACCGGCGGCTTGACTGGATCTTTCGCCTTGACCGGGGGTTTGACGTTTACCTTTGGCTTGATTGATACCGGATGCTCAAGATGCATGGGCTGAAGTTCTCCAGCAACGAGGTCATCTTTTTCGATTGTGTCTTTGTGCATATCGGTGTGCATCTCTTTGATTCCATTCATTATTGAAACTCCGTTTATTCAACTGAAACGCAAGCGTAAGCCCTCCCTCCACTGGCAGGCATATAACTATTTAGCGATTGCAAAAAAACCGGGCCACCTGCCTGCCGCTATGGGTAGCAGCAGGCAAGGTGCGGTATCAACGACGTGCGTTGAGCTGTTGCGAGAGGTTCTGAATCTGACTGTTAAGCGTGTTGATGCTACGGGTGACCTGCGCACGGAAGGCATCGAACTCGGCAGTATTGCCGCCTGCTGACGGTGCCGGAGTATTTTCCTGCTCGCTTTTGAGCACCATCAGTTCTTGTTCAAGTCGCTCGACAGCAGCCGAAGGGTTGCCCTGCTTTTTCAGAGCTGCGACATCGGCTGCCACGCTCTTGATCTGGGCGTCCAGCTTGCCCTGCTCAGCCTGAGCGGTTTTCAGGTCAGGCAACGCTGTTTTCAGCGCAGCCAGTTCAGCGACAACGCTTTTCAATTGTTCCTGCATCTGCGCGTTTTCGGTTTGCTGTTGCGCCGTTTGCGCGGCCATCTGCTCCAGACGCTTGTCGAGACTGCCCTGCTGACCTTCAACGCCTTCACGCTGTTTGTCCTGGTCTTCCAGTTGCGCCTCGAGCAACTTGATGCGCTGCTTGAGGGCTTCGCCGTCACTGGACAGCGATTCGGTGGCCACGACCTTGCCGGAGATATCCTGCAAACGCCCCGCCGCTTCTTCGCTGATGCGCGCAAAGCTTTCCTGCGTCGCCACCAGTTGTTGCTCCATCAGGGACACTTGCTGAAAGCTCCACCAGCCAAGGCCGCAAAACGCAATGAACAGCGCACCGACCAATGCCCAGAGCGGCCCGGTGCTCGGCCCCTTGACCTTGACCACAGGCGTGGTGCGCGAATAGACGGTGGTGCGCTCGCGTGCGCCATTGCTCGGCGCAAAGTCGTCGTCATCGTCCTTGGCGCTCAGGCTGGGAACGTCATCGACATCGTCGTAGGGATCGTTGCGCATGAATAACCCTTCAGGAAGCTGTTAAATCAAAGTTCGTAAATCAAAGTTCGGCAGTATAACAACAGCGCAGAATCAATCTCACTGTGCTACTGCCGCATTCAGATCGGGTGCTGTGCCTGCCACCAGCCACAGAATTCATCCAGCGCCGTCCACAGGCTGACCTGCGGCTGATAATCCAGATAATGCCTTGCACGGCCGATATCAAGCGTGAAGTCCTTGTTCATGACCTGCATGCCCAGTCTGGACAGCGTAGGTTCAGGTCGGCCCGGCCACAGCATGCAGGCCGCTTCGTTGATCGCCGCCGCACTGTAGGCCAGCCCGTAAGAACGATAGCGGGTAACCTGAGGCAACTGCATCTGCCGCATCACATAATTGATCGCATCCCACAACGGGACCGGCGTGCCGTTACTGATGTTGTACGCCTTGCCCAGCGCAGACCCGGTTGCCAGCAAGCTGCTCAACAGCGCTTCATTGAGGTTCTGCATGCTGGTGAAATCGACCATGTTCAGGCCGTTGCCTACGATCGACAGACGCTTCTTGCGCTGCATGTGCAGCAGGCGCGGAAAGATACTGTTGTCGCCAGCACCGGTGACGAAACGCGGCCGCAGGGCAATCACTTCCAGGCCGAACTCTTCAGCGCCGAAGACCTTTTGCTCGGCCAGGTATTTGGTGGCCGCATAGTGGTTGTGGAAGCGCTTGGGCACCTGGTCTTCGGTGATATCGCGGCGCGAGTGACCATTGAAATAGATCGACGGCGATGACAGGTGGACCAGCCTGCGCACTCTTTGTTTCAGGCAGCCCTCGACAATGTTCTCGGTGAGTTGCACGTTGCCCTGGACAAAATCCTGACGACGCCCCCACATGCCGACGGAGCCGGCGCAATGCACCACGGCCTCGACGCCATCGCACAGCGCGCGCACCAGATACGGGTCGGCGAGGTCGCCCTGAATGAACTCGGCGCCGCGTCTGACCAGATGCTCGACCGCATCGGCACGACGGCCATTGATCCGCACGCTCATGCCTTGCTCAAGGGCAAAACGCGCAAAGCGTCCGCCGATGAAGCCACTTGCGCCGGTGACCAGAATTTTCATTTACCGCTCCATTAACGCGTCTGCGTGACAGGGGTAACCCGACACGCATTGATTACACATGATCGTAATGACGATCATTCATCGCTCAACGGCACCAGCCAGTGGGCAGCATGTTGTGCCAGATGCCCGGTGAGACGTGTCAGCAACTGACCACCGTTGCGCCAATGGTGCCAGTACAACGGCACATCAATACAGCGATCCGGCAGCAGTTCAAGCAGCGTGCCGCTGCGCAATTGCTCGCGCACTTGCAGTTCGGGCGCCAGCCCCCAGCCCATTCCGGCTTCGATCATACGGATGAAACCCTCGGAAGAAGGGCACAAATGATGCTCGAAACCGTCCTGCACACCAAGCAATGCCAGATAACGATGCTGCAAAAGATCATCCGGCCCGTAAACGAGCGCCGCTGATCTGACCAGTTTTTCGGGGCTGACACCGTCCGCAAAATGGCGCGCGATGAATGCCGGGCTGGCCAGCGCCCGATAGCGCATCGCCCCCAGCAACTGACTGCGCGCCCCGGCCACCGGGCGCTCACTGCCACACAGACACGCTGCGACTTCGCCAGCCCGCATGCGTTTGAGCCCGACGTCCTGATCTTCGACCACCAGGTCCAGCAACAGACGATGCTGCGTGCAGAATTCACCAATGGCCGGTGCCCACCACGTTGCCAGACTGTCGGCGTTCAAGGCGATCCGCAAACGCTCGGGCATGCCCTCCTCGTCCAGTGCCGGCACCTGACTTTGCAGATCGCGCTCCAGCAAGCGGACCTGCTGCACGTGATTGAGCAGGCGTCGGCCGATGTCGGTCGGGCTCGGCGGCGTGGCGCGGACCAGCACCGGCTGACCAATGCGCGCCTCCAGCAATTTGATCCGTTGCGAGACCGCTGACTGCGACAGCCCCAGCACCTGGGCCGCACGTTCGAACCCGGCCTGCTCGATAACTGCGGCGAGCGCGGACAACAGCTTGTAGTCGAACATCAGTTTCCCTAATGAGAGATGATGATTATTGGTTTTACTTATATCGCTTCAACATTGAAAGTCGCCACCTGAATCTGCTCGATGGGAACGTATTTATGTGGCAAAGCTACTTCAACGGATTGCTGATCGCCGCTGGCCTGATCATGGCCATTGGCTCGCAAAACGCATTCGTACTGGCTCAGGGGCTGCGCCGTGAACACCACGTGTCAGTCGCGATGCTCTGCATTATCTGCGATGCCATTCTGGTCGCCGCCGGGGTGTTCGGTCTGGCCAATGTGCTGGCGCAAAACCCGACCCTGCTGGCGGTGGCGCGCTGGGGCGGTGTGCTATTCCTCAGTTGGTATGGCGTGCAGGCACTGCGCCGGGCATGCTCGAAGCAGAGCCTCGAACACGGTGCCGCGGCTGGCAAAAGATCGCGCCGCACGGTACTGCTCAGCGCATTGGCCGTGACCTTGCTCAACCCGCATGTGTACCTGGACACCGTACTACTGATCGGCTCGCTCGGGGCACAACAGAGTGTGCCGGGCGCCTATGTAGCAGGCGCCGCGAGCGCTTCGTTGCTGTGGTTTTCCTGCCTCGCCATCGGCGCGGCCTGGCTCGCTCCCTGGCTGGCCCGCCCTGCCACATGGCGTCTGCTGGATGTGATGGTGGCGGTAATGATGTTCAGTGTGGCGTGGCAATTGATCCGTTCGGCCTGAAGGTTTCATGTCCGTTGAAGCAACAGCGCGGGAACCTCTATCCCACACAGTTGTTGCGTGGTTAAGCCGCAGGCCCGGTGCTATAGTCCGGGGTCTGCGCCGCAAAAGAGTAAAACTCCCGGTGCATGCTGTATCTGGCCGCCCGTGATCGGCCCTGCGACTACCGCAATTGACCTGAAAGGAGATAAACCATGGCTTTTGAATTGCCGCCACTGCCCTACGCCAAAGACGCTCTGGTGCCGCACATTTCTGCGGAGACTCTGGAATATCACCACGACAAGCACCACAACACCTATGTCGTGAACCTGAACAACCTGGTGCCTGGCACCGAGTTCGAAGGCAAGACCCTGGAAGAGATCATCAAGACCTCATCGGGCGGTATCTTCAACAACGCCGCTCAGGTCTGGAACCACACGTTCTACTGGAACTGCCTGGCCCCTAACGCTGGCGGCGAGCCTACCGGCGCTCTGGCCGAAGCCATCAACAAGGCGTTCGGTTCCTTCGACAAGTTCAAGGAAGAGTTCAGCAAGACTTCCATCGGCACTTTCGGCTCCGGCTGGGGCTGGCTGGTGAAGAAGGCTGACGGCTCCCTGGCACTGGCCAGCACCATCGGTGCCGGCAACCCGTTGACCAGCGGCGACACCCCGCTGCTGACCTGCGATGTCTGGGAACACGCCTACTACATCGACTATCGCAACCTGCGTCCGAAGTACGTGGAAGCGTTCTGGAACCTGGTTAACTGGGACTTCGTGGCCAAGCAATTCGCCTCCTGAGTCCAGCGTCATCGAAAAACCCGGCCTAGCGTCGGGTTTTTTATGTTTTCCGGCCGGTAAAGGTCGCTCACCCGATGCCTGTTTCACAGACGGCGTCGAACACCCGCCTGCCAGTCAGGCGAATCGCAAATCTTTTTTCGCCTGCCGCTCGTACTTTGTGTATTGTCAGAAAACGCTAGCTGACTCGTGCCACAACGTAATTCTCTATGACGTAATTCTTTACAGTGTTCTGCTCAGGTTACCTAACTGGCCACCCGACGCATTGAGGTGGCTTTGGCCAGCAGGTGCAAGGAACGCGAAGATCAGCCAGGCGTACCGGTTGTGACAAGGTCACGGCGTGCGGGCCTGGTTTTTCGAGGGTCATGAGGCGATATGCCCTCCGACACGAACTAAGGAACGGCCATTGAAGCTGGAACTCAAGAACAGCCTGTCGGTAAAGCTGCTGCGCGTTGTGCTGCTTTCGGCGCTTCTGGTGGGCGTCCTGCTCAGTTGTGCGCAAATCATCTTCGACGCCTACAAGACTCGTCAGGCCGTGGCGAGCGATGCTGAGCGAATTCTCGGCATGTTCCGCGATCCTTCGACACAGGCCGTCTACAGCCTGGACCGCGAGATGGGCATGCAAGTCATCGAAGGCCTGTTCCAGGATGACTCGGTACGCATGGCGTCCATAGGGCACCCCAATGAAAGCCTGCTGGCCGAGAAAGACCGGCCGCTGAAAGACTCCCCCACCCGGTGGCTGACAGACCTCATCCTCGGCCAGGAGCGCAGCTTCACCACTCAACTGGTAGGCCGCAGCCCCTACAGCGAGTATTACGGCGACCTGCGCATCACTCTCGACACTGCCAACTACGGCGAAAGCTTTCTGGTCAATGCCGGCATCATCTTTGTCGCCGGCGTATTGCGTGCGCTGGCAATGGGGCTGGTGCTGTATCTGGTCTATCACTGGCTGCTGACCAAGCCGCTGTCAAAGATCATCGAGCACCTGATCGCGATCAACCCCGACCGCCCCAGCGAACACCAATTGCCGTTGCTCAAAGGCCACGAGAAAAACGAACTGGGGATCTGGGTCAATACCGCCAACCAATTGCTGGCCTCCATCGAGCGCCACACTTATCTGCGCCATGAGGCCGAGAACAATCTGCAGCGCATGGCGCAATACGATTTCCTCACCGGTCTGCCCAATCGACTTCAGTTGCAGACCGGGCTGGACAGGATTCTGGAAGATGCGGGGCGCCAGCAACACAGAGTGGCGGTTCTTTGCGTGGGTCTGGATGACTTCAAGGGCATCAACGAACAGTTCAGCTACCAGTCCGGCGATCAATTACTGCTCGCACTCGCTGACCGCCTGCGCGCGCACAGCGTACTGCTCGGCGCACTGGCGCGCCTGGGCGGCGACCAGTTCGCGCTGGTTCAGTCCAACATCGAACAGCCCTACGAGGCAGCAGAGCTGGCGCAGAATATTCTCGATGAGCTGGAGGCACCGTTCATTGTCGGTGACCAGCAGATTCGACTGCGGGCAACCATCGGCATCACGCTGTTTCCCGAAGACGGCGACAGCACCGAGAAACTGCTGCAAAAAGCCGAGCAGACCATGACGCTGGCCAAAGCCCGCTCGCGTAACCGGTATCAGTTCTACATCGCCAGCGTGGACAGCGAAATGCGCCGCCGCCGCGAACTTGAAAAAGACCTGCGCGAAGCCCTGCCACGCAATCAGCTGTACCTGGTCTATCAACCGCAGATCAGCTACCGCGATCACCGTATCGTCGGTGTGGAAGCGCTGATCCGCTGGCAGCATCCGGAGCATGGCCTGGTGCCGCCGGACGTATTCATCCCGCTGGCCGAACAGAACGGCACGATCATCGTCATCGGAGAGTGGGTGCTGGATCAGGCCTGCCGTCAGCTGCGCGAATGGCTCGATCAGGGGTTCACCGATTTGCGCATGGCCGTCAACCTGTCGACCGTGCAGCTGCATCACGCGGAACTGCCCCGCGTGGTCAACAACCTGCTGCAGATCTATCGCTTGCCACTGCGCAGCCTGGAACTGGAAGTGACCGAAACCGGGCTGATGGAAGATATCAACACCGCCGCCCAGCACCTGTTGAGCTTGCGACGCTCCGGTGCCTTGATTGCCATCGATGACTTCGGCACCGGCTACTCATCGCTGAGTTACCTGAAAAGCCTGCCGCTGGACAAGATCAAGATTGACCGCAGCTTCGTGCAGGACCTGATCGATGACGACGATGACGCTACTATCGTGCGAGCCATTATCCAGCTGGGCAAAAGCCTGGGCATGCAAGTGATTGCCGAAGGTGTGGAGACCGTCGAGCAGGAGGCCTATGTCGTAACCGAGGGCTGTCACGAAGGCCAGGGCTATCTGTACAGCAAGCCGCTGCCGGGTCGCGAACTGCTGGCCTACCTCAAGCAGTCGCGTCAGGACCATGCCGCCAGTCTGTGAGCCGATTTGCATGCTCCCGGCCATTCACCTCATCTTGAAACCGACTGTTACAACCTGCCGAATGCCTGAACACGCCCACACAGGCGTTTTGCCTTTACATCGAATGCAAATCTTTCGCATTATGTCGCAGATTTTATGGGCGCACCCCCGCCATCACCTTTATCGACGCAGGATTCCGTCATGATTCGTATGCCTCTGGCAACCGCTAGTCTGTTGGCCATCGCTATCTCTCTCGCCGGTTGTGGCGAAGGCAAGGACAAGGCTGCCGCACCGGCTCCCGCGCCAGCCGCTGCTCCGGCGACGCCGGCTGCGACGCCTGCTGCTTCTGCTCCGGCAGCCGCCGCCCAGACTGACGACGCGGCGGCCAAGGCTGTGGTCGCGAACTACGCCAACATGGTGTCCGCCGTGTTCGACGATGCCGAGGCCGGCGCGAAAAAACTCAGCACGGCCATCGACGCCTTCCTGGCCAAACCCAACGATGAAACCCTGAAAGCCGCCCGTGAGGCGTGGATCGCTGCGCGTGTGCCGTACATGCAGAGCGAAGTCTTCCGCTTCGGTAACACCATCATCGATGACTGGGAAGGACAGGTTAACGCCTGGCCCTTGGACGAAGGCCTGATCGACTATGTGGCCAAGGATTATCAACACGCACTGGGCAACCCGGGCGCCACTGCCAACATCATCGCCAACACCGAGATTCAGGTCGGCGAAGACAAGGTCGACGTAAAGGAAATCACCTCCGAAAAACTCGCCAGCCTGAACGAGCTGGGCGGTTCCGAGGCCAACGTCGCCACCGGCTACCACGCCATCGAATTCCTGCTCTGGGGTCAGGACCTGAATGGCACCGGCCCTGGTGCCGGCGCACGTCCGGCCAGCGATTACCTGGAGGGGGCTGGCGCAACCGGCGGCCACAATGATCGCCGCCGCGCCTACCTCAAGGCCGTCACCGACCTGCTGGTCAGCGACCTTGAAGAAATGTCCGGTAACTGGAAGGCCGGCGTCCCCGACAACTACCGCGCCACGCTGGAAGCCGAACCCGGCGAAAGCGGTCTGCGCAAAATGCTCTTCGGCATGGGCAGCCTGTCGCTGGGTGAACTGGCGGGCGAGCGCATGAAAGTCGCACTGGAAGCCAACTCCAGCGAAGACGAACACGACTGCTTCAGCGATAACACGCACAACTCGCACTTCTACAACGGCAAGGGCATTCGCAACGTTTACCTGGGCGAGTACACCCGCACCGACGGCAGCAAGGTCAGCGGGCCGAGCCTTTCGTCTCTGGTCGCCAAGGCAGACCCGGCCACCGACGCCACCTTGCGCGCTGACCTGGACGACACTCAGGCCAAGTTGCAGGTCATTGTCGATCACGCGAACAAGGGCGAGCATTTCGACCAGTTGATCGCTGCCGGCAACACGGCTGGCAATCAGGTGGTGCGTGATGCAATCGCTGCGCTGGTCAAACAGACAGGCGCTATCGAACAGGCGGCTGGCAAACTGGGCATCACCGACCTGAACCCGGACAACGCCGATCACGAGTTCTGATCAACCGCGTTTGTTGCAGTAACCATCAATGCCGGTCAGTTCGCTGACCGGCATTTTTTGTGTCTGATTGACAGGCATCGTTTGCAACTGCCGTGCGCGTTGACCTGCGACATGGGCAGACTCCCGAGCATCAGTACAACGTATCGGCAATACGTCCCGGCAACGCCTTGTCGTAGGCATCACCGTCGATCTGCTCCGCCGAAACCGCCTTGAGGATCTGCCCGGCAGTGGGTAGCGCGCTGCGTTCGATGTGCTTCGCCGGGTCCCACAAACCGGACCGGATGGTCGCCCTGCTGCACTGGAAATACACGCTGGTCACTGAAATGCGCAGCACTGACCTGGGCAACTGGCCCTTCACTGCAAAACGCGAGAGCAACTCGGGCTCAACCGATATCTGAGCGGTTCCGTTGACGCGCAGGGTTTCACCCACGCCGGGTATGAGAAACAACAGCGCAACGCGCGGATCGTTGACGATGTTGCGCAGCGTATCGATGCGGTTGTTGCCGCGTCGGTCAGGCAGATAAAGCGTCTTGCTGTCCTCGATATGCACCAGACCCGCCTGATCGCCACGTGGAGAAGCATCGAGCCCGTCAGGCCCGGCAGAGGCAAGCACGGCAAACGGTGCCTGCTCGATGAAAGGCCGGTAGACCTCATGAATGTGGTCAACTTCCTTGATGAGCGAAGGAGGTGCGATCGGGCCATAGATCGCTTCCAGTGCCTGGAGGGTGGTCACGAACGCGCTGTTGTCCGGGTTATTCATTGGATAATCTCTGCTGGCCGTTGGTGTATGAATGCTGCCAGCGTCATGTGACTGATCGTATGAAGCAGCCTGCGCAGCATAGGCAAAAACATCAGGACCCGACCAGCCTCAAAGATTCGTAACATCACATTGCACAACACGTCGCAAACGATAATCCCTCTTATTCAAACCGCACGAGGCTGATAAGCTTGCACGCCCCGATTTTTCGCCCCGTTGCAGGATGTCTATGAGTACGCGGCTCCGTCTATCACTTGCCTTGCTCACGACCCTGGTCCTGAGCGCATGCGATGACGCCCCGCGTTTCACGCATGCCGAGCCGGGAGAAGCCTTGTCGGGTGGCAGCGCCACCGTCAGGAAGAGCGACCAGAACGCTTTCTCGATGCCCTCGGCCAATCTGGCCCCCGTGCGGCGGCTGGACTTCAGCGTCGGCAACAGCTTCTTCCGCAGCCCGTGGGTGATTGCGCCATCGACCACCACGGCTCGCGATGGGCTTGGCCCGCTGTTCAACACCAATGCCTGCCAGAACTGCCACATCAAGGACGGTCGCGGTCATCCGCCGGAGGCTGGCGACAGCAATGCCGTGTCCATGCTGGTCAGGCTGTCGATTCCCGATGACCCGGCCTATGCCGACCTTATAAAACGCAACGGCGTGCTGCCCGAACCGGTCTACGGCGGGCAATTGCAGGACATGTCGAACCCCGGCGTAACGCCCGAGGGCAAGGTGCGGGTCGAGTACGATGCGCTGACGGTCGAGTTTCGCGATGGCACATCAGTCGAGCTGCGCCAGCCGACCCTCAGGATCACCCAGTTGGGCTATGGCCCCATGCACCCCGATACTCACATCTCGGCTCGCGTGGCCCCGCCGATGATCGGCCTGGGCTTGCTCGAGGCGATTGCCGATGACGCCATCCTTGCCAATGCCGACCCCGATGACAAGAACGCCGATGGCATCTCGGGACGTCCCAACTGGGTCTGGGACGATGCTCGGCAAAAAGTGGTGATGGGCCGGTTTGGCTGGAAAGCCGGCCAGCCGAATCTCAACCAGCAGAACGTGCACGCCTTTTCCGGCGACATGGGGCTGACCACCAGCCTGCGGCCTTTCGATGATTGCACACCGGCCCAGACCGATTGCCTGGCTGCGCCCAATGGCAATGGCCCGGATGGCGAACCGGAAGTCAGCGACAACATCCTGCGCCTGGTGGAGTTCTACACCCGCAACCTGGCTGTTCCGGCGCGCCGCAAGGTCGACGACCCGCAGGTGCTGGCAGGCAAGAACCTGTTTTTCCAGGCGGGCTGCCAGCAATGCCACACCCCTTCTTTCAAAACCCGTAGCGACGCCGCCGAACCCGAGTTGGCCAATCAGGAAATTCGCCCGTACAGCGACCTGCTGCTGCACGACATGGGCGAAGGGCTGGCCGATAACCGTACCGAGTTCCAGGCCAGCGGAAGTGAGTGGCGCACCCCGCCCTTGTGGGGGCTGGGCCTGACCGGCACCGTAAGCGGACACACGCAACTGTTGCATGACGGTCGCGCGCGCAATGTGCTTGAGGCGATACTGTGGCACGGTGGCGAAGCGCAGGCGGCGCAGCGCCAGGTTCTGGCTTTTGACGCCCAGCAACGTGAAGCGCTGTTGGCCTTCCTGAATTCGTTATGATTGCGCCCTTTGCAGAATCTTCCTGTTCAAACACCTTCCTTTCAGAAATAAGGAGCCGGACATGTTCCGACCCAAGTTGTTGCTGACCAGCCTTGCGGCGCTTGCCTTGGGTGCCTGCTCGCCATCCGACCCTCAGGCGGTGACGTCCGCAGCGATTGCCAAACAGGTCATCCTGCCGACCTACAGCCGCTGGGTAGAGGCTGATCGTCAGTTGGCAGCCAGCGCATTGGCGTTCTGCCAGGGCAAGACTGATCTGGCCACCGCCCGCGCCGATTTTCTGAAAGCACAGAAGACCTGGGCCGAGTTGCAACCACTGTTGATCGGCCCTCTGGCCGAAGGCAATCGCGCCTGGCAAATACAGTTCTGGCCAGACAAGAAGAACCTGGTGGGCCGTCAGGTCGAGCAACTGGTGACTGCACAGCCGCAGATCACCGCTCAGGAACTGTCCAAGGCCAGTGTCGTGGTGCAGGGTTTGTCCGCCTACGAATACATCCTCTTCGACGCCGACATCGACATGGCCAATGCCGAGCAGAAAGCACGCTACTGCCCGCTGCTGATGGCCATCGGTGAACGCCAGAAACAACTGGCTGAAGAAATCCTCAACAGCTGGAACAGCACCGACGGCATGCTCGCGCAATTGAGCAAGTTCCCCAATCAGCGCTACGCCGACTCTCACGAAGCCATCGCCGAATTGCTGCGGGTTCAGGTCACCGCCCTCGACAGCCTGAAGAAAAAGCTCGGCACGCCACTGGGTCGTCAGAGCAAGGGGCAACCGCAGCCCTTCCAGGCAGATGCGTGGCGCAGCAAGTCGTCGCTCAGCAGCCTGGAAGCCAGCCTGATCAGCGCCGAGACGGTGTGGACCGGTGTCGACAACAAGGGCTTGCGCAGCCTGCTGCCCGCCGAGCAGAAACCGCTGGCCGACAAAATCGATGCCGCCTACGCTAACAGCCGCAAATTGCTGTCGGAACTCAAGCCGCCACTGGCCGACCTGCTGGCCACGGATGCAGGACGCCAGCAACTCAATGCGTTTTACGACAGCCTGAATGCCGTGCACCGCCTGCACGAAGGCGAGCTGGCCAAGGCCCTCGGCATTCAGTTGGGCTTCAACGCCAACGACGGCGATTGATCAAGAGGTACATGTGATGTTGCGACGTCAGGCCATGGCGCTCGGCAGTCTTCTGCTCAGCGCCTGCACGCTGGGTGGCTGGACCCTGTTCAGGCAAAAGGACACACGCCCCTTGTTGCTTTCCGCTCGCGACGATGGCGACGGCAAGCACTACGCGGTGGGTTTCAAGCTCGACGGAACGCAGGTATTCGCCACCCGGGTGGGCCAGCGCTGCCACGACATCATCAATCATCCCGACCTGCCACTCGCGGTGTTCATCGCCCGTCGCCCAGGTACTGAAAGCTACCTGATCGACCTGCGCGATGGTCGCTTGCTGCAAACCATCGTTTCGCAGCCTGACCGCCACTTCTACGGCCATGCCGTGATTCATCGCGACGGCGAATGGCTGTATGCGACGGAAAACGACACCCGCGATCCAGGCCGCGGTTTATTGGGCGTCTACCGCTTCGTCGGCGAGCGACTGGTGCACTCGGCTGAAATTTCCACGCATGGCATCGGTCCGCATCAGGTCTCCTGGATGCCGGACGGTGAAACGCTGGTGGTCGCCAATGGTGGCATTCGCACCGAGGCGGAAAGCCGGGTAGAGATGAACCTCGATGCCATGCAACCCAGCCTGGTCATCATGCAGCGTGACGGTACGTTGCTCAGCAAGGAAGCGCTTTCCCAGCAGATGAACAGCGTGCGCCACATGGGCATCGCCAGCGATGGCACCATCGTCGCGGGTCAACAGTTCATGGGCGACAGCCACGAGTTGGCCGAACTGCTGGCCATCAAGCGTCCAGGCCAGCCATTCCAGGCGTTTCCGGTAGCAGAGGAGCAATTGCGCGCGATGGCCCATTACACCGCCAGCGTCGCAGTACACAGTGACCTTCGACTGGTGGCCCTGACGGCACCACGCGGCAATCGCTTCTTCATCTGGGACCTGGACAGCGGCGCATTGAAACTGGATGCGCCGCTGCCGGACTGTGCGGGAGTGGGGGCTGTCGCCGACGGCTTTGTCGTGACCTCAGGCCAGGGACGCTGCCGCTTCTATGACTGTCGCAAGGCGCAACTGCTGGCCCAGCCATTGGATCTGCCAGCCGGGCTGTGGGACAACCATCTTCATCTGGCTCAGGTGGGTTAGGTACAGGGCCTGCAAGGGCTTCAGTTTTTGACCCCGGTGCCCTGCGCCAGGCTGTACATGAACAGCAACAGGTCGTGGTCCGGCTGCACGTTCACCAGATTCTTCGCCACGCGTGGCAGCGGGCAATGGCCCTCGCCGTGCTGCGTGGTGAGGATGCGGGTAGACGGTTGTTCAAGCGCCGCCACGGCGACGGTGGCAACTGCCAGTGCACCGAAGATAAACAGACCTCTTGCCATTTCTAGCTTCATGACTCTAAACCTTTGATAGAGCTGCCAAACGCTGCCTGATAAAAGTAGATCAACTTCTGCCAGTCTGCAGCGCTGAATGACGAATGGCGTCGTAGCTGTTTCATATCATGCTGGGCTGCGCCTTGAGCGGTAAGGCGACGACGGCCCTTCTCGAGATCGAGCAAGGCGACCTCGACGTTGGCGTCCGGCCCTTCCCCTGTCACGCGCACGAAAATGTGCTTGATGTACAGACAGCTGTGCTGCCAACGGCCCAGGTGCATGCGCGCCAGCGTGGCTGCCACTTCCTTGAGCACCCGCTCATAGAACAGCTCGCCATGGCGCTCGCGCCCTCCGGCAGCCTGCCACTTTTCAATTTCCTCGAAGCCTTCCAGCGCCACGGTGACCAGCAATGCCCGCCAGGCGTTATCCTCACCCCGTTCAGCACCGCAAAACACCACTTCGGGGACGACGACGCCAAGCTTGCGCAGGCCTTCAAGCGCCTCGCGCTCGCGCAGTACGGTGGGGCGGCCCAACGGGTGCAGCAGGCTGCGGTAGATATGACCTGTCTGACGCTTGGCATAAAGGGTCTGCCCATCGTCCATGACCAGCCGCTGCACACCACTTTCGCCACCGCGACGCACATTGGGTTCTTCAACCCATTCGCCACGCTGGCTCCAGAACTGATCGAACTCATTCTGGATCGGGTTCACAACTGGTTCTTTCACGGACTGCAAACCCATCTTTTTACCTTTTACGTAGGACATAGACTCGCCACATGGCGTACATGGGCAGGAAATCCATTCGGTTCTGGATGCGAAATCCTGCCTGCTCAAATTCGGTTTCTGCGGTAACAACAGGTAACACAAAACGATTCTGGTAACTTTCCCGCCCGCTTTTTTGCTGGCGCTTGTTCTCCAGGCGCGCACGCTTCCATGCCTTGAAATTGCCATCAACCCAGAGGGAGACGATCACGCTGTCACGGGTCACGCGCTGAAACTCGCGCAATAGAGCCATCCGGTCGCTGGACTGACCGACATGGTGCAACAAGCGCATGCAGAAAATGCTGTCTACTGCGTTATCCGGCAGGTCGATGGCAAAGGCAGATGTCTGCAAAGGTTGTACCCTTTTTACAACGTCTGCCGGCTGCGAGGCACAGGCGGTACTGAGCATGTCTGCGGAGTTATCGGCACCGATGATCGAGCGGTTCGGCTTCTCGGCCAATAACGGCCAGAAGCGTCCGGCACCACAAGGCAGGTCCAGCACCAGGCCCGGGTCTCCGGCCATGTGCAGCGCCTTTCTCGCCAACTGTTCATCGCGATGATGCGACAGCTTGCGCCAGATACCGTCCTGATGCTTTTCGAGGTACTGGCGGGCGTGAGTCTTGTCGTACTTTCGGGAAAACTCGAGTTCGATGCGATCGCTCATGAGAGCAGCTCCTGATGTTGATGGGGGCCAAACTAAAGGCACCGCCGTCACCGTCAGGTCATCTGAATGTGAAAAAAATGTTACCTTTTAACGTCAGGTGTTTCGAGATTTTACAGAGAGTTAGAGGCCGTGTGTGGCCAATCGACGAAGTGCAGTCAATTGGCCGCTACACAATGAGGCCGGTCTACTCGGGAGAAAGGTCAGGGTTTGATTACGTTGAGCGTTACCTTGAACCGGCAACCATGAGGTTCCATAGGGGTGAGATCGACGCTCCATCCCTGGTTGGTACAAATGCGCTGCACCAGTGACAGCCCGAGGCCCAGCCCCTCTCCGCGCTGCTCGTTGCCGCGTACGAAAGGCTCGAACATTGCCTCGCGCTTCTCCTCGGGAATGCCCACACCACTGTCTTCGACGGTGAAGCTTTCGGCGTGCAGGGTCAGCGCAATGAATCCGTGATCGGTGTAGTGCAGGGCATTGCGCAGCAAGTTGCCCATCACGGCATGCAGGAAGGTCGCGTTGTAACGAATATCGGACAACTGGTCATCGGCCGGTGGCGTGTAGGTCAACTGCAGCCCCTTGCTCTCTATCGGGTCACGCCACTGGGAGATCAATTGTTCGGCCACCCCGACCAGCGTGGCCTTGGGCGTCATGGCCGGGTCTTCGCGCTGGGTGCGAGCGAGCATCAGGAAGGTTTGTACCAGATCGCGCATTTCTTCGCAGGCACGGCCGATACGCTCGACCTGTCGACGGCCGCGCAAATCAAGCGCAGGGTTTTCCAGCAGCAGCTCACAAGAGCTGGCCAGCACCATCAACGGCGTACGCAGTTCATGGCTCACGTCACTGGTAAACATACGCTCGCGAATCAGCGCCTGCCGCAAACGGCCCAATGTCGCATCGAAGGCCACCGCCAACTCGCCGACTTCGTCAGCGGCGTAGTCGGGCGCCAGTGGCGGTGCCAGTCCGAGCAACTGGTCACGGTGGCGAACCTGCCGGGCCAGACGCACCACAGGTGCCATGACCCGGCGCGCCAGCACCCAACCCAGAAATACCGCCAGCGCCAGGGCCAGAACGAAACCGACCAGCACGACGGCGAACAGCACCCGCTCACGCTCTTCAAAATCGCTCTGATCCTGCAACAGGGCGTAATGCCGGCCATCCACCACCTCGATCATGGCGTGGTATGACAACGGCCCACGGAACACCTCATGGAAACCTGGCTCAAGGTGACGAATATCCTTGGGCAGGTCGAAGTCGCCAGGACCATTGCTGAAATAGAACAACTGGTCGGGCTTGGGCCGGTGGCTCCAGTCGCTGACGCTGTCCATCAGCATCAGACGGTTGAGGTCACCACCGAGTCCGGCGGAAATCAGCTTTTCTTCGACCAGGTGGACGGTGGAGATGATCCCGATGGCGAACGACCCGGCGACCAGTGCACTCATCAATGCGAAGGCAATGATGATCCGTTGCGCAAGACTCTGTTTAAACTCCATCCCGGCCCTCGGCCAAGCGATAGCCCACGCCATGCACGGTCTGCAACAGCGGTTTGCCAAACGGTTTGTCGATCACCTGACGCAACTGATGCACATGGCTGCGCAGGCTGTCGCTGTCCGGGCAGTCATCGCCCCACAGCGCTTCTTCGAGAATCTCACGACGCAGCACGTGCGGGCTTTTCTGCATCAGGACGGCGAGCAGCTTGAGCCCGACCGGGTTGAGCTTGAGCATGCGCCCCTCACGCGTCACTTCAAGGGTGTCGAGGTCGTAGACCAGATCGGCCACCTGCAAGGTACGCCGCCCGCCGCCTTGGGCACGACGCAATACCGCTTCGATCCGCGCGGCCAGTTCAGACAGGGCAAACGGCTTGAGCAGGTAGTCGTCGGCACCGGAGCGGAAACCCTGCAGACGGTCGTCCAGTTGATCGCGGGCGGTGAGCATGATGACCGGCGTATCACGCCGGGCATCTTCGCGCAGGCGCTTGCACAAGGTGTAGCCGTCGATACCGGGCAGCATGATGTCGAGGACGATCAGGTCGTAGTGCTCGGTGGCTGCCAGATGCAGTCCTGAGAGGCCATCCTGGGCGCAATCGACGGTATAGCCTTTCATGCCCAGGTAATCGGCCATGTTCGCCAGGATGTCGCGGTTGTCTTCAACCAGAAGAATTCGCATAAAGCACTCTCATATGCAGTTTGGGCTGGCGCAGCTTAAGACGAAGTGGGCGTGAGGGCCAGCGCCGAAATGGCATGACGATTTTTTCACCTATGATTCATAAGGCTCATGACACACTTTGAGACGAACCGTCGCACACAATAATCGCGGCATGCCCTTCAAAGATCTGGATTCGATATGTCGAAAACCGTCGCCCCACCCTACTCCCGTTCGATCAACCCGTGGATTTACCTGGGTATCCCTGTCGCCGTAGCGCTGATCCTCATGCTGCTTGAACTGACTTCGCTGGACATGGACATCGCCAAACTGGCCTTCGATCCGGTCAGCGGACAGTTCATCGGCAGGCACAGTTATTTTCTCGAAGACGTTCTCCACGACCGCGCCAAACAACTGGTCATGGTATTCGGCGCGGTGGCCACGATCGGCTTTGCGGCATCCTTCAAGGTACAGCGGCTGATGCCGTGGCGCAGAGAACTGGGTTGCCTGGTGCTGTCCATGGCGCTTTCAACTGCCTTCGTTACCCCGGTGAAAGTGGTGACGTCAGTGCAATGCCCCTGGAGCCTGAAGGAATTCGGTGGTCAGGAAACCTACAGCGAACTGCTGAGCCCACGCCCTGCGACCGATAAACCGGGACGCTGCTGGCCGGGCGGTCATGCGGCGACCGGCTTTACCCTGTTCGCACTGTTCTTCGCCCTTCGCGACCGCCGTCCACGGATGGCGAAAATAGGGCTGGCTCTGGCGTTTGGCCTGGGAACGGTCTTCTCTGTCGGGCGGATGCTGCAAGGTGCGCACTTCTTTTCCCATAACATCTGGACGGCGGTGTTCTGCTGGCTGATCTGTCTGGGGGTTTATTACTTCGTGCTTTACCGCCCCGAACCCAAAGGTCTCGAGAACAGCAAGGTACAACCGACGCATTGATTGATCCGGCACACAAAGACCATAAAAAAACCCCGCACAAGGCGGGGTTCTTTATGGGTGTAACGCTGGGGGTAAAGCTGACTTACATCATGCCGCCCATACCACCCATGCCGCCCATGTCCGGCATGCCGCCGCCTGCTGGCTTGTCTTCAGGCACGTCAGCGATCATCGCTTCGGTGGTGATCATCAAGCTGGCGATGGAGGACGCCGCCTGCAGAGCAGAGCGCGTCACTTTGGCCGGGTCAAGGATACCCATTTCGATCATGTCGCCGTATTCGCCGGAAGCAGCGTTGTAACCGTAGTTACCCGAACCCTGCTTGACCTTGTCGACAACAACACTTGGCTCGTCACCGGAGTTGGCAACGATCTGGCGCAGAGGCGCTTCGACTGCACGACGCAGCAGAGCGATACCGACGTCCTGATCAGCGTTGTCGCCTTTCAGACCTTCGATAGCCTGCAGCGAGCGAACCAGTGCCACGCCACCGCCAGGTACCACGCCTTCTTCAACGGCTGCGCGGGTTGCGTGCAGGGCGTCTTCAACGCGGGCTTTCTTCTCTTTCATCTCGACTTCGGAACCGGCACCGACCTTGATCACTGCAACGCCGCCAGACAGCTTGGCCAGACGCTCTTGCAGTTTTTCCTTGTCGTAGTCCGAGCTGGTGTCACCGATTTGCTGACGGATCTGGGAGATACGCGAGTCGATATCGGTTTTCACGCCTGCACCATCGATGATGGTGGTGTTTTCCTTGTTCAGGATAACGCGCTTGGCATTACCCAGGTGTTCCAGGGTAGTGGTTTCCAGGCTCAGGCCGATCTCTTCGGAGATAACGGTACCGCCAGTCAGAACAGCGATGTCCTGCAGCATGGCCTTGCGACGATCGCCGAAACCTGGAGCCTTGACGGCTGCAACTTTCACGATACCGCGCATGTTGTTGACTACCAGAGTCGCCAGCGCTTCGCCTTCAACGTCTTCGGCAACGATCAGCAGAGGACGGCCAGCCTTGGCGACTGCTTCCAGAACCGGCAGCATTTCGCGAATGTTGGAGATCTTCTTGTCGACCAGCAACAGCAGCGGGCTGTCCAGCTCGGCAACCATGGTGTCCGGCTTGTTGATGAAGTAAGGGGACAGGTAACCACGGTCAAACTGCATGCCTTCTACAACAGACAGCTCGTTTTCCAGGCCGGAACCTTCTTCAACGGTGATAACGCCGTCTTTGGTCACTTTTTCCATGGCTTCGGCAATGATGTCGCCGATGGAGTGATCAGAGTTGGCCGAGATGGTGCCGACCTGGGCGATTGCCTTGGTGTCGGTGCATGGCTTGGACAGCTTTTTCAGCTCGGCAACAATGGCGATGGTCGCCTTGTCGATGCCGCGCTTGAGGTCCATCGGGTTCATGCCGGCAGCGACAGCCTTCAGGCCTTCGTTGACGATGGCCTGAGCCAGAACGGTAGCGGTAGTGGTACCGTCGCCTGCATCATCGTTAGCACGGGAAGCAACGTCTTTGACCAGCTGCGCGCCCATGTTTTCGAAACGGTCTTTAAGCTCGATTTCCTTGGCAACCGAAACACCGTCTTTGGTGATCAGCGGAGCGCCAAAGCTTTTCTCGATGATAACGTTGCGGCCTTTAGGGCCCAGGGTCGCTTTAACTGCGTCAGCCAGGACGTTTACACCGGCGAGCATTTTTTTGCGGCCAGAATCGCCGAATTTAACTTCTTTAGCAGCCATGATCATTATTCCTTGAATACTTAGTAGTAACGGAAGTCAGCGGGAGCACTCAGCCTTCGACGACAGCAAGAATCTCGTTCTCGCTCATCACCAGCAGGTCTTCGCCGTCTACTTTCACTGTGTTGCTGCCGGAATAAGGGCCGAACACAACCTTGTCACCCACTTTCACAGCCAGCGCACGTACTTCGCCGTTGTCCAGCACGCGGCCGGTACCCACAGCAACGATCTCGCCGCGGTTAGGCTTTTCAGCAGCCGAACCTGGCAGAACGATACCGCCGGCAGTTTTCGTTTCTTCTTCACTGCGACGGATGACGACGCGGTCATGCAGAGGACGAAGCTTCATTGTCGATCTCCTGATTATGTTTGTTTGATCGTCCGGTGAGTGCACCGGCCGGTTTAAATCCGGACTTGCCGGTTACGGTTCGACGCGCGAACCGCAGAATACGGTCTGGCCTTCAGGCCAGAAACCTTGCGGTGACCCATACATAAGGGCGAGCAAAGTGATTACAAGTCTTGGATAGAAATTTTTTACACCCGAACCGGCTGGTCAAAACGAACGCGGCACCCTGAGGTGCCGCGCTGCCGGGGGGGTGTGGAGATTACTTGTCGCGATGCTCGAACTCGCCTTCGATGACGTCGGGCTCGCGGGTAGGCTGGTGAATTGCAGTTGGGCGATGGCTGGACGTTCCCTGATTGGCAGGCGTCTGCAAATCATCGGCGAAGGCCCGCTGACGCATGGCCTGATCCTCGGCGCGCTGGCGGACCTTGTTGATCAGCAGACGACGGGTGATCGGCAGCAGGCAGATCACACCCAGAATGTCGCTGATGAAACCGGGCAACAGCAGCAGGCCGCCGCCCACGGCAACCATCAGGCCTTCGAGCATTTCCTGCGCAGGCAGCTCGCCACGCGCCAGGCTTTCGCGTGCACGCAGCGCCGTCGCAAAACCGGCCACGCGCATCACGAACAAGCCGAGCATCGACGTCGCGACGACCAGCAGAAAGGTCCAGAGAAAGCCGATGGACATCCCGACACGAACCAGCAGAAACAGCTCAAGTACCGGGAATAATAGAAACAGCAGCAAAAAAACACGCATCAAATGAGTTCCTCAAGGGAAGAATGCCTTCCGAGTAGACCGTATGTGATGTCAGAAGGTCGTTAATTCAAGCTCCCTGCACCTGGCTTGCCGCTAAATTATGCGCACAAGTGAGCTGAACCAGGCCTTCACAAACGTGTATCGGTGTATTTCAGGGCTCGCGGCAGACCCGAGACGAACGCGCAAAAACAGCCTATAACGTGCTCTGGCTATGGCATAAGCACTCGCAACCCGCCAGTGATGCCATGGAAACGATCAACTGTGATTGGGCACGCATATGGAATTGAAAGACAAGCTGATAATCATCACCGGCGGCTGCCAGGGGTTGGGCAGAGCCATGGCCGAATACCTGGCCGGCAAAGGCGCCAACCTGGCGCTATTGGACCTCAATCAGGAGAAACTCGATCAGGCTGTCGCCGCCTGTGAGGCACTCGGGGTCAAGGCTCGCGCTTATCTGTGCAATGTCGCCAATGAAGAACAGGTCGTCGACACGGCCAGCAAGGTCGCCGAGGATTTCGGCGCCATTCATGGCTTGGTCAACAACGCTGGCATTCTGCGTGACGGCCTGCTGGTCAAGGTCAAGGATGGCGAGATGACCAAACTGAGCCTCGCGCAATGGCAGGCGGTGATTGACGTCAATCTGACCGGCGTCTTCCTCTGCACCCGCGAAGTGGCGGCGAAAATGATCGAGCAGAAGAGTCAGGGCGCGATCATCAATATCTCGTCGATTTCACGTGCAGGGAATATCGGACAGACCAACTACTCGGCAGCCAAGGCCGGTGTGGCGGCTGCGACGGTTACCTGGGCAAGGGAACTCGCCCGCTACGGCATCCGTGTGGCAGGCGTGGCGCCGGGGTTCATTGAAACCGAAATGACCGGCAGCATGCGCCCCGAAGCCCTCGAGAAGATGACCTCGGAGATCCCGCTCAAGCGCATGGGCAGGCCGGACGAGATTGCACACTCGGTGGCTTATATTCTGGAAAACGATTATTTCAGCGGACGCATCCTGGAGCTGGATGGCGCAATGCGGATCTAGTCAGCCCGTAGAAGCAGCAGGCGACGCACAGGGTGTGCGTCGCCTGCTCTTCGCTTACCAGCTTACGCCGAAGCCAGCGGTGTAGCGTGTCTTGTCAACATCGCCATTGCTCGAACCACTGATGACGTTCTTCTCGGCTTTCAGGTTAAGCGACGCCCAGTCGGTCACCTTGTAGCGCAGCCCGGCTTCGACATCCAGCGAGTAGTCGGCGACCGAGCTCAGCGGCTTGCCCAGCTCGCCGTTGGTGAAGAATTCGACCTTCTTGCCGATCAGGTAGCGGTTGTAATCCCAGGTGCCGGCAACGGAATAGAAGTTTTCCTTCTCGTCGTTGGAGAACTCGAAATCGGTACGGTTAAGCAGCGCACCGACCTTGAATGCACCCAGTTCGTCATCCCACAGCTGGTAACCCGGACCGGTACCGACTACGCGCTGACGAGACAGATCCTCGACCTTGTCGCGTTTGTAGCTGATGCGACCGTCCCAGAAGAATTTCTCGGTCAGGAAGCGGTCCAGCGAGTACTCGGCGCTCCAGTTGTCAGTGCCGACCACGTCGTCGGTGGTCTCGCGGTTGTAATCGCCCTTGGCGTTGTGACGCCAGTCGCCATGACGAGCCGAGGTCTTGAAAGCGACGTTGTAATCATTGGTATCGTTTTCGGCCTGCTGGAAATCCAGCGCCGCATCGATGTTGCCTTTCCAGACAAGATCCGTGATAACCGGCTTGGGCTTGATGATCTGATGGATACTTGCCAGATCGACGGTCTTGGGTGCATCGCCATTGGCCAGCACGACCTTGCCGTCATCCGCAGCCTGCAGCGAATTGGAGACCTCACCGCCATGCTCATCCTGCTTGACCAGCAACGGCTGATCGCTTTTCAGGGTCTTGACCTGTTTCCAGTCCAGCGCGATGGCGCCACCGTATTCGGTCTGCAGCAGCAACTTGCCGCCGTCGAACACCTTGATTGTGCCGGTCAGGCGGTCGCCATTCTTCAACCAGACGGTATCGGCAAGCAATGGAGTGGAAACAGCGGTGATTGCAAGGCACAACAGGGTTCTGGACAACATAAGCGATAACTAGGCTCTGTAAGGCGGGAATCGGGCATTTTCCTGCGGGGAGGTGTCGGGGCGATCCATGTACCACCAAGCACGGTGGTAACAGACAGCCCGGACCATCGAAAGTTCAGCGAACGACAATCAATAGCGTTTTATACAGGATTATCGCGTGACAGATCCGGACTTAACATTACTTTACCCAGCGGGACAATCGCCAAACGAGGCGCGACGCACCGCCCTTTACCTGACGATGGCGCAGATACCCGAAGGCAAAGTGGTCGCCTACGGGCAACTTGCCGAACTGGCAGGCCTGGGTCGCGCGGCACGCTGGGTGGGGCGTACCTTGAGCCAGTTGCCGGACGGTTCTTCCCTGCCCTGGCACCGGGTTCTGGGGGCTGGCGGTCGGCTCAGTCTGCCGCCTGGCAGCGTTTCCGGCGACGAACAACGGGCACGTTTACGCGCCGAGGGCGTTACCATTGTGAATAATCGGGTTGATATGCAGCGCCATGGCTGGCGTCCCCTATAGCACAGCGGTTAGAGTGCGCCCTTTGTTTTCGTAACCTGAGGCAGATTCCAGCCCATGCCCCGTAAAACCTGGCGCGCCGCGCTCGCCGCATATGCCAGCCCGTCGACATTAGTGTTACTGCTGCTCGGATTCGCTGCGGGCATGCCTTATATGCTGGTCTTTTCGACATTATCCGTGTGGTTGCGCGAAGCCGGTGTCGCTCGCGAGACCATCGGCTATGCGAGCCTGATCGGCCTTGCCTACGCCTTTAAATGGGTCTGGTCACCATTGCTCGACCAATGGCGTCTGCCCCTGCTCGGCAAGCTGGGACGTCGTCGCTCATGGTTGGTGCTTGCACAGAGCCTGGTGATTCTGGGCCTGATCGGCATGGGCTTCTGCGACCCGCAAAAGCATCTCTCGTGGCTGATCGCGATTGCCGTGGTGGTCGCCTTCTCGTCCGCCACGCAAGACATCGCCATTGATGCCTATCGCCTGGAAATTGCCCAGGACACCCAACAGGCTGCCCTGGCCGCCAGCTACATGTCCGGCTACCGGGTCGCTGCACTGCTGGCGACTGCGGGTGCGCTGTATTTCGCCGAGGGCTTCGGCTCTACAGGCTTTGCCTACAAGCATTCAGCTTGGACTGGCACCTATGTGTTGTTCGGACTGCTGATGCTGCCCGCGCTGGTCACCACACTGATCATGCGTGAGCCGCCGGTGCCGCTGCGCACCCAGCTGTCGGCCGCGCGCTATGGCTTCACGCACCAGTTGGCCTCGGTGTTCGTGCTGATTGTGCTGCTGGTCTCCGTACCGGCGATGTTTACCCAACTTTACAATACCGACTTCGCCAGCGTGCTGTTCAACGGCACCAGCTGGATGGACCTGTTGCTGGAAGACCGGGCGTTTTTACGCGCGATTCTCTACACGCTCCTGACCATCGCCTGCCTGTCCTCGATGGGTCGCCGCGGGCTGGCACCGGTTCTCACCCCGATCAACGATTTCATCATGCGCTACCGCTGGCAGGCGCTGCTGTTGCTGGGCCTGATCGCGACCTACCGGATGTCCGACACGGTGATGGGCGTCATGGCCAACGTGTTCTACATCGACCAGGGCTTTACCAAGGACCAGATCGCCAGCGTCAGCAAAATCTTCGGCCTGATCATGACCCTGCTGGGGGCCGGTATCGGCGGACTGCTGATCGTGCGCTTCGGCATCATGCCGATCCTGTTCATCGGCGGACTGGCCTCGGCTTCGACCAATATCCTGTTCCTGTTGCTGGCGGACATGGGCCCGAACGTGAAGATGCTGATCGTCACCATCTCGCTGGACAACCTCAGCTCCGGGCTGGCGACATCGGCGTTCGTCGCCTACCTGTCGAGCCTCACCAACCTGAAATTCTCTGCCACGCAATATGCCTTGCTCAGCTCCATAATGCTGCTGCTACCGCGCCTGCTGGGCGGCTATTCCGGTGTGGTGGTGGAAAAGTACGGCTACCACAACTTCTTCCTGATCACCGCGCTGTTGGGCATTCCGACGCTGGTGATGATCATCCTGCAATGGAACCGAGAGATACGCACGGCGAAGACCGAGCCGCCTCAAGAGGCTTCCGTTATCGACAAGCCCTGATCTCTGGCTACCTCATCAAGGAACAACATTGGACACCGAAAACAAAGCACGCGCTTTCAACCCCGTTCCCCTGATCCTTATCAGCCTGGGGATCTGGCTGCCGATCATCGGCACCCTGCTTAGCTCCTACCTGTCACAGGATCCCGCGACTCCGTCCGGGCCGATGGCCTTCGGTGGCGCGGTGGTTCTGCTCGCACAGGTGGAGATCTTCGCCATCATCTTCCTGCTGATTTATGCGTTCGCCGTAAAACCGTGGAGACTCTCCAAAACCATACGCACGGTGTTCTCGATCAACGCAGTCGCCGCCGTCGTCGCGGCAATCGGCATTATCGTTACGCTGGCCAATATAAGCCTGCAGTAATCGTCGACTAAAAAAGCCCTGACGCTCAAGCGCCAGGGCTTTTTTCATATAGCGCGCCCTCCCCTTACAGTCTTGCATCCTGGCGCCTCTCATTACGCCGTAAGAAACGCACTACAGCTTCTTGTGAATTGGCCGACGATATCGTTAGCCATTCCTCACTTTCTCACCGCGCCATCAATAGTAATGTCGCTCGGTGACGGACCCTTGCAATTTAAATGTGTGCCCCCGGAAAGAAGTCTATAGACTCACACACCTCTCTATATCAGCACTCTCGACCGGAACGAGCGGCTGGCGTTATATAACGGAGCAACAATGTTAAAGGATCTAACGGCGCTGTTTGCGCCACAAAACCGTCGCCTGATCAAGCTGACGACCGTTGCCCGTGACGAACAGGAACTGCTGCTGGAAAGCTTTTCCGGTACTGAAAGCCTGTCCGAGCTGTTCAGCTTCGAGTTGTCGATGATCAGCCGCGATGCCGGCCTGGAGCTCAAATCGCAGATCGGCCAGCCTGCACAACTGGCAATAGAACTGGCCACCGGCGAATCGCGTTACATCAATGGCTATATCAGTGCCTTCAGCCTGGAAGGCAGCGACGGCGGTCTGGCACGTTACAGCGCCACACTGAGCCCCTGGCTGTGGATGCTCTCGCGGCGCGTCGACTCGCGGATATTCCAGGAACAGACCATCGAAGCCGTTATCCGAACGGTATTTGCGGCCTATGGTGCGTTGCCCGATTTCGAGTTTCAACTCAGCCAGCCACTCAAGACGCACAGTTACATCACCCAGTACCGTGAAAGCGATCTGACCTTTGTATTGCGCTTGCTGGAACACGAAGGGCTGTTCTTCTATTTCGATCACAATCAGGAAGGGCACACGCTGATCATTCTTGATCACTCGCGCGACCTCTCGCCCCTGCCGCAACAGCCCACCATTCGTTATCACAGTGCATCCGTTACCGAGACAGCGGATTCGATTACCGAATGGCGCAGCCATCGACGTCTGCAATCGGGGCGCATGTCCATTCAGACTTTCGATTACAAGCAGCCGCGCAATTCGCTGCCGGTTGGCATGCCGAGCCTCAACGAGCAGGGCAACGTCGATTCGTATGAAGTGTATGACGTGCTCGATCACTACAGCCACGGCACCTTCAATGACGGTGAACGCCTGGTACGTCAGCGTCTGGAGGCCATTGAGGTTCAGGGCAAGACATTCACCGGCAACAGTAACTGCCGCGCCATGTACCCTGGCCACACCTTTGAGCTGACCCAGCATTTTGATCATGACCGCGGCTCTGCTGAAGATCGCAGTTTTCTGCTGATAACGGTCAAGCATGAGGGCAGCAACAATTACCTGTCGGACGCAGGCGCGGGCTACACGAACGAGTTCGTGTGCATTCGCCACAAGATTCCCTACCGTCATCCGATCACCGTCCCGCGCCCGAGCATTAACGGCCCACTGAGCGCCATCGTGGTCGGGCCGGACGGTGAGGAAGTGTTCACTGATGAACTGGCGCGGATACAGGTCAGGTTCCACTGGCAGCGCGGCGACAGCCTGCCGCAAGGCACCACCTGGTTAAGGGTGGCGATGCCCAGTGCCG
Source organism: Pseudomonas sp. P135 (assembly GCF_020312125.1). Lineage (NCBI taxonomy): Bacteria > Pseudomonadati > Pseudomonadota > Gammaproteobacteria > Pseudomonadales > Pseudomonadaceae > Pseudomonas > Pseudomonas sp. P135. Next base: position 244,213 of record NZ_JAGPYR010000003.1, read on the forward strand.
GTAGCGGCTTCGGGCATCAGTTCATGCCACGCATTGGCCAGGAAGTGCTGGTGACGTTTCTGGCAGGCGATATCGACCGGCCTCTGGTGACGTCGGTGCTCTATAACAACATTAATCTGCCACCACGCTTCAGCAAGGCCTCGGGGCTGCCCGGCAACCGCACGCTGTCGGGGATCCGCACCCAGGAACACAAAGGCAGCGGCTTCAACGAACTGCTGTTCGATGACACGCCAGGCTCACTGCGCGCACGCATGGGCACGACCCATCAGGCCACCGCCCTCAACCTGGGCAAACTGACCGACCCGCGTACTGACGGCACCGCCCAGCCACGCGGCAACGGCGCAGAACTGCGCACCGATGCCGCCATCGCCCTGCGTGCCGCGCAAGGCATGTTGCTGACCACCTACGCGCGTACCGACGCAAAAGGCTCACAGCTGGATCGCGAAGAGCTGCTCAAACTGCTGGCCGAGTGCGGCGAGCTGTTCAAATCCCTCGGCGAAACCGCAGCCGCATGTGGCAGTCAGGCGGTGGATGTCAAAGGTATGGAAGCCTTGCGCCAGTCGCTCGACCAATGGCCCGCGCCGGACAATAACGGCCTGGGCGACCCGGTACTGGCCATGACCGCCGCCGCCGGCATTGCCAGCGCCACACCACGCTCACAGGTTCACTACGCGGGTGAAAATCACGACACCACCGCGCAGGACAACCTGCAATTGACCAGCGGCGCGGCCATGCACCTGCAAGCGGGCAAAGGGCTGTCGGCCTTCGCCCAGGACGCTGGCATCAGCGCCATCGCCAACCGCGGCAAAGTGCTGGTGCAAGCGCAGGAAGACGACATCGCCCTCAATGCCCAGAAAAACCTGCACGTCTCGGCCGTCGAAGGCGAAGTGGTCATCACCGCGCCGACCATCCGCCTGGTCGCCGATGACGGCAGTTACATCAAGATTGGCGGCGGCGTCGAGATTGGCTCGCAAGGCAAAGTCACTGTGCACGCCAGCGAACACGACTGGATCGGCCCCAAGACCGACAGCGCGTCGATCCCCTCATTCGGCCGCGACCCCGCCGCCCAGCAGGTCACCTTCCACTACCCCGGCCACAGCGAACAAAGCCCGCGGGCAGCAGCGGATCACTCGTATGAAATCAAACTGGAAGATGGCAGCCTGGTGAAAGGAATGACAAACGCAGACGGACTGACCGAGCGCGTGGAACGCGAAATGATGCATCAGGCGCAAGTATCGGCACTGCGCAGCGGCACACCGAAAGGAGGTGCGCAATGAACGGCGCCGATGAATACGCCGTTGCCCAAGGCAATACGCGCCTGATCCCCAACCTCAACACCACCAGCAAAATGGAAGTGCCCGCCGACTTGCCAGGCGTAGTGATCTTTCTGCACGGTGTGAATGACCCGGGGGCTTCTTATGAGTCGGTGGAGACCGGGTTGTGTCAGGGGGTGAATGAGCGGCTGGATCGGCCGGATCTGGTGGCTGGAAGGTATGGGGTAAGGTACAACGAGGCAAAAAAAGTGCCCTACGAGGAAAGGGACAGTGATCAGAAAGCCATGCTCGATGATCCTGACACCTATCTTTATCGGCGCGACGCATCTGACCCGAAAACCCATAGCCTGTTGATTCCCTTTTATTGGGGACATCGGGCAGCACCCGATCAAATCAAGCGTGATAACGCGGGCGATCCGTTCAGAATGCGTAACCAGTTTCAGGACATCAACGGCAACCGTCTGGACCGCCACTTTGCCAAGGCGGGAGGTTTTATTGCCAACGCGACCAATAACATACCGGATGTCTACGGAGAAGGCTTTAAGCCCAATCTGAAAAGCATCGCTCTTGAAACGTTTAAGCCAGACAACGCTTTATATTTTGGTCACTCGCCAGCGCGGCACTATTGCGTATTAGCGGCTCACCGCTTGGCTATGCTGATACGCGAGATCCGTCGCGTGTCGCCTGACGAGACAATAACAATCATGGGCCACAGCCAAGGCACGATAGTCACCTTGCTGGCGCAAGCGTTGCTGGTAGATGGAGGAGACCGTTGCGCAGATACTTTTATCATGGTTGATACGCCTTATTGTGTGTTGCCTGGTAACACTCCCAAAGACCAAGACACATTTTCAACGCTAGTTGGGATCGTAACTGCAATAACAAATAAGCCACACACACAACCAGCCATGTCAGAACTCAGGGACGCTAAAACCTACTGCGGCAGAAGCGGTTCGCGATGGTCACCCACTCAAGGTATCCGCAAAAATAAAGTGGGCAGCATGACAGTCTTTCCCGAGCGGGATAACCGAGGAAAGGTGTATCTGTATTTCTGCCCGGATGACACCACTGTCTCACTGGATGACGTCCAAGGCATCGGGACCTATGGAATGCCTGATGCTCTACCTGATGGACGAATGGCAATGATGGTGCTCCAGCAACTACGCTTCTATCAACGCATGTGGACTAAGCGCCATCGCTATGGTGAGCCGATCCTGATCGGCAACACGCCACAACCCGAACTCATGCGTGCCTCAGGCGAAGCTCGATACCCAGGTAGCTCATTTGGAGCCGGTATGATTGCCCGCGCGCCCATCCCAGAGAGGCAAGAACGCCTTATTAATGCCGAAGCGCTGACTCCGCCTCATGAACCAGAAATGTTCGGCGGCGAAGCGGAAACTGGCACACCAACAACTTCAGGCTTGGATAGACCAGACGACGTTGGCAAAAGCGTTGCGTTAGGGAAGGACGCCGCTACGTTCTTATGGATAGAAATGCCCACTGAATATGACGGTCCAAAAGTGACGAAGCGCCAAGCATTAGAACGCTTCAACGCGCTTTCTGATGATCCAGAAAAAAAAACCCGCCAAGTACGGGTAGGAAGACCCAGAAACTATGCCAACGTTTTAACAGGGTATATTTACCAAAGGGAAGAAACGCCAAAAGAAGCTCGAGATCGTATGGAGAAAAACCGTGATGCATGGAGCGAAAACTCCTATCACTCAGGCATACTACGTAGCCCGGAAAATCATCGCTGGGTGACTGCAATGGACATCGCTATTGGCCAAGCTAAATGCTTGGATGATCCGGCAATGCGTGATGTGCTGGTGGCGATTGCGGATTGGAAGATCGACGAGGCGCAATTTCTCACAATTAGTGAATCACCAGGCTGGGAAAGGCTCAGTGAAGAAGCTCGGGCTCTAGTCAAAGCTAGCTACCTGTACTATGAGGAAGGGGAATTCCCTTCAACGAATCTAGTGTCACTAACACCGCCGCAACTCATCCAGAGCGCCCCCAAATTTCGGGGTGTCCAATGATCAATCGTCCACAAAGCGTGCTACTTCGCCCGAAATTGAAAAGATATTTATGGGTGACCATTGTTTTGCAGGTCCTTTGGCTTGGATTTGTCCTGCTTGTCTACCTAAAAGCACAGGAAAACGATATGCAACTTCGTGACATAAACCCGGTATTGCGGTGGGGCATCGCAGGCATTTTAGGCTTGGTTTTGCTGGTCTATAGCGGACACTGGTGGGGGAAAGCCATCGCCCATGAGAAAGCTGAGCTGGCAGCTTATAGAACAGAGGTTACAGCTCAAAAGAACGAGCAAATGGCAACTCAGCAACGGACATATTCGCTGGAAATAAGAGGAGCGGGAATCGCCATTTTTCACGATAGCCAATCAGAAATTTGGAGTTTTATAAAGAAGAAAAACAATAATTTTACATCCATCTACTCCAATGACGCCAAGGACTATGATGCGTCGCTTGACTCACGCAAAATTAGCAGAGATATAAAAATTCGTGCAGCTTTCCAGCATTCGGCTGGCGACGCGATCGCCTATTGGCCAATACCCGTGTTCGCACTGGGGCCTCCGAATCTGTTCGATAAAGCCTATAGAGCTGCAGGCTTGATCAACTCTGGCCGAAATGCAGCAACACTGGGAGTTGCGCTGTTTCTCTGGCAGGACGATGAAAGCACTACCCATGCACAGGCCATGATCGAACGACTATTTAATTTTTTCGACGACAATTCACAGGTGCCACAGGCCCTCATCGCAAGCAGAGATGGGGATATTACTCGTGACGTTTATCGAAAGCCTGGGACACCGGCACTGCAAAACGCCCAAGTAGTACCGACAATATTCGAAAGTATGACCGGACTGCTGGTCGCTCGTTCGGACCGGGTGGACAGGTATATTCGCCCTTACGCGACTCAAGAGCCGGAAGACAATCAAAACAAAAATACTGACCTGGGCAAACTGTGGGCTTTCTACTGGGAACAGCCGCGAAAATTTAGAAAAATATATGAGGATGCAGAAAAGGCCAAAGGGGTTAAAGCTCCACTCGCCCCTGGTACGATATCGACCGCCTACTGGCAATCCCAACTCCCCACGCTCTGGAAAACCATCAGCAACCGTGGCCCCGGCAACTTCGAGCCCTCCCCTTGGCTGCCGATCCGTTGGGGTCAGCATCAGGTCAAGGAGTTCGATGCTGCGCCGGTACTCGGCTATCTGCACCGCCCGATCAAGGCGCCCATGCAGGATGAAAACGGCAAGCGCCTGAAACCTGCGTTGCAAGCCAAAGCGCTGCAAGCCGCCTGGGTGCAGGCGCTGGATACCTTGCCAGATGGTCAGAAACCTGTGCGGGTGTTCTACGACAGCACCAATAACCCGGAAGCCGAAATCGCCCTGAACAACGCCCTGCACGACCTGAACAAGGACGGCCACGGTCTTGAGCTGGGCAATGTCGAAGAGGGCTACGACATCGGTCGTCGTCTGGGTAATACCGGGGTTAGCGGTGCGCTGGTCGAGATCAATCTGGCAACCATCGCCAGTTACAAGGATGGCGGCGTCAGCGCCGTGGTCTACGCCGGCACCGATGGCAGCCTGACCGTACAAATGATCCGCCCGCCCGATGAAGCCCGTAAAGCGAAGAACAGCCAGAACCGAGGCGCAGATCCGTTCACCTTCGGCTCGCCAACCGGCGGGGCACCTGCAGAGTGAGTTATCCGGTCTGCCTGGGCGACGCCACCAGCAGCGGTGGCCGAGTGGTGTCCTGCCAACTGGCAGGCACCCACACCCTCAATGGCAAGCCTCCGGCCGTGCTGGGCGACAAAGCCACCTGCACGCTTCATGCGGGTGAGTTCGCCTTTATCGAAGGCCACCCCACCCGAAAGCTGAACGGCATCCCGGTGGTCCTGCACGGCCATCGACTGGCGTGCGGCTGCCAGGGTGTGGCCAGCCATGCCATGAATGTGCGAGTGGTCTAGGGGTTTTATTTGTGATCAGGCTATGCAAGGGAAGCACAGGAAAACCATATGGAATTGCGTAACATACATTCGGTGACCCGCTGGGGCATTGCAGGGATTTTAAGTGCGGTTCTGCTTAGCTACAGCGGGCATTGGTGGGGCAACGCTATTGCCAATGAAAAGCACGAACTGGCGGCTTATAAATCCGAGATTATTGCTAAAAATGCAGAACAACAGGCTGCGCAAGCACGAACATACTCGCTAGAAATACGAGGAGTAGGCCTTGCGGTAAATGACTTTCATCAATCGTCTGTCTGGCGAGAAATTGTTAAAAAAAATAACAACTTTTTATCGATATTTCCTTCACAAGCCAAAGCCTACGATCCATCGTTAAGCTCGCGAGAGACGACTGCAGATATCAATACTCGGGTAGCTTTTCAGCATGCGGCAAGCCCATCAGTAGCTTACTGGCCAATTCCTGTTTTTGCGCTCGGGCCTCCAAACCCCTACAAGAAGCCCTACCGCGCTGCAAGTATTATCAACTCAGGCCGAAATGCAGCGACGCTAGGAGTCACACAGTTTCTCTGGCAAGAAGACGAAAATACCAACTACGCACAAGGTATGATTGAGCGGCTGTTTATTTTTTTTGAAGATAACCCGAAAGTGCCACAGGCACTTATCGCAAGCGAAGACGGGGACGTAACGCGGAACCTATATCGCGAACGCGGTACTCCAGGCTTGCAAAAAAATACTCAAGTAGTGCCAACAGTATTCGAAAGCATGACAGGCCTGCTGATTACTCGCTCGGACCGAGTGGATCGCTACGTTCGTCCTTATGCGACCAACGACGCAGAAGACAACCAGAACAAAGATACCGATCTGGGCAAGCTCTGGGCTTTCTACTGGGAGCAGCCGCGTAAATTCAGAAAAATCTATGAGGACGCGCAGAAAACTAAAGGAATTAAAGATCCATTAGGCCCAGGCACCATATCAACCGCCTACTGGCAATCCCAACTCCCCACGCTCTGGAAAACCATCAGCAACCGTGGTCCCGGCAACTTCGAGCCTTCCCCTTGGCTGCCGATCCGCTGGAATCAGCATCAGGTCAAGGAGTTGGATGCTGCGCCGGTACTCGGTTATCTGCACCGCCCGATCAAGGCGCCCATGCAGGATGAAAACGGCAAGCGCCTGAAACCTGCATTGCAAGCCAAAGCCCTACAAGCAGCTTGGGTACAGGCGCTGGACACGCTGCCCGACGGTCAGAAACCTGTGCGGGTGTTCTATGACAGCACCAACAACCCGGAAGCGGAAATCGCGCTGAACAACGCCCTGCACGACCTGAACAAGGACGGCCATGGTCTTGAGCTCGGCAATGTCGAAGAGGGCTACGACATTGGTCGTCGTCTGGGCAATACCGGGGTCAGCGGTGCGCTGGTCGAAATCAATCTGGCGACCATAGCCAGTTACAAGGATGGCGGCGTCAGTGCAGTGGTCTACGCAGGCACCGATGGCAGCCTGACCGTACAAATGGTCCGCCCGCCCGATGAAGCCCGTAAAGCGAAGAACAGCCAGAACCGCGGCGCAGATCCGTTCACCTATGGCTCACCGTAAGTACGAGCCGTGCGAGAGGTGTGTTATTACACCCTTTGTGGCCCTCACGAAATGACCACAGGGCCGAACCCGCACGGAACATGCAACAATGCCGCACGATCAACCCGGGTACCGTGATCCAAAGGGCATGGCTGTCCGGGATGGGATCCTTTATAGAAGACCTCTCAATGAAAGCATTTCCCCTGCTGGCCACGGCGGCCGTACTGATCTTGTCCGTGGCCGGATGCACGTCGGGCGTAGAAAAAAGCCGTATGCCTAAACCGGTGCACATTACCGTGCAAGTGGTCGATGAAAACGACCAGCCCCTTGCCAATACGGTGGTACGTGTTCAACAAAGCGCACCGGCCGGCGACCGGTTCTTTTGCCTGAACATCGCGCTCTATGGTGGCAGGGGATGCGGTACCTTCAAGAAATGGTCGCTGTTCGAGGGCGATTATCCTGCCAGTGGTTCACTGGACATCACTATCGAGTATTTTGGCGGGCTGAATGTCCAGGTCGTCGAGCCTTGCGATAACACAGACCCCAAGGCCATGCGCCGGTATTCCTTGCTTTCGCTGGCCACTACGGGGCTCATCGACGGCCAGCAGTTCAAGGTAAAGCCGGTGGATAGTCATCTGACGGGGCACAGCGTGGAGTACGGCCCCTGCACGACCCGTCTGCCATCTGTCGAAAGCTTCGACAAACAATTTTGATCGAAGATTGCAGCAAGACAGCGGTGCAGGAAATCGAAGCGCCGGGCTGGGCACACTCTTGAATGACCTGGGCTTTGAAGGACTTGGAATAGGAGCGGCGTTTTGGCTGCATGAAATACCCGCTTAAAAGGCTAGGACTGGTGCCCACTTAAATTTAAGTGCACACCATGTCCTGGCTTTGCGGGGCTGGGTAGATGACTTGGCCGGACCCTTACAGAGGTGTGACGTTTCACTATCGAAGAAAAAACCTGCACGCCAACTGGATAGAAAAACAAGGATCGAACAATGACAACAGAAGCTGAAAATCATATCGGCCACTATTTTCTTCTCACGCTCATTGGCTTGGGAATCTGGCTGCCCATTAGCGGTATAGCCCTTTGTATATACGTGCTTCAAACGGCCAGTAATTTAGGCATGGGAGCGCTGACTGTCGTCGGAACGATATTCTCACTCCTGGGCATAGAGTTTGTCGCAACTGGAATGTTGCTTATATATGCATATTTGAAGAAACCGTGGAGACGCTCCAGAAAAATCCGAACAGTTTTTTTCATACATGCCTTGGCGGGAGGCCTGACGGCAACGTCAGCCTTTGTGTGCTTTTTAATCATCAAGCTGCAATGAGTCCCAAAAGTCACACCCAAAAATATCTGATCTATGTAGACGCAATATTCAAGAAGACGATGATGAGTCGGCCACAAAAGCGGTACTCGCCACAAATACCAGCCTTTAACGAACGCATACAAAAAAGCCCCGACTCTCACGAGCCAGGGCTTTGTCATACCGCACAAACCACTATTCCTGAACCACCCGCACAATCCGTTGCGGCAGTGGGATCTCGATGCCTGCGTCCTTCAGGCGGTCGCGCGCTTCGATGTTGAACATCGACGTCACGTCGCCCATGTCGCCACTGCTGGTCCAGACACGCAGGGACAAGGTAATTGCGTTCTCCCCCAGCGCAGCCACCACAGCCTGGGGGGCCGGGTCCTTGAGGACGCGCGGGTCGTCGGCCATGTCCAGCAGGACCTGCAAGGCCTTCTTGAGATCGGCGTCATGGCTGACGCCGATGTCGAAGGTGATCTTGCGGGTCGGCTGACGGTTGGTGTTGGTGATGATGCCGTTGGACAGGTTGCCGTTGGGAATGATCACGGTACGGTTGTCGCCGGTGCGCAGCACGGTGTGGAAGATCTGGATGTTGTCGACGGTTCCCGACACACCCTGGGCTTCGATCCAGTCACCGATACGGAACGGGCGGAACAACAGAATCAGCACACCACCGGCGAAGTTTGCCAGGCTGCCTTGCAGGGCCAGACCGATCGCCAGACCGGCCGCACCGATCGCCGCCACGAACGAGGTGGTTTCCACGCCGATCATCGACGCGACGCTGACCACCAGCAGGATTTTAAGAATGACGTTGGCCAGATTACTGACGAAGCCCTGCAAGGCCAGATCGGCGTGTCGCAAGGCCAGCAAGGCGCCCAGTTTGCCGGTCAGCCGGTTGATCAGCCACCAGCCTACGCAAAGTGTGACGACTGCCAGCAGCAAGCGGCTGCCGTACTCCATGATCATCGGAATCCAGGCCTGCGACGCTTGCCACAGATGACCGACTTCTGCGTTTAAATCCATCGTTATCTCCTTACTCGTCACGAACTGCGATCAAAACCACGGCGACCTGCCGTCATTTCAATGCTCAGGGCGATTCGGACTGGCGGGGGAACGCAGGGTTCCCCGGCTTTCAATGCAACGATCAGTCGCGGAAGTTGTTGAATTGCAAAGGCATGCCAGAATCGTAGGCACGCAGCGCTGCGATGGCTTCTTGCAGGTCGTCGCGCTTCTTGCCGGTCACCCGCACCTGCTCGCCCTGAATGGCGGCCTGGACCTTGAGCTTGGCTTCCTTGATGTGAGCGACGATTTTCTTCGCCAGCTCCTTGTCGATGCCTTCACGCAGGATGACTTCCTGCTTCATCAATTTGCCGGAGGCGTAGGCGTCCTTGATCTCGAGGCACTTCGCGTCGATCTTGCGTTTGACCAGCGCCAGCTTGAGGATTTCGATCATGGCCTCCAGCTGGAAGTCTGCTTCTGCGGTCAGCGTGACAGTCAGCTCCTTGAACTCGAACGTGCCTTTGCCTTTGAGGTCGTAGCGACGGTCCAGCTCTTTGATAGCGTTGTCGACGGCATTCGTGACTTCGTGTTTATCCAATTCGGACACTACGTCGAACGAGGGCATGTATGTTCTCCAGATAAACGGCGTGCGCACAATTCGGGCACGCATGACTTGACGGTGTGAAAGAACGCTCATTATAACGAGACTTTTCCGGCGTTCACTGTGAGCCTTCCATGCACATCCTTGTTTTCATCTTCTGCAGACCGCTTCAGCGCCATAACGTGCCGCTGTGATGGCGGTGACATGGCATGTTCTCGGTGCGGGCAGCCTGGGCAGTCTCTGGGCGACGCGACTGGCACGCGCGAATCTGCCGGTGCGGTTGATCCTTCGCAACGCGGATCGGCTGGCCGCCTATCAAGCCAATGGCAGCTGCGTGACGCTGGTCGAAAACGATATCGCCCATGCGTACCCGGTCGAAGCACAGACCGCCGACCATCGACAGCCCATCGAACGGCTGCTGGTGGCCTGCAAGGCTTACGAGGCCGAGCAGGCTGTCGCTCAACTGGCTCCGCGACTGACGGCGCAGGCCGACGTCATCCTGTTGCAGAACGGCCTGGGCAGCCAGGACGCTGTGGCGGCGCAAATCCCCCACGCGCGCTGCCTGTTCACGTCCAGCACCGAAGGCGCGTTTCTGGAGTCGGACTGGCGCGTCAGGTTCGCTGGCCATGGTTTCAACTGGCTGGGTGATGCATCCAACCCGACAGCCCCCGCGCTTGTGCAGGATTTGCACGACAGTGGCATTCCCCACGAATGGACGCCGGACATCCTGACCCGCCTGTGGCGCAAGCTGGCCCTCAACTGCGCGATCAACCCGCTGACGGTCCTGCACGACTGCCGTAATGGTGGCCTGCTCGAGCACGCCTGCGAGGTCGCCACGCTGTGCGCCGAGCTGAGCGACCTGCTGGGCCGCTGCGGCCAGCCAGCGGCTGCGCAGGAACTGCATGCGGAAGTGCTACGGGTCATCCAGGCGACCGCCGCCAACTACTCTTCCATGTATCAGGATGTGCTTCACGGGCGACGCACCGAAATCAGCTACCTGCTGGGTTACGCGTGTGCAGCCGCAGTACGTCATGGCTGCCCGGCACCGCACCTGCAGCATTTGCAGACGCGTCTGACCGCTCATCTGGCAAGCAAGGGTTTGCGTACCGACTAGCCCGCGCTACCCTGCTCGCATCACCCGTCACTGCGACTTGCCCAATGCCCTTGCGCCAACGCCTGGAAAACCTGCCCGTCGGCCAGAAACTGCTGGCCGCCCTGCTGGTCCTGATGACCACCGTACTGCTGGTCGCCAACCTGACCTTCATCAGCGCGGCCTATTACATCTCTCAGGAGGCGATGGCTCCGCAGGCCCTGCAGACCATCGGCAGGCTGATCAGCAGCGCCAACCTCAACGAGCGGGCCTTGTACTCGCCTGATGAGGCGCGCGCGCTGCTCAAGGAGCTGAGAAGCTATGGGCCGTTGCGTGCCGCAGCCCTGTATGACAACAACGGCGAGCGGCTTGAACAGATGCATCAGGGCGAAAGCCTTGAGCTGCCCAGACGCTTCAAAGACCTGGACAGCTGGCGCCTCACCGAATTTCGCAGCACGCAAGTCATCACCGTCCCCAAAGGTGGCGAGCCGCCAGGGCATCTGCTGCTGGTGGCCAGCAGCGAGCTGCCACCGGCCTTCTACACCGGCACGCTGACCGCCAGCCTGGGCATTCTGGTGTTCAGCGTGTTGCTGTGGCTGGTGGTGGCGCGGCAGATTCGCCGACTGATCACCGAGCCCATTTACCAACTGGAAGAATTGTCCCGGCAGGTGACCCGCGAAGAGAACTACGCACTGCGCGCAGAACCCGGTAACGAAGATGAAATCGGCAGTCTGGCCGAGGCGTTCAACACCATGCTGTCGCGTATCGAAGCGCGTGAACAGCAACTCAAGCGCGCGCGCGACGACTCGCAGGAAGCCTACGATCAGGCCCAGGGGCTGGCCGAGGAAACCCGCCACACCAACCGCAAGCTGGAGCTGGAAGTCCAGGTGCGCAGCAAGATTGAGAAGAAGCTCACCGGCTTTCAGAATTACCTCAACAGCATCATCGACTCGATGCCGTCGGCGATGATTGCGCTGGATGAACAGCTGTACGTCACCCAGTGGAATCAGGAAGCCACAGCATTGTCCGGCACCACACTGGACGAAGCGCTGAACCAGCCGATCTTCCTGGCCTTCGAGCCGATGCGCTCGTTTCTGCCGCAGATCAAACACACCGTCGAGCGTCACAGCGTGACCAAGATCGAGCGCGTGACCTGGATCAAGAATGACGAGCCCCGCCACTACGCTCTGACGTTCTACCCGTTGACTGGCGATGCCGGGCGCGGCGTGGTGATCCGGATCGATGACATCACCCAGCGCATATCGCTGGAAGAAATGATGGTGCAGTCGGAAAAAATGCTGTCTGTCGGCGGTCTGGCAGCAGGCATGGCGCATGAGATCAACAACCCGCTGGGCGCCATACTGCACAATGTACAGAACATACGTCGGCGGCTGTCCCCGGAACTGCCGAAGAACATCGAGCAGGCTGAGGCCGACGGCATCGATCTGGCGCAGGTCAACCATTACCTGGAAAGCCGCGAAGTGCCGAAACTGCTCGACGGTATTCAACAGGCCGGTGCCAGGGCCGCAAAAATTGTCAGCCACATGCTCAATTTCAGCCGCCTGAGCAGTCGGCAGTTATCGCCCTGTGACTTGCCGGCCTTGATCGATCAGGCCGTGGAGATCGCCAGTAACGACTTCGATCTGACCATCGGCTTCGACTTCAAGGGTCAGCACATCATCCGTCAGTTCGACCCCGAACTGGGTCCGGTGCCGTGCATTGCCAACGAGCTGGAGCAGGTGCTGCTGAACCTGCTGAAGAACGCCGCGCAGGCCATCCACCAGCGGCCGGAGAGCGAAGAGCCTGGGCGCATTACCCTGCGCACGCGTCTCAATCCGCCGTGGGCCGAGATTCAGGTGGAGGACAATGGCATCGGCATGTCGGAGAGCATCCGCAAGCGTACGTTCGAGCCGTTTTTCACCACCAAGGAAATCGGCCAGGGCACCGGGCTGGGTCTGTCGGTGTCCTACTTCATTGTCACCAACAACCACAAAGGCCAGATGGAGGTACATTCCTCTCTCGGCACAGGCACCTGCTTTACGCTGCGTCTACCGCTGGTGGCCAACCCGGTCAGCGTTCAGCAGCAGGTCATTTCAAAATCCTGATCAGGAATCGCATCAATGGGCTTTCGTTTGTCGAAGATTTACACGCGCACCGGCGATGCCGGTGAAACCGGTCTGGGCGATGGCCGTCGGGTCTCCAAGGATCATCCGCGCGTCGAGGCCATCGGTGAGGTCGACACGCTCAACAGCCAACTGGGACTGTTGCTGGCGGGGTTGATCGATGAAGCTCAGCGCGTCCCGGCGCTCAACGAAGTGATCGAGGTACTCGCACCCTGCCAGCACCGACTGTTCGATCTGGGCGGGGAACTGGCCATGCCGACCTACAAGGCGCTGAACGAAGCCGAGGTCGAGCGGCTGGAAGCCGCCATTGATGTCTGGAATGAGGAACTTGGCCCGCTGGAGAATTTCATTTTGCCAGGCGGTTCATCGCTGATCGCCCAAGCGCACATCTGCCGTAGCCTGGCGCGCAGTGCAGAACGTCGCTGTCAGCATCTGAATGCCGTCGAGCCGCTGGAAGGCGCAGGGCTGGCGTACATCAACAGGCTGTCGGACCTGCTGTTCGTCGCAGCCCGATTGATCGCCAGACGACAGGGCATTGCCGAGATCCTTTGGCAGCCCGCGGCCAAGCCGCTTTGATGGACATATCCATTAAACGGAGCAGCACAGAAGACATCCTCACGCCAGCGTCCTGGCGTTAGGTATAGGTCTTGTGGGAGTGAGCGAGGCGGGCTCACGAAGACGTCGGTCCAGACGCCCCATTTTCAGGGGTTTTACTGGCCTCTTCGCGAGCAAGCTCGCTCCCACGGCCTGCGGCCAGAATCAAGAGCAGACTTGTGTATAACGCTAGTTACTCTGCGTGGGCATGCCGTTCTGGACGCTCTGTGTCCTCTGCTGAGCGTCAGACGATCTCGTCAGGCCAGAACGCGCGAATCCCGGCCACGCCCTGTGCGCCGCTCTCCCAGGCCTGTTGACGCTCGGCAGGGCCCACTCCGCCCAACAGAAAGACCGGCTTGTTGAAGCCTGCGATCAATTGCGTTGCCTGCTGCCAGCCCAGCGGCTGTGCATCAGGGTGGGTCAGGGTTGGCTGAACGGGCGACAGGGTGACGAAATCCACGCCCATCTGCTCGGCCAGAGCCAGCTCTTCGGCGTTATGGCATGACGCCGCCAGCCAGCGGTTCTCCGGGAACGGACGGCCGCGACTGGCGTACTTGCGCAGTTGCTCCGCCGTCAGGTGCCAGCCGGCGGACGGAAAGTCGCCCAGCCACTCCAGAGGCCCTTTGAGCATGAGTTGCGCCTTGCCGGCACACAGGCCCGCCGCATCCACGGCCAGGTCGCGGTACTTCGGGTCGTAACCACCCGGCGCACGCAACTGGACCAGCTTGATGCCACCGGCGATGGCTTTCTGCATACCGCGCAACAGCTCGATAGTGTCCAGCCCGTCAGGCGTGATCAGATACTCGCCAGGCAAACGTGCCGCCGCGACGATCGGCTGATTGGCGGCTGGAAAGTCATAATTGGCCAGCTCGCGCGGGGTGGCCCAGACCAGCGGCTGCCCTTCGGCGCCATGCGCCTGGCCAGTGAAGGCCGAGACTTCCCAGACGTCCAGGAGCACCTGCTTGTCCGGATAGTCGTGGCAGACCTTGATCAGCGGACGCGCAGCCGTCACCAGGATACCCAGCTCTTCCTGCAGTTCACGTGTGAGCGCCGCCTGGACGGTCTCGCCCTCCTCGACCTTACCGCCGGGAAACTCCCAGAGGCCACCTTGATGCTGGGTATCGGCACGTCGGGCAATCAATACGCTGCCGTCAGCACCACGAATGACGGCGGCGGCCACATGCACTCGTTTCACGATCAGGACTCCTCCAGACCGGCCTGCTGCCAGCGTTTGAAGGCAGGCCATTGGTAGATGGTTTCGATGTAAGCCAGCGCTTCTGCGGGCAACTCGACACGATAGCTGCGCAGACGAATCGCCACCGGCGCGAAGAACGCATCGGCAATGCTCGGCTTGCCGAACAGAAACGGACCGCTTTCGGCCGCCGCATTGCGGCATTCGGCCCACAGCTCGACGATACGGTCGATGTCGTTCTGGGTATTGACCGGAATCACTTCCAGTGCCTGATCCTGACGCAGGTCCATCGGCATGTTCGAACGCAGGCTGACAAAACCGCTGTGCATCTGCGCGCAGGCAGAACGCGCCTGGGCACGCGCGGCGGTGTCGCTCGGCCACAGGTCAGCGTCCGGAAAACGCTCGACCAGGTATTCGCAAATGGCCAGCGAATCGATGATCGTGCCGTGCTCGCACTGCAACGCAGGGACCTTGCCGGTCGGTGAATACTTGAGAATGTTCGCGCGGGTGTCAGGCTGGTTGAGGCGGATAACCTGATCGGTGAACGGAGCACCGGTCATTTCCAGCACCAGCCAGGGACGCAGCGACCAGGAGGAGTAGCGTTTGTCGCCGATAATCAGATGCAGGCTCATGGTTCAGCTCCATTGAGCCCGGCGCGAAGACAGGATGCCGGCGCGCCGGGCATTGAATCAGGTGCGGTATTCCGCATTGATCTTCACGTACTCGTGAGAAAGATCGGTGGTCCAGATCGTTTCGCTGCAATCGCCGCGGCCCAGCTCGATACGGATAGTGATTTCTTCTTCGGCCATCACCGCCGAGCCCTGCTCTTCGGTGTAGGTCGTGGCGCGGCAGCCCTGGCTGGCGATGCATACGCCACTCAGGAATACGTCGATCTTGCTCACGTCAAGATCCGGCACACCGGCACGGCCGACCGCCGCCAGGATACGTCCCCAGTTCGGGTCGGAGGCGAACAGCGCGGTCTTGATCAGCGGCGAGTGGGCCACGGCATAACCTACGTCCAGGCATTCCTGATGATTGCCGCCACCGTTGACTTCCACGGTCACGAACTTGGTCGCACCTTCACCGTCACGCACGATGGCCTGAGCGACCTCCATGCACACGTCGAACACGGCTTTCTTCAACGCCTCGAACAACGGACCTTTGGCCTCGGTAATTTCCGGCAGGTCAGCCTGACCGGTGGCGATCAGCATGCAGCAATCGTTGGTCGAGGTGTCGCCATCGATGGTGATGCGGTTGAACGACTTGTTGGCGCCGTCACGAATCAGGTCCTGAAGCACGCTCTGCGCCACTTTGGCGTCGGTGGCGATGTAACCGAGCATGGTCGCCATGTTCGGGCGAATCATGCCTGCGCCCTTGCTGATGCCGGTCACAGTGACGGTCACGCCGTCATGGCTGAACTGACGGCTGGCGCCTTTGGGCAGGGTGTCGGTGGTCATGATCCCGGTCGCCGCAGCGGCCCAGTTATCCACAGACAGATCATCCAGCGCGGCTTGCAGGGCGCCTTCGATCTTTTCCACCGGCAACGGCTCGCCGATCACGCCCGTCGAGTAGGGCAGCACCGCCGAAGCATCGACGCCAGTCAGTTGCGCCAGCTTCTCGCAGGTACGCCGCGCCGCCACCAGACCCGGTTCGCCCGTGCCCGCATTGGCATTGCCGGTGTTGGTCAGCAGATAACGCACAGTGCCCTGGACGCGCTGTTTGGCCAGAATGACCGGCGCTGCGCAGAACGCATTCAAGGTGAAAACACCGGCAACGCTGGAGCCTTCGGCACAGCGCATGACCACAACATCCTTGCGCCCCGGGCGTTTGATGCCGGCAGAAGAAATGCCAAGTTCAAAACCGGGAACCGGGTGCAACGCAGGCAAAGGACCAAGACCAACAGCCATCGGGGTGCTCCTCATGGAGTGTGGCGCCGTCCGCATCGGTACGGCGCTCAATGAAAAAACGCCGCGACGGGCAAGCCGGTCGCGGCGCAGGTATTACACAGTCAAAGGCTTAGTTGATCTGGCCGTGACAGTGCTTGAATTTCTTGCCCGAACCACACCAGCACAGCTCGTTGCGACCCAGCTTCTGGTCGTTGCGAACCGGCTCGGATGCAACGGCAACAGGCGCTTCGCCACCCTCTTCGTCGAGCAGCGGTTGCTCGATGCCCGGGGCAGGCGCGTGTTCGAACTGCATGCGACTGGCCAGCTCTTCGGCGTCCTGACGCAGGCGTGCCTCTTCTTCCTCTGGATCTTCGCGACGAACCTGAACATGCGAGAGCACACGGATGGTGTCGCGCTTGATCGAGTCGAGCAGTTCCTGGAACAGCGTGAAGGACTCGCGCTTGTATTCCTGCTTCGGGTTCTTCTGAGCGTAGCCGCGCAGGTGGATACCGTGACGCAGGTGGTCCATGGTCGACAGGTGATCTTTCCACAGGTCGTCCAGCACGCGCAGGAGGATCTGCTTCTCGAAGGAGCGCAGCGCTTCGGCGCTGGCCTGGTCTTCCTTCTCGTTGTACGCCACCAGCAACTGCGCCATGATTTTTTCGCGCAGGCTGTCTTCGTGCAGCTTGTCGTCTTCGTCGAGCCACTGCTGGATCGGCAGTTGAACCGCGAAGTCGGTATTGAGCGCCGATTCCAGGCCTGCAACATTCCACTGCTCCGGCAGCGACTGTGGCGGAATGTGCTGGCTGATCAGGTTGTTGAGCACTTCCTCGCGGAAGTCGGCAATGGTCTCGCCAATGTTCTCGGCAGCCAACAACGTGTTACGCATGTGATAAATCACTTTACGCTGCTCGTTGGCCACGTCATCGAATTCAAGCAACTGTTTGCGGATGTCGAAGTTGCGACCTTCCACCTTGCGCTGCGCTTTTTCGATGGCGTTGGTCACCATGCGATGCTCGATGGCCTCGCCGGACTGCATACCCAGCGCCTTCATGAAGTTCTTCACCCGGTCAGAGGCAAAGATGCGCATCAGGCTGTCTTCGAGCGACAGGTAGAAACGGCTGGAGCCGGTGTCGCCCTGACGGCCGGCACGACCGCGCAGCTGGTTGTCGATACGACGCGATTCGTGACGCTCGGAAGCGATGACATGCAGGCCGCCCGCTTCGATCACCTGCTGATGGCGCTTCTGCCAGTCAGCCTTGATCTGTGCGATCTGCTCGGGAGTCGGGTCTTCCAGATTGGCGACCTCGACTTCCCAATTGCCGCCCAGCAGGATGTCGGTACCACGACCGGCCATGTTGGTGGCGATGGTCAACGCACCCGGACGACCGGCCTGCGCAATGATTTCCGCTTCCTTTTCGTGGAACTTGGCGTTCAGAACCTTGTGCTCGATGCCTTCCTTGTTGAGCAGATTGGACATGTGCTCGGAAGTTTCGATGGTCGCCGTACCGACCAGTACCGGACGGTTTTCCGCGATGCAGGCCTTGATGTCGGTGACGATGGCGGCGTACTTCTCTTCCGCCGTCAGATAGACCAGGTCGTTGAAGTCCTTACGCGCCAAAGGCTTGTTCGGCGGGATGACCATGACGGCCAGGTTGTAGATCTGGTGGAATTCGAACGCTTCGGTGTCGGCGGTACCGGTCATGCCGGACAGCTTGTTGTACAGACGGAAGTAGTTCTGGAACGTGGTCGATGCCAGAGTCTGGCTTTCAGCCTGGATGTTCAGACCTTCCTTGGCTTCGATGGCCTGGTGCAGACCTTCGGACAGACGACGGCCCGGCATGGTCCGGCCGGTGTGTTCGTCGACCAGCAGCACCTGACCGTCCGAAACGATGTATTCGACGTTGCGGTTGAACAGCTTGTGCGCACGCAGACCGGCATAGACGTGAGTCAGCAGGCCCAGGTTATGCGCCGAGTAGAGGCTCTCGCCTTCGGCCAGCAGGCCGACTTCGGTGAGCATTTCCTCGATGAACTGGTGACCGGCTTCGTTCAGTTCGACCTGACGGGTTTTCTCGTCAACGGTGAAATGACCCGGCTTGGTGACTTCGCCTTCCACTTCCTCGATATGCTGCTCGAGCTTGGGGATCAGGCGGTTGATTTCGGTGTACAGCTTGGAGCTGTCTTCAGCCTGACCGGAGATGATCAGCGGCGTACGCGCTTCGTCGATCAGAATCGAGTCGACTTCGTCGATCACGGCAAAATTGAGTTCACGCTGGAACTTGTCGTCCATGCTGAACGCCATGTTGTCGCGCAGGTAATCGAAACCGTATTCGTTGTTGGTGCCGTACGTGATATCGGCAGCGTAGGCGGCGCGCTTCTCTTCTGGCGGCTGGAATGGCGTGACGATGCCTACGGTCAGGCCGAGGAATTCGTACAGCGGACGCATCCAGTTGGCATCGCGGCGAGCGAGGTAGTCGTTCACGGTAACCACGTGAACGCCCTTGCCGGACAATGCGTTGAGGTAGACAGCCAGCGTACCGACCAGGGTTTTACCTTCACCGGTACGCATTTCCGCGATCTGACCTTCGTGCAGGGTCATGCCGCCGATCAACTGGACGTCGAAGTGGCGCATGCCCATGACGCGCTTGCCCGCTTCACGAGCGACAGCAAAGGCTTCCGGGAGCAATTGATCGAGGGTCTCGCCTTTGGCTATGCGGGCCTTGAACTCTTCGGTCTTGGCGCGCAGTTGCTCGTCCGAAAGGGCCACCATTTGCTCTTCGAAGGCATTGACGATCTGTACCGTCTTGAGCATGCGTTTTACTTCACGCTCGTTCTTGCTTCCAAAAAGTTTTTTCAACAAAGGCGCAAACATATCGACAGGATCTTCCACACATAGGAATGGAGGGCGGCCCCGTGAGTCGCCCGTGCAGCCCAGATGGCCGCATGCGAACGAGCATTCTACCCGGAAACGATGGTGAGGAAAGTGGCGTTATTCCACGATGCTGGCACAGCGCTGTGACGGGGCAGGTTTACAATGGGGCCATTTTCAAGCACTTCAACCCGTTATCCGGGGAAGTTACTCATTGATTTGCATATGAAAGCACGGAAATGCCCTGAAAAGCAGCCGTCAGAACGCTTTCTGTTAAGATGTTCATCTTGTTACCCAGGCATCCCTCCATGGCCTTTCGTCCTCTGAACGCCCGCCCGCCCGCTGTTCTGCTGCGTGAAGCCAAGCCCCTGAAGGCTATATTTCGCCACGCCGAACGCCTCAGCCATCTGCAGCGCCTGCTCGAAAGCCAGCTGCAGCCTGCGGCTCGCGAGCATTGTCGCGTGGCCTCGTGGCGCGAGGGCACCTTGTTGCTGATCGTGACGGACGGTCACTGGGCCACGCGCCTGCGCTACCAGCAGAAACGCCTGCACCGGCAAATGATGGCCTTCGACGAATTCATCAACCTGACCCGCATTGTGTTCAAGGTGCAGCCGCCTGAAGCGCCACGCGGGGCGGCCACGCACACGATCGACCTGTCGGCAGTGGCTGCCGAAAACATTCAGGCCACCGCCGAAGGCATCACCGATCCACGCCTGCGTGCCGCACTTGAACGACTGGCCAGCCATGCAAAGGACAGGAAGTAACCCTGCCTGATCGCTGCAAGGCCTCCACGAACACTGACTTCCCCTGAATAAACCCATAAAAAAAGGCCACCCGAGGGCAGCCTTTAAAGAACAAAAGGAAAGAGAGTAAAGCTTGCTTACACGGCCGCGACAGGGCGCATGTAAGAAATTGGTGCCGTACTGGCATCCTCGAAAGTCACCACTTCCCAAGCGTCTTTCTGCTCGATCAACGTGCGCAGCAGACGGTTGTTCAGTGCATGCCCCGATTTGAAACCCCGGAACTCACCTATCAGGCTGTTGCCCAGCAGGTAGAGGTCACCGATGGCGTCGAGGATTTTGTGTTTGACGAATTCGTCCTCGTAACGCAGGCCGTCTTCGTTCAGTACACCGTCCTTGTCGACCACGATGGCGTTTTCCACGCTGCCGCCGAGTGCGAGGTTGTGCTTGCGCAGGTACTCGATATCACTCATGAACCCGAAGGTCCGGGCACGGCTGACTTCCTTCACAAAGGAAGTGCTGGAAAAGTCCACGCTTGCACTCTGGGTGCGGTCACGGAAGACGGGGTGATCGAAATCGATCTCGAAACTGACCTTGAACCCTTCGAAAGGCACGAAGGTAGCGCGTTTACCGCCCTCCTCCACCGTGACTTCACGCAGGATACGGATGAATTTCTTCGGCGCGTCCTGTTCTTCCAGGCCTGCCGATTGAATCAGGAATACGAAAGGGCCTGCGCTGCCGTCCATGATAGGAACTTCGGAGGCAGAGAGCTCGACGTAGGCGTTATCGATGCCAAGGCCAGCCATGGCCGAGAGCAAGTGTTCTACCGTGTCGACTTTGACATCACCATTGACCAGAGTGGTCGACAGAGTGGTGTCACCGACGTTTTCCGCACGCGCAGGGATCTGCACGACGGGGTCAAGGTCAGCTCGGCAAAACACAATGCCGGTATTCACAGGTGCGGGCTTGAGGGTCAGGTAAACCTTCTCCCCGGAGTGCAGGCCTACACCTGTGGCACGGATAATATTTTTCAGGGTGCGTTGTTTAATCATGGCATGGGCCGCTTCAGCGCAAGTTGCGAACTGGTATCAACAAAGGCTGGCGATGATAGCAGACCATGCCTTTGCTGAACACCAATCACCCTAATACCCCTGATACATTTCATCAATCGGCCTGACGACGCAGGAAAGCCGGGATGTCCAGGTAATCAAGATCATCGTTGGGATTCATCTTCGCCGCGGCTGTAGCGCCTGCGTGTGCCTGATTGCGCATCACGGTAGGACGATCCAGGTCACGGTAGTTGACCGACGGTGCTTCCTGGCGGGACGCCTGCTGTGCAGGAGCCTGCTGGGTGGTCTGCAACGTGTTGTCGATGACCTTGACAGGTTTCTCGATTTTCGCGCCCAGGCCGGTGGCAACCACGGTCACGTGCAACTCGTCACGCATGTCCGGATCGATAACAGTACCGACCTTGACCATCGCGTGCTCGGAAGCGAACGCTTCGATGATGCTACCCACGTCCGAGTACTCACCCAGAGACAGGTCAGGACCGGCAGTGATGTTGACCAGGATGCCGCGAGCGCCCTGCAGGTTGACGTCTTCGAGCAACGGGTTGCGGATGGCCGCTTCAGTCGCTTCACGTGCACGGTTAGGACCACTGGCGCAGCCAGTGCCCATCATCGCCATGCCCATTTCGCTCATCACGGTACGCACGTCGGCGAAGTCGACGTTGATCATGCCCGGACGCTTGATGATGTCGGAGATACCGCGAACGGCACCGGCCAGTACATCGTCAGCCTTGGCGAAAGCCGACAGCAGGCTGGCGTCTTTACCGAGGATGGTCAGCAGCTTCTCGTTGGGGATGGTGATCAACGAGTCGACGCTTTCGGACAGCATGCGGATGCCTTCATCGGCGATCTGCATACGCTTGCGACCTTCGAACGGGAACGGACGGGTCACGACTGCGACCGTCAGAATGCCCATTTCCTTGGCCACTTCAGCAATGATCGGGGCTGCACCGGTACCGGTACCGCCGCCCATGCCAGTGGTGATGAAAACCATGTTGGTGCCCTGCAGAACTTCTGCAATGCGCTCACGATCTTCCAGTGCGGCCTGACGACCGACTTCAGGGTTGGCGCCAGCGCCAAGGCCCTTGGTCACGCCGGTGCCCAGTTGCAGAATGGTCCGCGCGCCGATGTTTTTCAGCGCTTGAGCATCAGTGTTGGCGCAGATGAATTCCACGCCTTCGATGTTGCTCTTGACCATGTGATTGACAGCGTTGCCGCCACCACCGCCTACGCCGATAACCTTGATAACCGGGCTTTGCGGGACGTTGTCTACGAGTTCGAACATTTTCTCTCTCCTTCCGCTTTCTAGTTAGTTTTGCCTACTGCCTGCCGATATTGCTGGTGAAGCCCTGAATCTGAAGCTGTGAAACCGTTGAACGTTGAAACCTAGAAATTGCCCTGCACCCAACGCTTGATACGCTCAAGCACCGGTGCCTTGGTTTCGTCGCTGTAACTGCTGTTGCCGACAATCCCGGACAGCGAAATGCCATCCGATTGTTTTTGCAGCCCGTACATCAACAGGCCTACGCCGGTTGAGTAGATCGGGTTGCGCACGACATCAGCGAGCCCTTTGACGCTGTGCGGTACGCCCAGGCGGACCGGCATGTGGAAGATTTCCTCGGCCAGTTCGACCGCACCTTCCATTTTCGCTGTGCCCCCGGTCAGCACGATGCCGGCCGGGATCAGATCTTCGTAGCCGCTGCGGCGCAGTTCGGCCTGGATCAGGGTGAACAGCTCGTCGTAACGAGGCTCTACCACTTCGGCCAGGGCCTGACGCGACAGCTCGCGAGGTGGACGGTCGCCCACGCTCGGCACTTTGATGGTTTCGCCTGCACCGGCCAGCTTGGCCAGCGCACAGGCATAACGAATCTTGATTTCTTCGGCGTACTGGGTCGGAGTGCGCAACGCCATGGCGATGTCGTTGGTCACCTGGTCACCCGCAATCGGGATGACCGCCGTGTGGCGAATGGCGCCCTCGGTGAAGATCGCGATGTCGGTGGTGCCGCCACCGATGTCCACCAGGCACACACCCAGTTCTTTCTCGTCATCGGTCAGCACGGAATACGCCGAGGCCAGCTGCTCGAGGATGATGTCGTCGACTTCCAGACCGCAGCGACGCACGCACTTCTCGATGTTCTGCGCCGCGTTCACTGCACAGGTCACCACGTGGACCTTGGCTTCCAGACGTACGCCGGACATGCCCAGGGGCTCACGCACGCCTTCCTGGTTATCGATCACGTAATCCTGAGGCAGGGTGTGCAACACGCGCTGGTCGGCAGGAATGGCCACCGCCTGAGCAGCATCGAGCACACGCTCCAGGTCCGCAGAGCTGACTTCGCGATCACGAATCGCCACGATGCCGTGCGAGTTCAGGCTGCGAATGTGGCTGCCTGCAACGCCCACGAATGCCGAGTGGATACGGCAGCCGGCCATCAGCTGAGCTTCTTCGATTGCGCGCTGGATCGACTGCACGGTCGATTCGATATTCACCACCACGCCCTTTTTCAGGCCGCGGGAGGGATGGGTACCGATACCCACGATTTCCAGCAAGCCATCGGCCGCGACTTCGCCTACCAGTGCCACCACCTTGGAGGTACCGATATCCAGCCCGACGATCATTTTGCCGCTTTGCACATTTGCCATGGTCCTGCCTCTTATCAATTCTTCGCGACGGCGGGTTTTTCCGTCGCCGGCGCTGCCTGTTCGCGCCAACCGACCGCAAGGCCGTTGGAGTAACGCAAGTCGACGCGCGCGATATTCGTTATTTGGTCTTTCAGCGTTTTGTCGTAAATCGCGATGAAGCGGCGCATTTTTTCGACAAGGTGGTCGCGTCCAAGCAACAATTCGATACCCGGGCCAGCACTACCGGCACCTGTCGTCAGGAACCAGCTGCCACGCTCGCGCAGTTCCAGGCGCACGATGGAGAAGCCCAGCGGGCGCAACATCTGACTCAACACCTGATACTGCTGCATCACCTGCTGTTGGGCCCGCTGCGGGCCGAACAACTGGGGAAGATGTTCGTAATTGGACAGTTCACGCGGTGTGAAAGCCTGCCCCTGGTTATTCAGCAGCGCTTCATCGCCCCAACGGGCAACCGGCAACTGCTCTTCAAGACGAATCACTACCTGATCCGGCCATACACGACGGACCTCGGCGTGCGCGATCCATGGCATCTGCTCAAGCTCGGTGCGCATGGCCGCCAGATCGATCTTGAAAAAGCTCGACGCCACATAAGGCGCAATCCGCTGCTGCACAGCCTGCTGGCTGATGTAACTCAAATCGCCCTGCACGTTGATGCGGGTGATCGGGCGGTCGGCGTACGGCAGCAGACGCTGTGCCGCCTCATAAGTACCGAAGCCCAGAACCACCAACAGCACAGGCCAGAGCAGACGCTTCAGAAAACTGAAGTTGGCCTTGGGCAGGCGCGCCGACAAGGGCTCCTTGGCCACCATACGGCTGGCGCCGCGCGGCACCGGCTTGTTGCGGCCGGGTGCAGGTGGCTGAGGACGTGTCGACGGGCCGTACATGCCTTAACCCCTCGCCTGAACGCTGTCGGCCAGAATCGCCAACACCAGTTGTTGAAAATCCAGACCTGCCGCACGGGCCGCCATAGGCACCAGACTGTGATCGGTCATGCCCGGTACAGTATTGACTTCCAGTAACCAGAACTTGCCTTGTGCGTCCTGCATGACATCCGTGCGCGCCCACCCTGCAATGCCGATGGCTTCGCAAGCACGTGCTGCAAGTTGTTTGAGTTCCTGTTCCTGCGCATCGCCAAGTCCGCACGGAATCCGATACTGGGTATCGGACGCCAGGTACTTGGCATCGTAATCATAAAAACTGTGAGGAGTGCCCAGGCCGATGGGAGGCAACACCTGGCCACGCAGAGACGCCACAGTGAACTCAGGTCCCTGAATCCATTGTTCGACTAATACTTGCGAATCGTAGGTACTGGCGGCTTTCCAGGCGGCGATCAATTCATCGACGCTGTTCACCTTTGCCATACCGATACTTGAACCTTCATGGGCCGGTTTGACGATCAAAGGCAAGCCCAGTTCCGTCGCCGCGCAAATACAATCACTCTCGTTTTCAAGAACGGCATGCGCCGGTGTAGCAAGGCCGAGACTCTGCCAGACCTGCTTGGTGCGCAACTTGTCCATCGCCAGCGCAGAAGCCAGTACGCCACTGCCGGTATAAGGGATTTCCAGGCATTCCAGCAGGCCTTGCATGGTGCCGTCTTCACCGCCGCGTCCGTGCAGAACAATAAAGGCACGGTCGATTTTCTCGCTGACCAGTCGCTGCAGGAAGTCATCGCCCACATCGATGCCGAACGCATCCACACCAGCCTCGAGCAACGCGCCGAGCACGGCATTACCCGAGTTCAGCGAGACCGCACGCTCGGCACTCTTGCCACCGAAGAGCACGGCGACACGGCCGAAGCTTTTCGGCTCGAGTGTCGAGCGCAGGGACGACTGGGCAACGGCTGTCATTTCAGCTTCCCTTCGGTGGAGGCCACTTTGGCACCGGCGAACAGCGGGCTCTTGAGTAACTGCGGTGCGAGACCAGCGATGTCACCGGCGCCCTGACACAACAGGATGTCGCCGGCACGCAGCAACGGCTTGACCAGCGGCGCCAGCTCTACACCGCGTTCGATGTAGATCGGGTCCAGCTGGCCGCGCTGACGAATGCTGTGGCACAGGTTGCGGCTGTCCGCACCGGGAACAGGCTCTTCACCGGCCGGGTAGACTTCCATCAACAACAGAACATTGGCTTCGGCCAGGACCTGCACGAAGTCGTCGTACAGGTCACGGGTGCGGCTGAAACGGTGTGGCTGGTAAACCATTACCAGACGACGATCAGGCCAGCCGCCACGCACAGCGTTAATCACGGCTGCGACTTCGCGCGGGTGGTGACCGTAGTCATCGACCAGCATCACGTGACCACCGTCGACCGGCAGCTCGCCGTAAACCTGGAAGCGCCGACCGACGCCCTGGAACCCGGAAAGGCCCTGAACGATGGCCTCGTCGCTGACACCCTCATCAGTGGCGATGGCAATGGTCGCCAGCGAGTTGAGTACGTTGTGATTGCCGGGCATGTTCACCGACACATCCAGCGGCTCGCGGTCGCGGCGCAGTACGGTGAAGAAGGTCAGCATGCCGTCCTGACGCACATTGATTGCGCGTATATCGGCAGACTCGCTGAAGCCGTAGGTCAGCGTCGGACGCTTGACCAGCGGCAGAATCTCACGCACCACCGGGTCGTCGATGCACATGACTGCCAGCCCGTAGAACGGCAGGTTGTGCAGGAACTCGACGAAGGTCTTCTTCAGTTTGTTGAAGTCGCCTTCGTAGGTCGCCATGTGATCGGCGTCGATATTGGTGACCACTGCGACCAGAGGCTGCAGGTGCAGGAAGCTGGCGTCGCTTTCATCGGCTTCGGCGATCAGGTAGCGGCTGGTGCCCAACTGCGCATTGGTGCCTGCCGCATTGAGACGGCCGCCAATCACGAAGGTCGGGTCCAGGCCGCCGGCAGCGAATACCGAAGCGATCAGGCTGGTGGTGGTGGTCTTGCCATGCGTACCGGCAACGGCGATGCCGTGGCGATAACGCATCAGCTCGGCGAGCATCTCGGCACGCGGTACGACCGGAATGCGGCGCTCCAGGGCAGTGGCCACTTCCGGGTTGGAGGTGTTGACGGCACTGGACACTACCAGCACGTCGGCACCGATGGTGTTCTCGGCACGATGGCCGATGAAAATCTGTGCGCCGAACGATTCCAGGCGTTCGGTCACGGCCGAGCCCTTCAGGTCGGAGCCCGAGACTTCGTAGCCCAGGTTCAACAACACCTCGGCGATCCCGCACATGCCTACGCCGCCGATACCGACGAAGTGGATACGACGGATACGGCGCATTTCAGGTTGTGGCATGGCGCGTTGATTCTCAACCATGGGCCACCTCCACGCAGACGTTGACGACGGTGCGGGTTGCATCAGGCTTGGCCAGGCTGCGTGCAGTGCGGGCCATGCTGTTCAATTGTTCGGGTTGCATCAAAACCTCTTTCAGGCGTGCTGCCATCTCGGCGGCGCCAGTTGTCGCTTGCGGCATGACGAAGGCTGCGCCTTCGCGAGCCAGATAGTCAGCGTTACGTGACTGATGGTCATCAATCGCGTGGGGCAGCGGTATCAGCAACGACGGCAGGCCGGCGGCGGCCAGTTCGCTGATGGTCAATGCGCCTGCGCGGCAGACCACCAGATCGGCCCAGCCATAGGCTTGGGCCATGTTCTGGATGAACGGCGCAACCTGCGCCTCGACGCCCACGTTGCGATAGCGCTCGGCGGTGACTGCGTCATGATTCTTGCCCGACTGATGAAAGACTTCGGGCTGGATGTCCTGAGGCAGCTGAGATAGCGCCTCGGGCAGTAATTTGTTCAACGGCTCCGCGCCCAGGCTGCCGCCCAGTACCAGCAGACGAGCCTTGCGTCCGGCCAGTGCCTGACGCGGTGTTTCCAGAAACAGCTCGACACGCACCGGGTTGCCGGTGGTGCGACGCTTGGACGAATCCGCAAAAGTGTTCGGGAACGCTTCGCACACCCGGCTGGCGAACGACGCCAGACTGCGGTTGGCGGTACCGGCCACGGCGTTCTGCTCGTGAATGATCAACGGTACGCCAGCCAGCTTCGCCGCCAGACCGCCGGGGCCGGTGACATAGCCACCAAAGCCGACCACACAGACCGGTTTCACCTGACGCACGACCTTGCGTGCCTGCATCAGGGCCTTGAGCAACATCAAAGGCGCCTTGAGCAGCGACAAGCGGCCCTTGCCACGCAGACCGGTGACGTTGATCAGGTGCAGCGTCAGACCGGCTTGCGGTACCAGTTCGTTTTCGATACCGCGCGGCGTGCCCAGCCAATGGACCTTGTAGCCGCGTGCCTGAAACTCGCGGGCACAGGCCAGCGCCGGGAATACATGCCCGCCGGTCCCGCCCGCCATGATCAGCACATTAGCGTCCATGGGGCGTCTCCTCGGCGAAGTCGCTTTCCTTGAACTCGGCTTCTTCACTGCCCATGTTGTTGCGCGATTCCCACTCGATGCGCAGCAGCAGCCCGAGGCTCGCGCAGCAGATCACCAACGAGCTGCCACCGTAGCTGAGGAACGGCAGGGTCAGGCCCTTGGTGGGCAGCAAGCCGACGTTCACACCGATGTTGAT
Source organism: Pseudomonas sp. P135 (assembly GCF_020312125.1). NCBI lineage: Bacteria > Pseudomonadati > Pseudomonadota > Gammaproteobacteria > Pseudomonadales > Pseudomonadaceae > Pseudomonas > Pseudomonas sp. P135. Next base: position 272,723 of record NZ_JAGPYR010000003.1, read on the forward strand.
CAGGAACTGACCGATCCACAGGAACGACAGACCGTAGGCAACGTAGGCACCGAAGAACTGCTTGGCGCGCTCGGCCCACATGCCGATGTACATGCCGCGAATACTGACGAACAGGAACAGCGCGACGGTGATCAGCGAACCCACGACGCCCAGCTCTTCTGCAAGGACCGAGAACACGAAGTCGGTGTGCGCTTCCGGCAGATAGAACTGCTTCTGCACGCTGTTGCCCAGCCCGACGCCGAACCACTCGCCGCGACCAAAGGCGATCAGCGCCTGGGTCAATTGATAGCCTGAACCGAACTGGTCGGCCCACGGGTCGGTAAAGTTGGTCAGACGCGCCATCCGGTAAGGTTGGGCCTGAACCAGCACCACCACAGAAGCGACCGCCAGTACCACCATCAGCGAGAAGCGGAACAGGCCGACCCCGCCAAGAAACAGCATGGCCGCCGCCGCGCCCATCATGACCACGGTGGCACCGAAGTCAGGCTCCATGAGCAGCAGACCGGCCATCGGCAGCAGCACGATGAACGGCTTGAAAAAGCCCATCCAGCTTTCGCGAACTTCCTGCTGCTGACGGATCAGGTAGCCGGCAAGGAAGATCACTACAAACACCTTGGCGATCTCCGACGGCTGCACGTTGAACGCGCCGAAGCCGATCCAGCGCATCGAACCGTTCACCTCGCGCCCGATTCCCGGCACCAGTACCAGCAGCAACAGGCCGAACGCACCGAGCAGCATCATCCAGCCCAGGCGCTGCCAGGTGGCCACCGGAATCATCATGGTCACGCCGCAGGCACCCAGGCCGATCAGCAGATAAACCAGGTGACGGGTCATCATGTACAGCGTGTTGCCCGACTGCACCGCGGCCACTTCCGAAGAAGCCGAGGTAATCATTACCAGGCCAAGGCCGAGCAGCGCCAGGCAGCCGACCAGCATCGGGAAATCGAGGTCGATGCCGCGCCCGCTGATCAGTGGCGATGGATAAGGCTTGATCACACCGAAGATCATGACAAGCACTCCACTGCCTGCGCGAACACACGTCCGCGCTCTTCATAATTCTTGAACATGTCCAGACTGGCGCATGCAGGAGAAAGCAATACGGCATCGCCACGCTGCGCCAGTTTGGCGCTGTGCTCGACAGCCGCCTGGACGGTATCGACACGCAGCAGCGGGACGGCGTCGCCCAATGCCTGGGCAATCAGTTCGGCATCGCGACCGAGCAAGACCGCCGCGCGGCAATGCCTGGCGACTGGCGCACGCAAACCGCTGAAATCGGCGCCTTTGCCATCGCCGCCGGCGATCAGCACCAGCTTGCCATCGATATCCGAGCCCAGCCCTTCGATGGCAGCCAGTGCGGCACCGACATTGGTGGCTTTGGAGTCGTTGTAGTAATGAACGCCATCGTGCTCGCGCAGCCACTGGCAGCGATGCTCCAGGCCGGTGAATTCACGCAGGCTGGCGAGCATGGCGTCGAACGGCAGGCCGACCGCATGCCCGAGCGCCAGGGCGGCAAGCGCGTTAGCCTGATTGTGCGCACCGCGCACTTTCAGCTCACGCACCGGCATGAGGTTTTCAAACTGGAACGCCAGGTACTTTTCGCCGCTCTCTTCACGCAGGCCGAAACCATGGAAGTCGGGCTTGTTGAGGCCGAATGTCCAGCACGGCAGGCCTTCGCCAATCAGCGGACGGGACAGCGCATCCTGACGATTGACCACCACTTGCCGCGCGCCACGGAAAATCCGGTGCTTGGCCAGGTGGTAGGCAGGCAAGCCGGTGTAGCGGTCCATGTGGTCTTCGCTGATATTCAGCACGGTCGCCACTTCAGCATTGAGCTGGTCGGTGGTTTCGAGCTGAAAGCTGGAAAGCTCCATCACGTAAAGCTCGACATCGTCGCTGAGCAGGTCCAGCGCCGGAGTGCCAAGATTGCCGCCCGCTGCCACACGCTTTCCAGCGGCAGCGGCCATCTCGCCGACCAGCGTGGTCACGGTGCTTTTTGCATTCGAGCCGGTAATGGCAATCACCGGCGCCTTCGCGTAACGCGCGAACAGTTCGATGTCACCCGACAGTTTGACGCCGCGTGCGTGCGCCTGCTGCAGGGCCGGGGTGGCCAGGGCCAGACCGGGGCTGACATACAGCTCATCGGCACGGCAGAGGAAATCCACGTCCAGCTCGCCACAACGCACTTCCACCTGCGGATAGTCGCGACGCAAGGTCGCCAGCTCAGGAGGATTCTCCCGCGTGTCGGCCACGGCAAAGGACACGCCCTGGTTCGCCAGGAAGCGAACCAGGGACATGCCGCTTTTGCCTAGACCCACGACAATGCGGAAGCGGTCGGAAACGATCAGGGACACTCGTTCTACCTCAGTTTCAGCGTGGCAAGGCCAATGAGCACCAGAATCACGGTGATGATCCAGAAACGGACGATCACACGTGGCTCGGGCCAGCCTTTGAGTTCAAAGTGGTGGTGGATCGGCGCCATGCGGAATACGCGGCGGCCGGTAAGTTTGAAAGACGCAACCTGAATGACCACTGAAAGGGTTTCCATCACGAACACGCCGCCCATGATGAACAGGACCATTTCCTGACGAACGATCACCGCCATGGTGCCCAGCGCCGCGCCGAGTGCCAGCGCACCGACGTCGCCCATGAACACCTGCGCCGGATACGTGTTGAACCAGAGGAACCCCAGCCCGGCGCCAATCAGCGCGCCAGAAAACACAATCAGCTCGCCCGCCCCCGGCACGTAGGGAATCAGCAGGTATTCAGCAAATTTAACGTTACCCGACAGGTAGCAGAAAATGCCCAAAGCACCGCCCACCATCACCGTTGGCATGATCGCCAGACCGTCCAGGCCGTCAGTCAGGTTGACTGCGTTGCTGGAGCCGACGATCACGAAATAGGTCAGTACGATGAAACCGATACCCAGCGGGATGCGCACATCCTTGAGCATCGGCACGATCAGCGTGGTTTCGGTTGCCGACGGCGCAGTCGTGTAAAGGAAGATCGCGGCACAGAGGCCGAATACCGACTGCCAGAAATACTTCCAGCGGCTCGGCAGGCCCCGCGAATTCTTTTCGATCACCTTGCGGTAGTCATCGACCCAACCGATCGCGCCGAACAGGAAGGTCACCAGCAACACGACCCACACGTAACGGTTGCTCAGGTCAGCCCACAGCAACGTACTGATACCAATGGACGACAGGATCAGCGCCCCGCCCATGGTCGGCGTGCCGGACTTGGACAGGTGCGACTGCGGACCGTCGTTACGCACCGACTGACCGATCTGACGCATCTGCAGGGTGCGGATCATCCACGGCCCCAGGCACAGCGACAGCGTCAGTGCAGTGAGCACGCCAAGAATCCCGCGCAATGACAGGTACTGAAAGACCGCGAAGCCTTTGTAGAACTGTTGTAAAAACTCGGCCAACAGCAGCAGCATTAATGTTTCTCCAGGCTAGAACCGCACAAGGCAGCCACGACGTGTTCCATCGCAGCGCTACGCGAGCCCTTGATCAGTAAAGTGGTATCGGGGTCCTGCTCGGCGCCCAGCGCCGCAATCAGTTCAGCCTGACTGGCAAAGTGGTAAGCGTGCTCGCCAAAGGCGCTGACGGCGTGAGTCATCAACGGGCCGACGGCATACAGCGCCGACACCTTGCCAGCGGCATAGGCACCGACTTCGCGATGGCCCTGCTCGGCCCAGTCGCCCAGCTCGCCGATATCGCCCAGCACCAGTACGGTACGACCGGTGAAGCCGGTGAGGATGTCGACGGCCGCGTTGATCGAGGCAGGGTTGGCGTTGTAAGTATCATCAATGACGCGCGTGCCATTGCTGGCGATTTGCGCCACGGCACGGCCCTTGACCGGCTGCACGTTGTTCAGCCCGGTAACGATCCCTTCCAGCGGCACACCCATTGCGCAGCCGGCAGCCGCAGCGGCCAGGGCGTTGGACACATTGTGCGTGCCGAGCAGGTTCAGCTGAACCCGGGCGGTGCCGAGCGGGCTGTTGAGGTTGAAAGCCGGGCAGCCCCGAGCATCACGGCTGAGCTCGCTGGCGTACACATCCGCTGCAGAGTCGGTCAGTGCGAAGGTCAGGATATTGCGATTGCCGGCGCGCTTGCGCCAGATCGGAAACGCCTTGTCTTCCAGGTTCAAGACTGCAGTGCCACCCGCGTCGAGACCTTCCAGAATCTCGCCCTTGGCTTCGACAATCCTGTCCGGGCCGCCAAACTCGCCAACATGGGCGGTGCCGGCGTTGGTAATCATGGCGACGTGCGGCTTGGCAAGGCTCACGGTGTAGGCAATCTCGCCAACCCGCGATGCACCCAGTTCGATCACAGCGGACGTGTATTCGGGAGCCAGTTCCAGCAGCGTCAGTGGAACGCCCAATTCGTTGTTCAGGTTGCCTCGGGTCGCCAGCACAGGCCCGCGCGTGCGCAGGATGCTCGCGAGCATCTCCTTGACCGTGGTTTTGCCACTCGACCCGGTGACGGCAGCAACCGGCCGGTCGACGAACGCATTGCGATTCATGGCACCCAGCTGGGCAAGTGCCTTGCGGGTATCCAGCACGACCATTTGCGGCAAGGCGGCGCCCTGCACTTCGCGCTCGACCAGCGCACCGACCGCACCTTTGGCAGCCACTTGGTCGAGGTATTCATGACCGTCGAAACGCGGGCCGGTCAGGGCCACGAACAGTTGCCCAGGCTCGATGCCACGACTGTCGGTGCTCACGCCGGCAAAGCTGCAGTCGCCGCCGACCAGACGGGCGTCGAGTGGTACAACCAGTTCGCGGAAGGTCATTGGCTTAAGCATTCGCAGGCTCCCATACGGCAAGCGCACTGGCGGCTTCTTGCAAATCGGAGAACGGCTGCCGCTGACCGTTGATTTCCTGGTAGTCCTCGTGGCCCTTGCCAGCAAGCACCACCACGTCATCGGCATTGGCGCTGGCAATCAGCTCGGCAATGGCCTGACCGCGACCTTCGATGAAACGCACCTTGTCCGCAGCAACGAAGCCAGGGCGTATATCGTCAAAAATACTGACAGGCGATTCGGAGCGCGGATTGTCATCAGTGACCCATACGCCGTCGGCCAGACGCTCGACCACTCCAGCCATCAACGGACGCTTGCCACGGTCACGATCACCGCCGCAGCCGAACAGGCACAACAAGCGGCCCTTGGCGTGCGGGCGCAGTGCTTCGAGTACTTTTTCCAGCGCGTCCGGAGTGTGCGCGTAATCCACGACCACCAGAGGCTTGTCGGCACCCCCCAGACGCTGCATGCGTCCGACCGGGCCTTCGAGTTTCGGCAGCGCCTTGAGAATTTCGTCCAGCGCGTAATCCAGGCCCAGCAGCGCGCCGACCGCAGCCAGCACATTGCTCAGATTGAAACGACCCAGCAGGCTGCTGCGCAGGAAATGCTCGCCCTGCGGCGTGACCAGCGTGGCACGCACGCCATCGTCATCGAACTTCGCATCGCGGCAATACAGGTAGGCCGAACTGTCCAGCTGGCTGTAGGTGATCAACCGCGACTCTTGTTTGACCGCGGCCAGTTCACGACCGAAGTCGTCATCCAGGTTGATCACCCGGCATTTCAGATCGGACCATGCGAACAGCTTCGCCTTGGCGGCAGCGTAGGCCTCCATGGTGCCGTGATAATCCAGATGGTCACGGGACAGATTAGTCAGCACCGCCACATCAAAGGCCAGCGCCGTAGCGCGTCCCTGATCAAGACCGTGGGACGAGACTTCCATCGCCACTGCGCGCGCACCGGCCTTTCTCAGGTCGGTCAGCGTCGCCTGCACGGCAATCGGGTCGGGCGTGGTGTGGCGACCGCTTTGCAGCGAGCCGTAGAAACCGGTGCCCAAGGTACCGACGATCCCGCAACGTTGGCCGAGGACATCAAGCGCCTGGGCCACCAGTTGGGTCACGCTGGTCTTGCCGTTGGTGCCGGTAACACCGACCAGATTCAGACTGCGGCTCGGATCGCCATAGAAGCGACCGGCGATAGCGGACAACTGCCCGGCGAGCCCCTTGACCGGGATCAGCGGCACGTCGGTGATCGGCAGCACGGTCGACCCTTCGACTTCATAGGCTACGGCAGCTGCGCCACGCTTGAGCGCGTCGGCGATATGCGCGCGGCCATCGACCTTGATGCCCGGCACTGCCAGAAACAGGTCGCCCGGGCGCACATTGCGGCTGTCGAGGGTCAACTCGCGAATCAGCGCATCGCGGTCGGTGTGAGCGAAAATCTTGCTCAGATTAAATGCCATCAACCACGCCCTCCTTTGGCTGCCGGTGCGGCGTTGACTTGTTCGGGTGGCGCAAGGTTGTCCGGCGTCACGTTCATCAGACGCAACGTGCCGGACATGACCTTGCTGAATACCGGGGCCGAAACCAGACCACCGTAGTAACCACCCTTGCTCGGTTCGTCGATGACAACCACGATGGCGTAACGCGGGTTACTCATCGGGCCGAAACCGGCGAACAGCGAGCGATAGGAATTTTCCGCATAGCCCTTGGTGCCAATGGACGTCTTGCGCGCCGTACCACTCTTGCCGCCAACGTGGTAGGACGGCACACGGGCGCGATAGACGCCGCGTGGGTCCTCGATAACCTGCTGCAACATGCCTTGCAGGGTCTTCGCGGTTTTCTCCGGAATGGCCTGGGTCGACTCCGGCTCTTTATCTGTTTTCAGGATGGTCAACGGCACGATGCGGCCATTGTTGGCCAGCGCGCCGTAGGCATGCACCAGCTGCAAGGCCGTGACCGACAGACCGTAGCCATAGGACAGCGTGGCGGTTTCGGCCTTGCGCCATTCGCGGTAGTTGGGCAGGTTGCCGACGCGCTCGCCAGGGAAGCCGAGGCCGGTGTACTGACCGAAACCGACGCGCTGCATGGCACGGAAGATCGCCTCACCGCCCACATCAAACGCAACCTTGCTCATGCCGACGTTACTGGAGTTGATCAGAATGCCGGTCAGATCGAGGATCGGGCCTTCGGTCTTGGTCACGTCACGAATCGTGTACTTGCCGATCTGCAGGGTGCCCGGATAAACCTCGACCTTGTCGGTAGGCTTCCAGCGGCCACTGTCCAGCGCTGCGGTCATGGAGATCGGCTTCATGGTCGAACCGGGTTCGAACACGTCGATGATGGCCCGGTTGCGCATGGCGGCAGGCACCATGGTGCGACGGTTGTTCGGGTTATAGGTGGGCTGGTTGACCATCGCCAGAACCTCACCGGTCTTGACGTCCATGATCACCATGCTGCCGGCCTTGGCCTCGTTCTCGACGATGGCATTGCGCAGTTCACGGGTCGCCAGGTACTGCAGGCGCAGGTCAATAGACAAAGCCAAGGTCTTTCCGGCCTTGGCATTCTTGGTGACCTGAACATCCTTGATCAGTCGACCGCGCCGGTCCTTGATGACCTGACGCTTGCCGGGCACACCGGCGAGCCAGTCGTCATACGCCAGCTCGACGCCTTCCCGGCCATGGTCGTCAAGGTCGGTAAAGCCGACCATGTGTGCAGTGACATCGCCGGCCGGATAAAAGCGGCGGAACTCTTCGATGCCGTAAACGCCGGGCACTTTCAGATCGATGACCGACTGGCCCTGTTCTGGCGTGAGGCCACGGACCAGGTAGATGAATTCCTTGTTTGCCTGCGAGTCCAGACGCTCGGTCAATGCCTTGAGATCCTGGCCCAGCGCTGCGGCCAGCATCGGCCACTTGGACTTGTCCTGCTGCATTTCACGCGGGTTGGCCCACAGCGTCGTCACCGGAGTACTGACCGCCAGCGGCTCGCCGTTACGGTCGGTGATCAGGCCACGGTGCGCCGGAATAGGGATATGCCGAAGGCTGCGTGCATCGCCCTGTTCCTTGAGAAAGGTATGGTCGATGACCTGCAGGTCGACAATGCGCCAGCAAATGGCGAGCACGAGGGACACCAGCAGCCCTACGACTACGCGAAAGCGCCATGGATAAAGAGCGCCATCAAGTTTCATCATGGCGCCACCATCCGCACTTCGGCAGCGCTCGGGATGCGCATCTTCAGCTGTTCGGTGGCCAGAGTTTCGATACGGCTGTGCGCAGTCCAGGTGCTCTGCTCAAGAATCAGCCGGCCCCACTCTGCCTGCGCCTTGTCGCGCACGCTCATTTCCGAATACAGCGAGTTGAGCAGTTGACGATTCCAATGTGCACTATAGGAAACGCCAATCGCCGAAATCAGGACAGCAATGAACAGCAGCAGCATAATGAAACTGCCGCCGGGCAGAGGCTTCAGAAACAGACGGCTCACCTGAGCTTCTCCGCTACACGCATGACAGCACTGCGCGAGCGCGGGTTGGCTTTGGTTTCGGCATCCGAGGCGAATTGAGCCTTGCCGTGAATTTTGATTTTCGGTTCGAACGGTTTGAACTGGATCGGCAGATTGCGCGGCATGTTGTCGGCTTCGCCCTTGGCGAGCTTGCGCATGAACAGCTTGACGATGCGGTCTTCCAGCGAGTGAAAGCTGATGACGACCAGGCGGCCACCCACTTCCAGCGCATCCAGTGCCGCTTCGAGGCCGGCTTCCAGATCGCCCAGTTCGTTGTTTACGTGAATACGCAGGCCCTGAAAGGCACGCGTTGCCGGATTCTTGCCCTTTTCCCAGGCAGGGTTGGCAACCTTGAGCACTTCTGCCAGATCGGCTGTGCGCTCGAAAGGCTGGACTTCGCGACGCGCAACGACCGCATTGGCCATCCGCTTGGCAAACCGCTCTTCGCCGTATTCCTTGAAGACGCGGGCAATTTCTTCAGCCGGTGCAGTTGCGATGAACTCGGCGGCGCTTACGCCACGGGCGGGGTCCATGCGCATATCCAGAGGACCGTCGTTCATGAAGCTGAAACCGCGCTCGGGATCATCCAGCTGCGGGGACGACACACCCAGATCCAGCAGAATGCCACTGACCTTGCCGGCCAAACCGCGTTCCTGAGTTTCGGATCCCAATTCGGCAAAGCTGCGCTGCACAATGACAAAGCGGCCGTCTTCGGCCGCTAGCGCTTGCCCGGTGGCAATCGCTTGAGGGTCCTTGTCGAATCCCAGAAGCCGACCATCGGGGCCCAGCTGGCTGAGTATCAGACGACTATGCCCGCCACGTCCGAACGTGCCGTCCAGATAGCAGCCATCGGCGCGCACCGCGAGAGCCTCCACGGCTTCTTCAAGCAGCACGGTGATGTGGGTAAAGCCGCTATTCATAGTCACAGGATCAAATCACGTAATTCGTCGGGCATCGCGCCAGGTTTTTGAATGGCAGCCAGGTCAGCGTCAGCAAGAGCGTTCCAGGCGTCCTCGTCCCACAGTTGAAACTTGTTGAGCTGGCCCACCAACATCACGCGCTTGTCGAGCTTCGCGTATTCGCGAAGACGTGGCGGCACCAGAAAACGCCCGCTGCCATCGAGTTCCAGATCGACAGCATTACCAATCAGAAGCCTTTGCAGACGACGGTTCTCTTCACGAAACGTCGCCAGATCACGAAGTTTTGCCTCTATCAGCTCCCATTCGGAAAGCGGGTAAAGGCAAAGGCATGGATCAACGGCATCAATGGTCACGATAAGTTGGCCGGCGCTACGCGAATCCAACTCGTCACGGTACCGGCTCGGCATAGCGAGACGGCCCTTGGCATCGAGATTGATCGCATTGGCACCACGGAACACAGGCGCATTCTCCGAATATTAGCTTTTTGCGCTAAAAAAACCCACTTCGTGCCACTTTCTGCCACTTGCGCACACTATAGGAACGCGCCCACCACACCGTCAAGGCACGGTCTTAAGGAAAACCCTTACATTTCGGAGATTTAGGAGAGGTATTGGGGATAAAAGGGTAATTTTGCGAAGGATCCGACGGATAAATCCCACGCAACTCAAATCGTTGCGATTCGAAGTTAATGTAATTTATGAGCTGTAAGATTTTTTTGGTATTACGGAGGGGTTTTGCTGCTTGAAACGAAGGGGAAGAAAAAAGGTGGAGAGTCGATCTGTAAGCCGGGTTCTGTCGAGAACAGTCATTCCTCTACGACGGCCATCACTGGACGTCTTTAGCAACCTACCCGGTTCCAGCGCGGGCCACGCCTAGGAACCCTATTTGGTCTTGCTCCGAGTGGGGTTTACCTTGCCACGAACTGTTACCAGACGTGCGGTGCGCTCTTACCGCACCTTTTCACCCTTACCGGCACCGAAGTGCTTAGGCGGTTATTTTCTGTGGCACTTTCCGTAGGCTCACGCCTCCCAGGCGTTACCTGGCACTCCGCCCTATGGAGCCCGGACTTTCCTCCCCCCCTTGTTGCGGAACAACAAGAGGCAGCGACTGTCCAATCGACTCTCCGCCGACAAGGTTAGCGGCACACGCCATCAAGAACAAGCTTTAATAGCATGCGTGTCCCGGTTGTCCCTTTCAAAAGCAGCGTGTTACTCCTTCTGTTTTTCCAGCGCCACCTGATACAGCAGGTTCTTGCGCACGCCGGTTATTTCGGCAGCCAGCGCTGCGGCGCGCTTGAGCGGCATCTCGGCAAGCAGCAAATCCAGCACCCTGCGGGCCTCATCACCGATGACGTCCTCGTCATCCGGCGGCGTCCAGCCCGCCACCAGCACGACGCACTCGCCACGCTGCTGATTACTGTCGGATTCGACGAACGCCCGCAGCTCACCTAAAGGCAGACCCTTGAGGGTTTCGAAAGTTTTGGTTATTTCACGCGCCAGCAACGCCTGACGGTCAGCACCGAAGACCAGTTCCATATCCTGCAGACACTCCAGGATGCGGTGCGGCGCCTCATAATAGATCAGCGTGCGCGGCTCTTCCCTGACACGCTCAAGCCTGGCCTTGCGACCGGCAGACTTGGCCGGAAGAAAGCCTTCGAAAATGAATCGATCCGACGGCAGCCCGGCCGCAGACAGCGCTGCGATCAAGGCGCACGCGCCCGGCACCGGTACGACCGGCACACCCGCGGCGCGCGCCTGGCGCACCAGGTGGTAACCGGGATCGGAGATCAGTGGCGTGCCCGCATCGGAAATCAGTGCGACGTCATCACCGGCCAGCAGACGCGTGATGAACCGACTACCCTCATCACGTTCATTATGTTCGTGACAGGCCGCCAATGGCGTAGAGATGCCGAAATGCTGCATCAGCCGTGCGGAATGACGCGTGTCTTCAGCCGCAATCAGCGCGACCTCACGCAACACCTTCAGGGCTCGCACGCTCATGTCGTCCAGATTGCCGATAGGAGTCGCCACTACATAAAGCGAACCCGAAGTGGAATTCGAAACAACCGGAACAGTCAAAACGCAAACCTCGCAGGTTAAAACAGGCACTTGGAAAAAATGCATTGTACAGACTGCGGCCCGGCGGAACGGTTCGCGCGTCAGGATGCCGACAAAAAAGGAATGAAAACATGTTCAGACCCGAGCAAGAAGCGCGGCGCACCTCTCGAATTGAACGATTTGGCCGCCAGATGACCTTAACGCGACTGATATCACGGCTTTAAATACCTTCGACATCGCACCCCGGCCAGCGCTTGGGTACAATCCCCCGTTAATTCGCTCGAGTTTCAGGAACATACCAATGATCGCTTGTCTGCGGCTGCTCTCTGCCCTCTGCCTCGCTGCCCTCCTCGCAGCCTGTGCCAGCTCGCCCTCGTCCAGCCTTGGCGAGCTGCCTCGAACCCCTGATGCCAGTATCGAGCAATTGCTCGAGCAGGCCGCCAGCGCCAAAACACCCGAGCAGGCCGCAACGCTGCGCTTGAGTGCTGCCGATCTGGCCAGCCGCCAGAATGACGCGGGGCGCGCCGCGCAAATCCTCGGACAGGTGCAAATCGATCAACTCAAGCCCGGCTTGCAGGTTTTCGCCAGCACACTGTCCGCTGAGCTGGCGATGGGCCGCAATCAACCCAAGGCAGCGCTGACCGCCCTGAATCATCCAAGCATGCAGCGCCTTGGCGAACTGTCGGTCGAGCAGCAGATTCGCACTCACATGGTCAAGGCACTCGCTCTGGAAGCCGATGGTCAGGCTCTGGCAGCCGCCAACGAGCGGGTTTACGCCGGCCCGCTGCTGCAAGGCACAGACGCCAGCGCCAACAATGACGCGATCTGGACACTGGTCTCCGCCCTGCCTGCCGAGCAACTGCAGAGCACAGCCACCGACGATATGGGCGGCTGGCTGAACCTGGCTCGCTCGATCAAGGGCGCAGGCACGCTCGAGCAGCAACAGGCTGCCATCGACAACTGGAAAGCGCAGAATCCGAAACACCCTGCTGCACTGCAATTGCCTACTGCCCTCGCGCAGCTGCGTGCACTGACCAGCGAGCCGATTACCAAAATCGCCCTGCTGCTGCCCCAGGATGGTCAATTGGCCGCGGTCGCCAAGGCGTTGCGCGAAGGCTTCATGGCCGCGCACTTCCAGGCTCAGCAAGCAGGCGAGAATCCGCCGGCCATTCAGGTCTTCGACAGCTCGCGAATCACCTCGATGGACGAGTTTTACCGTCAGGCTCAGGCCGCTGGTGTGCAACTGGTCGTCGGCCCGCTGGAAAAGAACCTCGTCAAACAGCTGAACAGCCGTCAGCAGCTGCCTATCACCACCCTGGCGCTGAACTACAGCGACACCAGCAATGAAGGCCCTGCTCAGCTGTATCAGTTCGGCCTGGCCGCCGAAGACGAAGCCCGCGAGGTCGCACGTCGCGCCTGGGCGGACGGCAAGCGCAGCGCCGTAGCGATGGTTCCGAAAGGCGAATGGGGCGACCGCGTGCTGGATGCCTTCCGCAAGAGCTGGCAGGCCAAGGGCGGCACGCTGATCGCTGCAGAGCACGTTGATCAGCCCGTAGAACTGGCACAGCAGGTCGCCGACCTGTTCCAGCTGCGCAACAGCGAAGGCCGCGCGCAACGCCTGCAAAGCACGGCCGGCACTCAGATCGCCGCTCAGCCAAGCCGTCGCCAGGACATCGACTTCATGTTTCTCGCCGCGACCCCGCAACAAGCGCAGCAGATCAAACCCACCATGGTCTTCCAGTACGCAGGTGACGTTCCGGTCTACGCCACTTCGCACCTGTTCACCAACAGCAACGATCACGCGCAATACATGGACCTGAATGGCGTGCGCTTCTGCGAAACGCCGTGGCTGCTGAACGCCGAAGACCCGCTGCGCCAGCAGGTCACCGCGCAATGGCCGCAGGCCGCAGGCAGCCTGGGTCGCCTGTATGCGATGGGTATCGACGCCTATCGTCTGGCACCGCGCCTCGCCCAGCTCAAGGCAATGCCTGACAGCCGCATTGACGGGCTGTCCGGCAGCCTCAGCCTGAACCCTGGCCGTCGCGTCGAACGCCAACTGCCATGGGCCGAATTCGTCGACGGCAAGGTCCAGCGCCTGCCGGACACGGCTCCTTGATGCAACGCAGCACCCGCCAGCAAGCAGGGCGCGAGGCTGAAGCCTTCGCCCTGCAGTTTTTGCAACGACAGGGGCTGCGCCTGATTGAACAAAACTGGTTATGCAAACGCGGCGAGCTTGATCTAGTCATGCTTGACGGCGATACAGTAGTATTCGTCGAAGTTCGCTACCGGCGCCATTCAGGCTGGGGCGGCGCCATGGAAAGCGTCGATTTTCGCAAGCAGGAGAAACTCGTCACGGCCGCACAGCTTTTTCTGCAGCACGCAACGGCCTGGGCCAATCATCCTTGCCGTTTCGACGTGATCGCCATTGAAGGCGAGCCTGGCAATGCCGCACCGCTGAACTGGATCAAGAGCGCTTTTGACAGCTGAGCTGGCGCAGCGGCCCAGCCTGAGCCAGGAATGCAATACGCTACAGCCCTCACCGATTTCGCTATTTGTTTTGCCGGCTGCACACCTTGTGTGCCGGATAGCTCCCGGGAGAACCCGGCGCATCCGCCTCGCCGCCGTACGCTCTAATTAAGGTCACATTGATGGACATGCAATCCCGAATTCGCCGGCTGTTCCAGGCCAGCATCGAAACCAAGCAACAGGCGATGGAAGTCCTAGCACCCTTTATCGAGCAAGCCAGTCAGGTCATGGTCAATGCCCTGCTCAACGAGGGCAAGATGCTCGCGTGCGGCAACGGCGGATCAGCAGGCGATGCACAGCACTTTTCCTCGGAACTGCTCAACCGCTTCGAACGTGAGCGGCCGAGCCTGCCGGCGATTGCACTGACCACCGACAGCTCGACGATCACCTCGATCGCCAACGATTACAGCTACAACGAAATCTTCTCCAAACAGATCCGCGCGCTGGGGCAGCCAGGCGATGTGTTGCTGGCCATTTCCACCAGCGGCAACTCGGCGAATATTATTCAGGCCATCCAGGCCGCACATGATCGCGAAATGATTGTCGTAGCATTGACGGGACGCGACGGTGGCGGCATGGCCTCGCTGCTATTGCCCGAGGATGTGGAGATCCGCGTACCCGCCAATGTCACGGCACGCATACAAGAAGTCCATCTGCTGGCGATCCATTGCCTTTGCGATTTGATCGACAGCCAACTGTTCGGGAGTGAAGAATGACCCCTAATCGTCTCAGCCTACTGGTTCTGACACTGTGCCTCAGCGTCACCGGATGCAGTTCGGTGATCACGGCCACTCGCGAAAAACCGATCGAAGATGATCGCGGCACGCGCACCTTCGGCAGCAAGATCGATGACTCGCTGATCGAAACCAAGGCAGCCGTCAACATCTCCAAGGCCAGCCCTGACCTCGCAGACGGTTCCCACATCGTTGTGACCAGCTTCAACGGCATCGTGCTGCTGGCTGGCCAGACACCGCGTGCCGACCTCAAGGCCATGGCCGAACAGGCCGCCAGCGCGGTTCAGCGCGTCAAGAAGGTCAACAACGAACTGCAGGTGATGGCACCCTCCTCGCTGCTGGCGCGCAACAACGACGCCTGGCTGACGACCAAGATCAAAAGCCAGATGATCGCTGACGCGTCCATCCCCGGCTCGCGCATCAAGGTAGTGACCGAGAACGGCATCGTGTTCCTGCTGGGCCTGGTGACCCAGGACGAAGCCAATCGCGCCACCAACCTGGTACAGGGCGTCTCCGGTGTGCAGAAGATCGTCAAACTCTTCGAGTACATCGACTGACGGGTGACCGACAGGCATGAAAAAGGCGATCCGAAGATCGCCTTTTTTATTGCCCGTTTTTTACTTCACGACCTTCAGACTCGGCCTGCCACTCGGACGTGGCGGTTCGCTGTCTGGCGGAGGCGTATCGTCTTCGATCTCGATCTCGATTTCCTCGCCCTCTTCCATGGAAGGCTCCAGATCGAAAACCATGCCCTGACCGTTCTCGCGGGCATAAATACCCAGGATGGCAGCGACAGGTACGTAAAGCGTGTGCGGCACGCCGCCGAAGCGGCCTTCGAAACTGACCGCTTCGTTATCCATATGCAGATGACGCACGGCACTGGGCGAAACATTCAGGACAATCTGCCCGTCATTGGCAAACCCTTGCGGGACCTGCACCGACGGGTAATCCGCATTGACCAGCACATGCGGGGTGCAATCGTTATCGACGATCCACTCATAGAGAGCACGAACAAGATAAGGGCGACTGGAGTTCATCAACGGCTCCTTAAGCCTTAGCGCATTTCACGTTCGGCAGCAGACAGACTCGTCTGAAAAGCCTCACGCGCAAATTGGCGCTCCATGTAATCAAGCAACGGCTTGGCAGGCCGCGGCAATTCAATACCCAAAATTGGCAAACGCCAGAGTATGGGGAGTAGACAGCAGTCAACGAGACTTAGCTCGTCGCTCATGAAAAAAGCTTTTTCCGCGAACAACGGGGAAACCCCGGCCAGACTCTCGCGAAGCTCCTTGCGCGCCTGAACACGAGCAGGCTCTTTGCTGCGCGTGTCCAGAATCAGGTCGACAAGGCCGCACCAGTCTCTCTGGATACGATGGATCAGCAAACGACTGTTGGCACGGGCAACCGGATAGACGGGCAGCAGAGGCGGATGTGGATAGCGCTCATCCAGATACTCCATCACCACGGTCGACTCGTACAACGCCAAGTCACGATCGACGAGGGTCGGCACGCTGCCGTACGGATTTACTTCAATCAGTTGCGGCGGATGACGACCTGCCACCACTTCAATGATTTCGGCGCTGACACCCTTCTCGGCGAGCACAATGCGTACGCGATGAGAATAGTGGTCGGCGGGGTCGGAGTAGCAGGCCAACCGGTTGGTCACGCCCATGGCGATCCTCCTCGCTTGTTAAAATTTATCGGACAGACGAACGAACGCGCTTCAAAGGCGCATCCGATAATGAACGCAACAGGACAGGTGTTCGTCGCGGGCCACAAGATAGCTCATTTACGCGATGTAAATTCCGTAATCTTCGTCGACAGGCGGATAAATTTCACAATATCGACGTAAAACAAGCAGCCCAAAAACACCTTAACCGCAAAACACACGCCCATAAAAAAACGCCCAGCCCCGCGAGGGGATGGACGTTCTTTCTTTGAACGAAGAGCGTATTAACGCTTCGAGTACTGCGGACGCTTACGCGCTTTACGCAGACCGACTTTCTTACGTTCAACTTCACGAGCATCGCGAGTCACGAAGCCTGCTTTACGCAGAGCGCCACGCAGTGTCTCGTCGTACTGCATCAGAGCGCGAGTGATACCGTGGCGGATTGCGCCAGCCTGACCACTTACACCGCCACCGATAACAGTGACGTAGATGTCGAACTTTTCAACTGTCTCGGTCAGTTCCAGCGGCTGACGAACTACCATGCGGGCAGTTTCGCGACCGAAGAAATTGTCCAGGGAGCGGTTGTTGATCGAGATGTTACCAGTACCCGGACGCAGGAAAACGCGAGCGGTTGCGGTCTTGCGACGGCCAGTGCCGTAATTTTGAGTCGCCGACATAATGAACTATTCCGTTAAAACTTCAGTTCTTGGGGCTGCTGAGCAGTATGAGGGTGTACAGCGCCCGCATAGACTTTCAGCTTACGATACATGTCGCGACCCAGCGGGTTCTTAGGCAGCATGCCTTTGACCGCGGTCTCGATCACGCGCTCAGGAGCTTTGGCGATCAGCTTTTCGAAGTTGATCGACTTGATCCCGCCCGGAAAACCGGAGTGTGAGTAGTAGATCTTGTCGGTGGTCTTGGCACCAGTAACGCGGATCTGCTCGGCATTGATCACGACGATGTAGTCGCCGGTATCAACGTGCGGAGTGTATTCCGGTTTGTGCTTGCCACGCAGACGGCTCGCGATTTCGGTGGCCAGACGACCCAGGGTCTGACCAGCAGCGTCGACGACGAACCAGTCGCGCTTAACTGTTTCCGGTTTAGCAGTAAAAGTTTTCATTCTTTATAGCCTCAGGGGCCGCCCTGAAAATTAGACGGCGGATCTTACTGAATAGTGCGTACTTTGACAAGTCAAAGGCAGCCGGAAACAGACGCTATCGGGGGCTCGGGTCAGCGCGTCCGTTATACGGCAAGATTCTTCGGCAGACGGCGCATCACTTCCACTGCAAAGAGCTGGCGGATTATACAGACTGTAAAAATAACCTCAACCGGATTTTTTGTTCACATTCTGTTTATTGCCTGCGGGGCGTGGATTGGCGGATATTTACCCCCCTTAGCACAAAGCCATCATGGGTACCCTGCCAAGGAGCCCCACTTAACGAGGCTGGACAGTTTTGGCAAAAAATAAGACGATCCAGCCGTTGCTTGACCATTTACCCATATAAGAATAACGACTATGCCGATCCGACACGCCACTCTTCTGCGCCGCGTAAGCATCCTGACCACGGACAAGATGTTTGCCTCGACCGTCATGCAGGCCAAGGACTTCTTCCATCTGGCGAGCCTGCGCTACAGCAAGCAATTGGGCCACGGCCTCGTACCCGCCTTCGAAACGCGCCTGGTCAGCCCGGACGGGCTTTCGGTCAGCAGCTTCAGCGACGTCACCCTGCCGGTCGACGGCGCGCTATGCCAGAGCGACATCATCGTCATCCCGGCCTTTTGGGACGATTTTGAAACCCTCTGCCAGCGTTACCCACAGATCCTGCCGTGGTTGCGCGAGCAGCACGCCAACGGTGCCGTACTCTGCGCCGAAGCCACCGGTGTCTACTGGCTTGCCGAAGCCGGCTTGCTGGACGGCAAGGAAGCGACGACCTACTGGCGCTTTTTCAGCGCATTCGCCGAGCGCTATCCCAAGGTCCTGCTCAATCAGGAAAAGCACCTGACCGACGCCGACAACGTGTATTGCGCGGGCGGCACGACCTCAGCCTGCGATCTGTACATTTATCTGATCGAGCGCTTCTGCGGCGCCAATGTCGCCCAGGCCGTCGCCCGCGACATCCTCTATGAAGTGCGGCGCACGTACTCGCCGGGGCGAATCGGTTTTGGCGGTCAGAAGCTTCATCAGGACGTGGTCATTCTGCAGATTCAGCACTGGCTGGAAGAGCACTTTGCCGACAAGTTCCGTTTTGAAGACGTGGCCCGCGAGCACGGCATGAGCATTCGCAATTTCATGCGCCGCTTTCAGACCGCCACAGGCGACAAGCCGCTGCATTACCTGCAACGGCTGCGGATCGAAACAGCAAAGGGATTGCTCTCGGGGACGCGCAAGAGCATCAAGACCATCAGCTACGAAGTAGGCTACGACGACGCCAGCTTCTTTGCCCGACTGTTCCGCCAGCACACCGAGCTGTCACCCAATCAGTACCGGCAACAGTTCGAGAGTCAGAGGGAGAAGCTATAAGCTGCAAGCTGCAAGCTGCAAGAGCCTGGGCTTTTAGCTTGCGGCTTGCAGCTTGAAACTTGCCGCTGCGACTAGGCCCTGTGCGCCCGCGAGAGGAACTCGTGGGACTGCATTTCCAGCAGACGGCTCAAGGTGCGCTGGAACTCGAACATCAAGCGGCCACCGGTGTACAGGTCCTTCAATTCAACCTCGGCCGAGATGATCAGCTTGACGTTGCGATCGTAGAACTCGTCGACCATGTTGATAAAGCGTCGGGCGATGTCGTCAGTGGCAACGTCCATCTGCTCGACACCGCTGATCAGCACGGCATGGAAGATCTTGCCCAGCTCGATGTAGTCGTTCTGACTGCGCGGGCCGTCGCACAACTCACGGAAGTCGAACCATGCCACATCGTCACAGGTGCGCAGCGCACGGATCTCGCGGTTTTCGATCATCAACACATCGTTTTCGATGGTTTCTGCGCAATCCGGCGTCAGTGCCTTGAAGCTTTTACGCAGACTTTCCTGTGCAACTTCGTTGAGCGGGAAGTGGAACAGTTCGGCCTGCTCCAGATGCCGCAGACGGTAATCGACGCCACTGTCGACGTTGACGATGTCGGTGTTCTGCTTGATCAGCGCGATGGCCGGCAGGAAGCGCGCCCGCTGCAGGCCGTCCTTGTACAGACCGTCCGGAACGATGTTGGAAGTCGCCACCAGCGTCACGCCGTTCTTGAACAGCTCTTCCATCAGCGTGCCGAGGATCATGGCATCAGTGATATCGGAGACGAAAAATTCGTCGAAACAGATGACCCGCGCCTCGTCGGAAAAACGCCTGGCGATGATCGTCAGCGGGTTTTTCTCGCCCTTGAGGGTCTTCATCTCTTCGTGCACGCGCTTCATGAAGCGGTGGAAGTGCGTACGGACCTTGTCCTGGAACGGCAGCGCGTCGAAGAACGTATCGACCAGATACGTCTTGCCGCGACCTACGCCACCCCAGAAGTACAGCCCCTTGACCAGCGTCTGCTCTTTCTTGCCGAACAGTTTGCCGAACAGGCCGGGCTTGCTGTCGTGAGCGGCGATCAGATCGTCGTACAGGCGCTGCAAATGACGCACAGCGTTTTCCTGAGCGGCATCGTGAAAGAAGTCCGGGCGTTTCAGATCAGCTTGATATCGTTCTAGGGGCGTCATAATTCGTTAGCAAGGCAACAAAAACGGGTCGTCACTGTAGCGACGACCCCGGGGATTGGCAATCAGTCCTGTTGGGGAGCGAGCGCCAGCTTGAGCGTTTCGATGGCACTGTCGCGCGTGGCAGCGTCGGCGAATACCGGACTGTCCGCCACACAGGCGCCGTTCAGCCACAGCGTGAAGCGATCGTCTTCGCTGCGCAGGTCCAGTTCACCGCCCTGCTGCAACTGCTTGCTGACCACGCCAGCCGCCTTGCCATCGGCAAAATTGCGCGACAACAGCAACTGCTCGCCATCGGCTGCCAGCAGACGGAAACGGAAGCTGCCGTCGTCTTCACGGAAGCTGACGAAACGGGCGCCTTTAGTGGCCTTCTTCTTGCCGGTGTCGGCGTTCTGCACCACGGTACGGAACGACCGCAGGCCCACCGCCTCGCGCAACTCCTCGAGGAAAGGGGTGGCGACACGTCGGGCTTTCTGTGCGCCAGCGAGCAGGATGTCTTCGAGGTCGGCAGGACGCTCGATCAGCCCCAGATACTTTTCACGGGGCTCGCTCAGCTGCGCATCCAGCAACGTGAACAGACGATTCTTGGCTTCACCCCAACCCAGGCCCTGCAACAGGTCGGAACGGAATTCAGCGCACTGCTCGGCGGTCGAGAAGGCCTGATACAGGGTAAACAGGTGCGAGGTGTCCGGGTCTTTCGCTTCGCCCGGCGCACGCGAGTCAGTGACGATGCGCGATATCGCGCCTTTCATGTCCTTGGCAGCGCTGAACAACGGGATGGTGTTGTCGTAGCTCTTGGACATCTTGCGACCGTCCAGACCGGGCAGCGTCGCCACGCTCTCTTCGATCAGCGCCTCGGGCATGACGAAGAATTCCTTGCCATTGCCGAACAGGTGATTGAAACGCTGGCCGATGTCGCGGGCCATTTCAATGTGCTGAATCTGATCGCGGCCTACCGGAACCTGATGCGCATTGAACATCAGGATGTCGGCAGCCATCAGCACCGGGTAGCTGTACAGCCCCATGGTGATGCCTGCATCCGGGTCTTCACCACCTTCCACGTTCTTGTCTACCGACGCCTTGTAGGCGTGGGCGCGATTGAGCAGGCCCTTGGCCGCGACGCAGGTGAGCAACCAGGTCAGTTCCGGGATTTCAGGAATGTCCGACTGGCGATAGAAGGTCACACGATCAACGTCCAGCCCCGCCGCCAGCCAGGTCGCGGCGATTTCCAGACGCGAGCGCTGAATGCGCAGCGGGTCATCGCATTTGATCAGCGCGTGGTAGTCGGCCAGAAAGTAGAACGAGTCGAAATCGCTCTGACGGCTGGCGACAATGGCCGGGCGAATGGCGCCCGCGTAGTTGCCCAGATGGGGAGTGCCGGTGGTCGTGATACCGGTCAGGATACGAGTGGTCATGGCAGGTCGCTTATCAATAGGATGCAATACGGGCTGCAATCAGCTGGAAAGTCGCGGCAGGAGCAGATCTTTCAGATCAGTCAGCTTGCCGTGAAAAAAGTGTCCGCATTCTGCCACTTTCAGCAGCTCATGGGGACGTTGCAACGCGGCGGACCATGCATAGACCGTCTCGGGATCGATCACTTCGTCGTTCTCCGGCTGAATGATCGTCAGCGGGCAGGCCTTGGGCAGTACGCTCTGATCCTCGAGGCGCGACGCCGCAGCCGCAATCAGAAACAGATGGGTGAGCGTTTCACCCTGCGCTTCCAGCCTGCCACCCAGATTGGCAGCGACGTAGCCGCCAAAGGAAAATCCGAACAGGGTCATCGGCAGATCTGGATGTTGCGCCCGCAGCCATTGGGCGGCAGCCTGGGCATCATCGATCTCGCCCGGCCCGGCAACCGAGGTACCGGCACTGGCACCGACGCCGCGATAATTGAAGCGCAACGTGATCAAACCCTGATCGCGTGCGGTCCGCTGCAATGTCGAGACGACTTTATTGAGCATCGTTCCGCCCTGTATCGGGTTAGGATGGCAGATCAGTGCAACACCTCGGGCGTCGGGGACGTCCTGGTACAGCGCTTCGAGCTGGCCTTCAGGGCCATCGATAAATAATGGGGTTTCACGCATGAGCAAAACAGAACTCCGTGACCTCGAAATGGGTCGACTCGTCTAGCTGATTGTCTGCGGCTTGCATATCAACGATACGTCGCGGGTATACAGCGCAGGTTCGAGCCGTTAACGTAAAGCAAAGCCGTTTATAGAGGAAGGACTCGTGGAACACTCGCTCTTAGTCTGGTTGTTGCCGACGCTCGCCCTGGTGGCCGGTGTCGTCATTGGTTTTCTGGTGGCACGCCTGCTGCCCAACACCGTTCCGAACAGCACCCAGCGCCAGCTGGATGACATTCAGGAGCGTTTCGACGCCTATCAGAACGAGGTAGTCACGCACTTCAACAGCACGGCCAATCTGGTCCAAAAGCTTTCACAGAGCTATCAGGATGTTCAGGAACACCTTGCCGAGGGCGCCAACCGCCTGGCTCTCGACGAGCTGACCCGCCAACGCCTGCTGGCCGCCCTGCACCCTGAGGCCAGTCATGCGCACCGCGATCATCGCGACCGCCTGACCCCGCCACGCGACACTGAAACACCCAAGGATTACGCCCCCAAGTCGCCCAACACCCCGGGCATGCTCGATGAGCATTACGGCTTGAAGAAGTAAGCTTTCGCAGCCACACAAAAAGCCCGCCGCAGAGAGCATCTGCGGCGGGCTTTTCTGTGGATTGAAACTGCAATCCCTTGCCCCGCTAGAGGCTATGAATCAGATCGCGCCGCGGCTGCGCAGCAGCTCCAGCACCTGCCTGACGCTTTCTTCGACGTTGAGTGTCTGCGTGTCGATCACCAGATCGGCATTCAGCGGCACGTCATACGGGAAGGACTCGCCAGGAATGTTGTCGCCATCGGCGGCATACAGGCCCTGTGGATCACGCTCGCGGCAGACCGCTGGCGATGCCTGCACATAGACGGTAAGCAGACGATCCTTGCCGATCAGCGCCTTGGCGCGCTCACGCCCTTCTGCATCCGGTGCAACGAATGCCGCCAGGGTCAGCAGGCCGGCTTCGTTGAACTGACGCGCCACATGAGCGGCACGGCTCCAGTTCTCGGTACGACCGGCACGGTCCTGTGGCAAGCCCTTGTTCAGGTCATGACGCAGGTTCTGACCGTCCAGCACATAGACCGCACGGCCCATGTCGAACAGCTTGCGCTCGACGGCATAGGCCAGGGTGCTCTTGCCCGCACCGGACAGGCCGCTGAACAACACGGTGGCCGGTTGCTGGCCGAAGCGCTGCGCGCGCTCCTCAGTGGAGACGTGAGCCCGTTCGCCATGGTGCTGCGAGCCACCACCTGAAACCGGCTTGGCGATGATCATGCCTGCAGCAACGGTGCCATTGGTCAAACGATCGATGACGATGAACGAACCCGTGGTGCGGTTGCTGCTGTAGCCGTCCAGCGCGATAGGCGCATCAAGGCTGACCTTGACCCGGCCGATCTCGTTCAGCTGCAACGAGCTGGCAGGGCCTTCCTGCAGCGTGTTCACATCGACCCGGTGGGTGATGCTGGCGATGGAGCCCGGCACATAGCTGGTGGCGCGCTTGATGTCGTACTTCTTGCCCGGCAGCATCGGCTCTTCGGCCATCCACACCAGCATGGCATCGAACGCATCGCTGACCTGCGGAACGTTGTCGGCATGCACCAGCAGGTCACCACGGGAAATGTCGATCTCGTCTTCCATGGTCAGCGTCACCGCCTGACCCGGCCCCGCCTGCTCCAGCTCGCCCTCAAAGGTGACGATGGACTTCACACGGCTGCTTTTGCCCGACGGCAGCACGACGATCTCGTCGCCCTTGTGCACGATGCCGCTGGCCAGCGTACCGGCGAAACCGCGGAAGTTGAGGTTCGGACGGTTGACGTACTGCACCGGGAAACGCAGGTCCGCATAGTTGCGGTCGCTGGCGATTTCGACAGTTTCGAGAATTTCCATCAGCGACTGGCCGGTGTACCACGGCGAACGCTCGCTCTTGTTCACTACGTTGTCGCCCTTGAGCGCCGACATCGGCACAAAAGCCATGGTGGTCGGCTTGAACGCGATGCCCTCGGCAAACTTCAGGTAATCGGCCTTGATCGACTCGAAAACGCTTTCATCGAAGCCGTTGAGGTCCATCTTGTTGATGGCGACGACGATATGCTTGATGCCCAGCAGCGAGGCGATATAGCTGTGACGACGGGTCTGGGTCTGCACGCCATAGCGGGCGTCCACCAGAATGATCGCCAGGTCACAGGTCGACGCACCGGTAGCCATGTTGCGGGTGTACTGCTCGTGGCCCGGGGTGTCGGCGATGATGAACTTGCGCTTGGCGGTGGAGAAATAGCGATAAGCGACATCGATGGTGATGCCCTGCTCCCGCTCGGCCTGCAGGCCATCCACCAGCAACGCCAGATCGACATCATCGCCGGTGGTGCCGGACTTCTTCGAGTCACGGGTGATGGCTTCCAGATGGTCTTCGTAGATCATCTTGGAGTCGTGCAGCAGACGCCCGATCAGCGTGCTCTTGCCGTCATCGACGTTGCCACAGGTAAGAAAGCGCAGCATTTCCTTGCGTTCGTGCTGGCCCAGGTAGGCGAGGATGTCCTCGCTGATCAAATCAGATTGATGCGACATGTGACACCCCTTAGAAATAACCCTGACGTTTCTTTTCTTCCATCGAACCAGCGCCGTCATGGTCAATGACCCGGCCCTGGCGTTCGGAAGTTCGCGTCAGCAACATTTCCTGAATGATGTCGGTCAGGCTGGTCGCTTCGGACTCGACGGCACCGGTCAGCGGGTAGCAGCCCAGAGTGCGGAAACGGACCTTTTTCTTGACGATGCGCGACTTCTCTTCATCGGTGAGATGCTCGAGGATGCGCTCGTCGTCGATCATGATCAGCGTGCCGTTCTTCTCGATAACGTCGCGCTCGGCGGCGAAATACAGCGGCACGATCGGGATGCCTTCCAAGTAGATGTACTGCCAGATGTCCAGCTCGGTCCAGTTGGAGAGCGGGAACACACGAATCGACTCACCTTTGTTGACGTTGCCGTTGTAGACGTTCCACAGCTCGGGACGCTGGTTTTTCGGGTCCCAGCGGTGCTTGCTGTCACGGAACGAGTAGACGCGTTCCTTGGCCCGGGACTTTTCTTCGTCGCGTCGGGCACCGCCAAAGGCGGCGTCGAAACCATGCTTGTCGAGCGCCTGCTTCAGGCCCTCGGTCTTCATGATGTCGGTGTGTTTGGCGCTGCCGTGGGTGAACGGATTGATGCCCTGTGCCACGCCATCGGGGTTGATGTGGGTGATCAGGTCCAGGCCCATTTCCTCGACCATCTGGTCACGAAAGCGATACATCTCCTGGAATTTCCAGCGCGTATCGACGTGCATGACCGGGAATGGCAGTTTACCGGGGAAGAATGCCTTGCGCGCCAGGTGCAGCATCACGGCCGAATCCTTGCCGATCGAGTACAGCATCACCGGGTTATCGAACTCGGCGGCGACCTCGCGGATGATGTGGATGCTTTCCGCCTCCAGCTGTTTCAGATGCGTCAGTTTGTCAACCATGGCTACTCACGGATTGCGTTCGTTATGGACCGGGAAACCCCGGGGCGGCCAGCGGGCCGTATTCGAGCCGCGCACTTTAACATGCGTGATATCGCTAATCAGCGATGCAACTAGATCGAAACGATCTATGCATATGCCCTGCTGTTTGATCGTTCAAATCGGGTTCGGGCAGTCGATAAAGATATGTTCGAGCGCAAACCGCCGCGCCAGATAATCGCCCAGCGCCTGCACGCCGTAGCGCTCGGTGGCATGATGACCGGCGGCAATGAAGCTGATGTCATTCTCGCGTGCACTATGAAACGTCTGCTCCGACGCTTCGCCACTGAGGAACAGATCGACGCCTTCCAGCACCGCCTGATCGATATAGTTCTGACCACCGCCCGTGCACCAGCCGACACGGCGAATCATCTGACTGCCTTCAATGAGCAACGGCTCACGACCCAGCGCATCCTGCACGCGGCGGGCGAAATCCCGCGCAGTCACGGGCTCGGACAACGAGCCGATCAGCCCGACCACACGCGGGTTTTCAGGGTCCAGAGGGCCTTCGACCGTGATGTCCAGTTGACGCGCCAGTTGCACGTTGTTGCCCACCTCGGGGTGCACATCCAGCGGCAGGTGGTAGGCCAGCAGGCTGATGTCATGCTTGAGCAAGGTTTTCAGGCGACGCTGCTTCATACCGACGACACACGGGTTTTCGCCCTTCCAGAAATAACCGTGGTGGACCAGAACCAGATCAGCCTGAGCGTCGACTGCCGCGTCCAGCAGGGCCTGACTGGCCGTCACGCCGCTGACGATGCGCATGACTTGCGGGCGCCCTTCGACCTGCAGGCCATTGGGGCAGTAATCCTGAATCCGGGCACTGTTCAGATAGCGGTCGGCTTCTTCGACCAGGGTGCTCAGGGCAACAGCCATAAAAGACTCCTAAATATGCAGTTCAGAGCTGCGTTGTACTCGTATAATGCCCGCCATTATGGCGCACCCGTGGCAAAACTTTCTGCGCCCGCAACCATCAGGACTTGTTAAATGTTCAAGGCACTGCGTTTTTTCGGCTGGCCATTGCTGGCTGGCGTGCTTATCGCCATGCTGATTATTCAGCGCTACCCGCAGTGGGTCGGTCTGCCGAGCCTGGATGTCAATCTGCAACAGGCTCCACAGACCACCAATGTCATGCAAGGTCCGTCTTCCTATGCCGACGCGGTCATTGCCGCAGCGCCCGCGGTGGTCAACCTCTATACCACCAAGATGGTCAACAAGGGCAACAACCCGCTTTTCGAAGACCCGCAGTTCCGACGCTTCTTCGGCGACAACACGCCCAAGCAGAAGCGTATGGAATCGAGCCTGGGTTCTGGCGTCATGATGAGCCCCGAAGGCTACATACTGACCAACAACCACGTCACCACCGGCGCTGACCAGATCGTGGTCGCGCTCAAGGACGGCCGTGAAACCATTGCCCGGGTCATCGGCAATGACCCGGAAACCGACCTGGCGGTGCTCAAGATCGACTTGAAAAATCTGCCGGCGATTACCATCGCGCGCTCTGACAGCATCCGCATCGGCGACGTGGCACTGGCGATCGGCAACCCGTTCGGGGTCGGCCAGACCGTGACCATGGGCATCATCAGTGCCACCGGGCGCAATCAGTTGGGCCTCAACACCTATGAAGACTTCATTCAGACCGATGCGGCCATCAACCCGGGTAACTCGGGGGGTGCGCTGGTGGACGCCAGCGGCAACCTGATCGGTATCAATACCGCGATCTTTTCCAAGTCCGGCGGCTCGCAGGGCATCGGCTTCGCCATTCCGACCAAGCTGGCCATGGATGTCATGAAGTCGATCATCGAGCACGGTCAGGTCATTCGTGGCTGGCTGGGCATCGAAGTTCAACCCCTGACTCAGGAACTGGCCGAATCCTTCGGGCTGAAGGATCGTCCAGGTATCGTCGTGGCGGGCATCTTCCGCGACGGCCCGGCGCAGAAAGCCGGGCTGCAACTGGGCGACGTGATCCTGAGCATCAATGGCGAACCTGCCGGCGACGGTCGTCGCTCGATGAACCAGGTGGCGCGCACCAAACCCAAGGACAAGATTGCTATCGACGTAATGCGTAACGGCAAGGAAATGCGCCTGAGCGCCGAAGTCGGCCTGCGCCCACCGCCCGCCCCTACCCCGGTCGCAGCGCCGGAGTGATGCGCCAGTACCTCAAAATGAGGTACAGCACAGATCAGTGACGCCCGAAATAAAGGGCGTCCAGGCTTCTGCCCAAAGGACGTGGGAGCCAACTGCTCGCGAAGGCGTAGTCACGGATATAGATTTTCAGCGACTGCCCCGGCCTCTTCGTGAGCAAGCTCACTCCCACAGGTCCGGCGTGTTTTCAAGCCCTGTGGATCACTCCCGCAGGTCGGGGGTGTTTTCGAGCCACGTAGATGTTCTGCAGCAGCGCTGATCTTGTGAGAGCGAGCTTGCTCGCGAAGGCTTAGTCACGGATATATAGATTTTCAGCGACTGCCCCGGCCTCTTCGTGAGCAAGCTCACTCCCACAGGTCCGGCGTGTTTTCAAGCCCTGTGGATCACTCCCGCAGGTCGGTGGTGTTTTCGAGCCACGTAGATGTTCTGCAGCGGCGCTGATCTTGCTCGCGAAGGCGGTGTTTCAGTCGATGCATTTTCGGCGTTTGTGCAGACCCTTTCGCGAGCAAGCTCGCTCCCACAGGTCCGAGGTGTTTTCGAGCCATGTGGATTACTCACACAGGTCGGCGATGAGTGACGGCGCAGAGTCAGCCCGTTTTCGGGCTGACCGATCCGCTTCTCAGAGGTCGCTCAGACCTTCCAGCAACGCCTGGTGCTGCTCTGGCGTGCCGATGCTGATGCGCAGGAACTGGGCGATTCGCTGCTGTTTGAAGTGGCGGACGATGACGCCCTGCTCGCGCAGTCTGGCGGCCAGTGCTGCGGCATCGTGTCGCGGGTGGCGGGCGAAGATGAAGTTGGCTGCCGATGGCAGCACCTCAAAGCCTTTGCCCTGCAACTGCTCGACCAGTGCCTCGCGGCTTTCGATGACCTTGTTACGGGTCGTCTCGAAGTGCTCGCGATCCTCGAAAGCGGCCGCCCCGCCCACATTGGCCATACGGTCCAGCGG
The DNA here is from genome assembly GCF_020312125.1 of Pseudomonas sp. P135. Classification (NCBI taxonomy): domain Bacteria; kingdom Pseudomonadati; phylum Pseudomonadota; class Gammaproteobacteria; order Pseudomonadales; family Pseudomonadaceae; genus Pseudomonas; species Pseudomonas sp. P135. The sequence goes on from NZ_JAGPYR010000003.1 coordinate 301,342, forward strand.
ATAGGAGTTGAAGCTGTTCTTGACCCGCTCCAGCGCCTCGATCAGGTCAGGATGCCCCACCGCCAGGCCGACGCGCAGGCCGGCCAGCGAGCGCGACTTGGACAGGGTCTGGGTGACCAGCAGGTTCGGGTAACGATCGACCAGCGTAATGGCTGTCTCGCCACCAAAGTCGATATACGCTTCATCGACGACCACCACCGAATCCGGGCTGGCCTTGATGATCTGCTCGACCTTGTCCAGACCGAGCAGACAACCGGTCGGCGCATTCGGGTTGGGGAAGATGATCCCGGCATTCGGTCTGGCGTAGTCTTCGGCACGAATCTGGAACTGTTCGTCCAGCGGGACCGTTTCATAGTCGATGCCATACAGGCCGCAATACACTGGATAGAAGCTGTAGCTGATATCCGGGAACAGCAGCGGAGCATCGTGCTGAAACAAGGCATGGAAAATGTGCGCCAGCACTTCATCCGAGCCGTTGCCCAGGAATACCTGACTGGGCTGCACCTTGTAGTAATCGGCGACAGCGTGCTTGAGCAGATCGCTGTTGGGGTCCGGGTACAGGCGCAAGTCGTCGGTCAGCGCAGTGCGCATGGCGTCGATGGCCTTTGGCGAAGGGCCATACGGGTTTTCATTGGTATTGAGCTTGACCAGTCGGGTCAGTTTCGGCTGTTCGCCCGGCACATAAGGCACCAGATCGCTGACAAAAGGGCTCCAGAATTTGCTCATTATTTGCCGTCCTCTTTGTTGCCTGCTGTCCAGTCAGGGTCAGTGATTCGATATTCGGCACTGCGCGCGTGGCCGCTCAGGGATTCGCCACGAGCCAGCACGGACGCCGTCTTGCCCAGCTCGGACGCACCTTGCGGCGAGCAATAGATGATCGACGAGCGCTTCTGGAAATCGTAGACGCCCAGCGGCGAGGAAAAACGCGCCGTGCCGGAGGTCGGCAGCACGTGGTTGGGACCTGCGCAATAGTCGCCCAGTGCTTCGGAGGTGTGACGCCCCATGAAGATCGCACCCGCATGGCGAATCTGCGGCAGCCAGGCTTCCGGATCGGCGACCGACAGTTCGAGGTGCTCGGGCGCAATGCGATTGGCGACTTCGATGGCCTGGGCCATGTCAGCCACCTTTATCAGCGCGCCGCGACCGTTGATCGACGTTTCGACGATGGCCGCCCGCTCCATGGTCGGCAGCAGACGGGTGATGCTGGCCGCCACCTTGTCGAGAAATTCGGCATCCGGACTGACCAGAATGGCCTGGGCATCTTCGTCGTGTTCGGCCTGCGAGAACAGGTCCATGGCAATCCAGTCAGGATCGGTCTGGCCGTCACACACCACCAGAATCTCGGAAGGACCGGCGATCATGTCGATCCCGACTTGGCCGAACACGTGACGCTTGGCGGTGGCCACATAAATGTTGCCAGGGCCGACCACCTTGTCGACTTTCGGCACGCTTTCAGTACCGTAAGCCAGCGCTGCAACAGCCTGCGCACCGCCGATGGTAAACACCCGGTCGACACCTGCAATGCAGGCAGCGGCCAGCACCAGCTCGTTGATTTCACCACGCGGCGTCGGCACGACCATCACCACCTCGGTCACACCTGCCACCTTGGCCGGTATGGCGTTCATCAAAACCGACGACGGGTAGGAAGCCTTGCCACCCGGCACGTACAGGCCTGCACGGTCCAGCGGCGTAACCTTCTGGCCCAGCACCGTGCCGTCGGCCTCGGTGTAGCTCCAGGAGTCCTGCTTCTGCTTTTCGTGGTAGCTGCGCACACGCTCGGCGGCCTTTTCCAGGGCTTCGCGCTGACCCGGGGTAATGCGCGTCAACGCAAGTTCCAGACGCTCGCGAGGCAGGATCAGGTCCGCCATCGACGCGACCTGCAGCCCGTCGAACTTCTGGGTGAACTCGACCAGCGCCGCGTCGCCACGCTCACGCACCGCCTTGATGATGTCGAGCACGCGCTGGTTGACCGAATCGTCAGACACACTTTCCCAGCTCAGCAGATGATCCAGATGTCGTGCGAAATCCGGGTCAGCAGCGTCGAGTCGGCGAATTGCAGTGGGAGTGGTCATAGCGGGGCCTCAATAATTGGCGGATGCTCAGGAGCCTAAAGCTACCAAGCTATCCGCGCAGGCACCTGAGAAATCTGGCTATGACACGGATAGCTGGACGCAACTCAACGTTGCGTGAATGAATCAGCTACGGTGTCGCGACTCCACTGCCTTGCGCAGGGTGTCGATGAGGGCCTGAATGCGTGCGTGCTGCATCTTCATGGAGGCCTTGTTCACCACCAGACGCGAGCTGATGGTCGCGATCAGTTCCTGAGGCTCGAGGCCGTTGGCGCGCAAGGTGTTACCGGTGTCGACCACGTCGATGATCTTGTCTGCCAGACCAATCAGAGGCGCCAGCTCCATGGAGCCATACAACTTGATGATATCGACCTGACGCCCCTGCTCGGCGTAGTAACGCTTGGCAACGTTGACAAACTTGGTCGCTACGCGCAGACGGCCCTTGGGCTCGACCGCCCCAATGGCACCCGCAGTCATCAGCCTGCATTTGGCAATCTGCAGGTCCAGCGGCTCATACAGGCCCTGACCGGTGTATTCCATCAACACATCCTTGCCTGCGACGCCCAGATCGGCGGCACCATGCTCGACATAGGTCGGCACGTCGGTGGCGCGTACGATCAGCAGGCGCACATCGGCCTGAGTCGTGGGGATGATGAGCTTGCGGCTCTTGTCCGGATTCTCGGTCGGCACGATGCCCGCTTCAGCGAGAAGCGGCAGGGTGTCGTCAAGAATGCGGCCCTTGGACAGTGCGATGGTCAACATGGGAAACGTAAGTCCTTATCAGGAAACTTTTGTCACGACGCAAGCGGCGCATGACAACCCTCAGGCCTGTTGACCTGAAGTGAAACGAATCAGAAATCACACCCGCGACAGAACAGGCGGCCCCGATGCCAGCGGCATCAGGGCCGCGTGCTGCTAGCCCGGAACGCGGCGGATCTTGGCACCCAGCATTTGCAGCTTCTCTTCGATGCACTCGTAACCACGGTCTATGTGGTAGATGCGGTCGATCAGCGTGTCACCCTGGGCAACCAGCGCCGAGATCACCAGACTGGCCGATGCACGCAGGTCGGTGGCCATGACTGGCGCGCCCTTGAGTACTTCGGTGCCGGTAACAATAGCGGTATTGCCTTCGACCTGAATCTGAGCGCCCATGCGGTGCATTTCATACACGTGCATGAAGCGGTTTTCGAAGATGGTCTCGATGACCGCCCCCGTGCCTTCGGCAATCGCGTTGAGCGAGATGAACTGCGCCTGCATGTCGGTCGGGAACGCCGGGTAAGGCGCGGTACGCACATTGACCGCCTTCGGACGCTTGCCGTGCATGTTCAGCTCGATCCAGTCTTCACCGGTCGTGACTTCTGCACCCGCTTCCTGAAGCTTGAGCAGCACAGCTTCGAGGATGGTCGGATCGGTGTCCTTGACCTTGACGCGACCGCCGGTAACGGCAGCGGCCACCAGGTAGGTGCCGGTCTCGATACGGTCAGGCATGACCTTGTAAGTGGCCGGGCCCAGACGCTTGACGCCATCAATGGTGATGGTGTCGGTACCTGCGCCGTGAATCTTGGCACCCATTGCGATCAGGAAGTTGGCCAGATCGACAACCTCTGGCTCGCGCGCGGCGTTCTGCAGCACGCTGCGACCGTTGGCGAGGCTGGCAGCCATCATGATGTTTTCGGTACCGGTCACGCTCACGGTATCGAAGAAGAAGTTGGCACCGCGCAAGCCACCCTCAGGTGCCTTGGCCTTGATGTAGCCACCTTCTACGTCGATGATCGCGCCCATGGCCTCAAGACCGCGAATGTGCAGGTCTACCGGGCGCGAACCGATGGCACAGCCACCCGGCAGAGCGACTTCAGCCTCGCCGAAACGAGCGACCATCGGGCCCAGCACCAGAATCGACGCGCGCATGGTTTTCACCAGCTCGTACGGGGCGACCAGGGTCTTGATGGTGCGCGGGTCGATCTCGACACTGAGCTTTTCGTCGATCACAGGCTCGATGCCCATGCGACCGAACAGCTCGATCATGGTCGTGATGTCGTGCAGGTGCGGCAGGTTCTGAACGGTGACGGGTCCGTCCGCCAGCAACGTGGCGGCAAGGATCGGCAGGGCAGAGTTCTTTGCCCCGGAAATGCGAATTTCGCCATCAAGACGAACGCCGCCGGTAATAATCAGTTTATCCATTAGAGTCTCGACACCAATTGGCTCAGGAACGCTCGGCCCATGCAGCGCGGCTGAAAAATTTCATGGTCACCGCGTGGATGCTGCCATCGGCAATCCAGGGGTTCAGATGGGTATAAATCTGTTGCTGACGCTTGACCGGGCTCAGGCCGGCCAACTCGTCGCTGATGATATTCAGCTGGAAGTTACAGCCTTCGCCTTCGACTTCCACTTTGATTTCCGGCAGCTTTCCTTCAAGGAAGCTTTTAACTTCTACGGCCTGCATGCTTAACCTCGATCGGCGCTGTACGCGCGCGGGTCTGGCATCATACAAAAAAAGCCCATGTTATGCGAAGCCCGACAAGCAGGTCCCGGATAAAGGGCTTTTTCGATAGTGCCTTTCAGTGGGCGTCCAGCAGCTCGGTCAAACCTGATACGCGAGCTATCTGGCGCATGTCTTCGGGGAGCGAGCGGAGGGTCATCGACTTTCCCGCATCCCGGGCATCGCGCATGAACGCCAGCAACAAGGCCAGGCCGACGCTGCTGGACTTCTCGACCCCCGAGCAGTCAAGCGTGAGGTCTGCCAGATCACCGGATTTGATCAGTGCCGCACCCTGCTTGCGCAGTTGCGGCCCTGTGCGGTAATCCAGCACCCCGATCAGCCTGAGCTCACCCGGCCCGACAAGGCGAACGGCAGATTCGGTCATTGCACCGGCTTCTGCGTGGCATCAACGGTAGATTTGGTCTTGGCCACTTCGCCAGCCCAGTTGTTGATGGTGGTGTCCAGGTTGTTGCCGTTGCGCTGCATGGCATCGGCGAACTGGTCACGGAACAGCTTGCCGATATTGATGCCGTTGATGACGACGTTACGCACTTTCCACTCGCCGTTCAGCTTGACCAGCGTGTAGGAGACCGGATAGACCGCGCCGTTATTGCCCTTGACCTGCATGTCCACGCTGGTGCGGTCATCGCCTTCATCCTTGGCAGGTGCGACGGTGATGCCCTGGTTGTTGAATTCAAGCAACGCATTGCCATAGAACTGCATCAGGCTGCGCTTGAAGTTTTCCTCGAAACGCTTCACCTGTTCAGGGCTGGCCTTGCGGGAATACTTCACGGTCATGATGCTTTTGGAGATGCCGTCGGCATCCACGACAGGACCGACGATGCGGTTCAGGGCATCGTAGAACGCGCTTGGGTTGGATTTGTACTGCTCGCGATTGGTCGCCAGGTCACTCAACAGTTCCTTGGTGGTGCGCTCCACCAGGTCATGAGCCGACGGGGTCGCCGCGGCATTCGCCAGCATTGGCAGAGTGGCCAGCAATACCAGCAGACCACGGCGCAGAATAGAGATCATTTGAAGCTCCTCACTTGGCGTCTTTACTAACAGTATTGAGCAGGAATTTTCCGATCAGGTCTTCCAGCACCAGCGACGACTGCGTGTCATGGATAGTCCCGCCATCCTTGAGCAGCTTGTCATCACCACCGACGCTGAGACCGATGTATTTTTCACCCAGCAAACCAGCCGTCAGAATCGACGCAGTCGAGTCCGAAGGCAGGTTATCGACCTTCTTCTGAATCTCCAGCGTGACGCGACCGGTGAAGGTATCGCGATCCAGATCGATCGCCGTCACCTTGCCGATCGTGACGCCAGCCATGCTTACCTTGGCTCTGACAGTCAAACCGGCAATATTGTCGAAGTAGGCATAAAGTTTATAGGTGTCGGTGCTCGCGCTTGTGCTCAGACCACTGACTCGCAGGGCCAGCAGGAGCAGAGCCAGTATCCCCGCCAGCAGGAACAGACCGACTCCGGTTTCGATGGCACGGTTTTGCATCAGAAATCTCCAAACATCAAAGCGGTCAAAATAAAGTCCAGTCCCAGCACGGCCAACGAGGCGTAAACGACGGTTCTGGTCGTCGCGCGACTGATCCCCTCGGAAGTAGGCTCGCAATCGTAACCCTGGAAAACGGCAATCCATGTCACCACGAAGGCAAATACGACGCTTTTGATCACCCCATTGAGCACATCGTTCGTGAAAGAAACGCTGTTCTGCATGTTCGACCAGAAAGAACCGTCATAGACTCCCAGCCAATCGATCGCCACCCAGGAAGCGCCCCAGATACCGACCACGCTGAAGATCATCGCCAGAATCGGCAGCGAGATGAACCCGGCCCACAGACGCGGCGCCACGATGTACTTGAGCGGATCGACACCGATCATTTCAAGGCTCGATAGCTGCTCGGTGGACTTCATGTTGCCGATCTCGGCGGTCAACGCAGAGCCTGCACGACCGGCGAACAGCAAGGCCGTCACCACAGGGCCGAGTTCACGCAACAGCGTCAGGGCAACCATCTGGCCGACCGCCTGCTCCGAACCGTATTTGGTCAGGATGCTGAAGCCCTGCAGCGCCAGCACCATGCCGATGAACATGCCGGACACCACAATGATGACCAGCGACATGACGCCAACCGAATACAGCTGCCTGACCAGCAACTGGAAACTGCTGCCCGCACCGCCGCGACCGAGCAAGGCATGCACCAGAAACAGACCGGAACGCCCCAGAACAGTAACAATATCAATGGCCGAGCGCCCCAGCAGGCGAACCCGGTCCATCAGTGACTTATTGCGCATCAGCGCTTCCCCAATAGATCTTCGCGAAAATCCGGCGCCGGATAGTGGAACGGTACAGGGCCGTCCGGCTCGCCGGTCATGAATTGACGAATACGTGGATTGTCCGAGGACATCAGTTCCTGAGGCGTCCCCTGCCCCAGCACCTGCCCGTCGCCGACAACATAGAGATAGTCGGCAATGCTCGCCGTCTCGCTGAGGTCATGGGACACCACGATACTGGTGATACCCAGCGCGTCGTTGAGCAGGCGGATCAGACGCACCAGCACCCCCATCGCAATCGGGTCCTGCCCGACGAAAGGCTCGTCATACATGAGAATCTGCGGGTCGAGAGCGATTGCGCGCGCGAGCGCGACACGACGCTTCATGCCCCCCGACAATTCGTCCGGCATCAGTTCCACCGCACCGCGCAGGCCCACGGCCTGAAGCTTGAGCAGAACGATGTCGCGGATCATTTCTTCCGGCAGCTCGGTATGCACGCGCAGGGGAAAGGCGACGTTTTCGAAAACATCCAGATCGGTAAACAGCGCACCGCTCTGAAACAAAACGCCCATCTGCTTGCGGGCATCGAACAGATCACTGCGCGATAGCTCAGGCAGATTCTGGCCATTGACCCACACCTGCCCTTCGCTCGGGCGCAACTGGGCACCCATCAGGCGCAGCAGGGTCGTCTTGCCGCAGCCTGACGGCCCCATGATCCCGGTGACCTTGCCGCGCGGAATACGAATATCAACGTTATTGAAAATGCTGCGCGCACCGCGTTTGAAAGACACACCTTTCAACTCGACCGCATAGGCGTCATCAGGACTCATCTAAACTCCTTGCGATACAGCTTCCGCCACAAGCCGCCGGTTGTTGAACACCGACAGGCTGTCCAGGCGTGCCGAACAGGCCGCGAACTATATCACCGCAGCCACCCGCCCCCAAGAAGAGAACCGAGCGGTTCAGGTATTCGCTGAATTATTCTGTACCACAATGTTATGGCCACAGGCTTGAATACAGACCCGCAAGTACGTAGGAAATTCGTTTAAAAACAACACAACGACGATCAGACGTGAGGGAATCGTTCATTACCGCTATAATCGCCGCCTTTCAGCAGGCTGACCCTTTCCAGACATGAACCAATCCAGTGACCTGATCCAATCGGCGCAACGCACCATTCGCCTTGAGATAGAAGCCATGCAAGGCTTGCTTGAACGTCTTGACGGCGATTTTGTGCGCGCGTGCGAAATGATCCTCGCCAGCAAAGGGCGCGTGGTCGTGGTCGGCATGGGCAAGTCCGGACACATCGGCAACAAGATCGCCGCCACGCTGGCGAGCACCGGCACCACCTCGTTTTTCGTGCATCCGGCCGAAGCCAGCCATGGCGACATGGGCATGATCACCCGTGATGACATCATCCTGGCCCTGTCGAACTCCGGCAGCACCAACGAAATCGTCACCCTGCTGCCACTGATCAAGCGCCTGGGCATAAAGATGATCAGCCTGACCGGCGACCCCGAGTCCATTCTGGCCAAGGCTGCCGACATCAACCTCAACGCGCATGTCGTGCATGAGGCCTGCCCGCTCAACCTGGCACCGACGTCCTCGACAACCGCCGCACTGGTCATGGGCGACGCCCTCGCCGTGGCGCTGCTCGACGCGCGCGGTTTCACTGCCGAAGATTTCGCATTCTCCCACCCAGGCGGCGCACTGGGTCGCCGCCTGCTGCTCAAGGTCGAGAATGTGATGCACTCCGGCGAATCACTGCCCAGCGTGCAACGTGGCACCCTGTTGCGCGACGCACTGCTTGAAATGACTCGTAAAGGTTTGGGCATGACGGCCATCGTCGAAGCCGACGGCACACTGGCCGGCATCTTCACGGACGGTGACTTGCGCCGGACACTGGACCGCCCCGTCGATATCCGCCAGACCATCATCGACGAGGTCATGACGCTTCATGGCAAGACCGCCCATGCCGAGATGCTCGCCGCCGAGGCGCTGAAAATCATGGAGGACAACAAAATCAGTGCGCTTGTTGTCGTAGACCAGAACGACCGGCCGGTTGGCGCATTCAACCTGCAGGATCTCCTGCGCGCAGGCGTCATGTAATGGAAACCGAAATAATGACTCAGGATCTCATGCAACGCGGCAAGGCCATCAAGCTGGCAGTCTTCGATGTCGATGGCGTGCTGACCGATGGCCGCCTTTACTTCATGGAAGACGGCAGCGAGATCAAGACATTCAATACCCTCGACGGCCAGGGCATTAAAATGCTGATAGCCTCGGGCGTCACCACGGCGATCATCAGTGGCCGCAAGACCGCGATAGTCGAGCGCCGGGCAAAGAGCCTGGGCATTGAACACCTGTTCCAGGGACGTGAAGACAAGCTGGTGGTGCTGGACAAGTTGCTTGCAGAACTCAACCTTAGTTACGAACAGGTCGCCTATCTGGGTGATGATCTGCCAGACTTGCCCGTCATCAGACGCGTCGGTCTGGGCATGGCAGTGGCCAATGCTGCCGGCTTTGTACGCGAGCATGCACACGGGATAACCAGAGCGCGAGGCGGCGAAGGTGCAGCGCGCGAATTCTGCGAACTGATTCTGAATGCGCAAGGCAACCTTGAAGCGGCTCACTCCGCCTATTTATAGAAGCCATTATGTTCACTAAAAAAATTCGCAAGTTCCTGCTTCTCGGGATACTGGCGCTGCTGCTGGCAGCGGTCGGTTACTGGAACATCAGCCCGGAAAGCTTCATGGATCAACCGGTCTCGACGGTCGACGACACGGTCATCGACTACTATGCAATCAACGCCCACAGCGTTCAGTACCTGCCCGACGGCACACTTCAGTACGACATGACCTCCGACAAGGTGGAGCATGTGAAAGCCACTGACGTGACCCTGCTGACCACGCCCGACCTGCACATGTACCGCGGCGGCGAGTTTCCCTGGCACGTACAGAGCAAGAAAGGCGAGGTTTCGTCCGGCGGCGACCAGGTCGAGCTGATCGATTCCGTGCGCGTCGAACGTACCGATGAAAAACAACGTACGACTATTATCACCAGTAGTCGCATGACCGTATTCCCTCAGAAGCAATATGCGCAGACCGACCAAGACGTTAGAATCGACGGCGCAGGCGGTGTGACCACGGCCAAGGGAATGAAAGCGTATTTGAAAGACAGCAGGATGGACCTGCTGTCCAACGTAAGAGGACAGTATGAGGCTCGTTAAAACTCTTCCTTTATTGCTCGGCCTGGGCGCAGCACTGGGAAGCGCGAGCGCCTGGTCCCTGCCAACCGACCGAGATCAGCCTATCCACATCCAGTCTGACGATGCTCAGCTCGATGACAAGAAAGGCGTGGCGACTTACAAGGGCAATGTCATCATCACTCAGGGCTCGATGAAAATCACGGGCAACACCGTGACGATCACGCGTAATGCCCAGGGCGAAGTCGACGTATTTACCTCCGTCGGCAACCTGGCCTACTACGAGCAGAAGCCTGCCGTGGACAAGCCGATCGTGCAGGCCTATGCCGTCACCATCCAGTATTACGCCGGCCAGGACCGTATCGTCCTGATCGACAAGGCCAAGGTCATCAATGACGGCAACACCTCGGAAGGCGAGAAAATCGTCTACGACACGGTCAGACAGGTCGTCAGTGCCGGTCGGGCCAATGGCGGCGCCAAGGTGACCACGCCACGTCCGCGTATCGACATGGTCATCCAGCCGAAAAAGAAAACCGATCAACCTCAGAAGGCCCAGTAAATGGCGACGCTCAAAGCCCAGCATCTGGCTAAAAGCTACAAAAGCCGGCAGGTCGTGCGCGATGTGAGCATCTCCATCGACAGCGGCCAGATCGTCGGCCTGCTGGGCCCGAACGGCGCCGGCAAGACCACCTGCTTCTACATGATCGTGGGTCTGGTCCAGGCTGATCAGGGGCGCGTGCTGATTGACGATCTGGATGTCAGCCATCAACCCATGCACGGTCGCGCCCGCGCAGGCATCGGCTACTTGCCTCAGGAAGCCTCGATCTTCCGCAAGCTGTCGGTGTCCGACAACATCATGGCGATTCTCGAGACCCGCAAGGAGCTCGATGCCGGTGCTCGCCGCAAGGAGCTGGAAAGCCTCCTGCAGGAGTTCCACATCACCCATATCCGTGACAACCTGGGCATGAGCCTGTCGGGTGGTGAACGTCGCCGTGTGGAAATCGCCCGGGCTCTGGCCACCGCGCCTAAATTCATCCTGCTGGATGAACCGTTTGCAGGTGTCGACCCTATTTCGGTAGGCGACATCAAGCAGATCATTCACCATCTCAAGGCCAAGGGTATCGGTGTACTGATCACTGACCACAACGTCCGGGAAACGCTGGATATCTGCGAAACAGCCTACATCGTCAACGATGGACAGCTGATTGCGGAAGGCGATTCGGAGACCATTCTGGCGAATCAGCTGGTGAAAGAGGTCTACCTCGGCCACGAGTTCCGCCTTTAATCGACTGCCCTTTGCGCTTCGCAGCCGATTGATGCCTACGCAGTGTATTGACAACATTTTATTTGTCATATCACTCTAGGCAAATGCACAGGTTTCAGGCATATAATTTGCTTAAGTTGGCGCCACGGCGCCTGTAGTAGATGGCGCATGCGCGCCGGCGAATAAGGTGTTTAGCCCCTGCCATGAAACCATCGCTAGTCTTGAGAATGGGCCAGCAGCTGACGATGACACCGCAGCTGCAACAGGCAATCCGCTTACTTCAGCTTTCCACTCTGGATCTCCAGCAGGAGATCCAGGAGGCGCTGGAGTCAAACCCTATGCTGGAGCGGCAGGAAGAAGGCGACGACTTCGACCATTCCGACCCGCTTGCCGACAACATCGAACAAAAGCCCAACCCCGACGTTCAGGAACCGACCTATCAGGAATCCGCGCCTACCGTGGACAACCTTGAAGAAGGTGAATGGAACGAACGCATTCCCAACGAGCTGCCCGTCGATACCGCATGGGAAGACATCTACCAGACCAGCGCCAGCAGCCTGCCAAGCAACGATGACGACGAGTGGGACTTCACCACGCGCACCTCTGTGGGCGAAAGCCTGCAAAGCCACCTGCTGTGGCAACTGAATGTCGCGCCGATGTCCGACAAGGACCGTCTGGTAGCGGTTACGCTGATCGACTGCATCAACAACCAGGGTTATCTCGACGAGACGCTCGATGAGATTCTCGAGTCCTTCGACCCCGAACTGGACATCGAGCTCGACGAGATCGAGGCCGTCCTGCACCGCATCCAGCAGTTTGAACCTGCCGGCATCGGCGCTCGCAACCTGAGCGAATGCCTGCTGCTGCAACTGCGCCAGCTGCCAGCAAAAACACCCTGGCTGACAGAAGCACAACGCCTGGTCAGCGACTACATCGACCTGCTCGGAAGCCGCGACTACGGCCAGCTGATGCGACGCATGAAGCTCAAGGAAGACGAGTTGCGTCAGGTCATCGAACTGGTGCAGAGCCTCAACCCGCGTCCAGGCTCGCAGATCGAATCCACAGAAGCCGAATACGTCATTCCGGATGTGATCGTGCGCAAGGACAATGAACGCTGGCTGGTCGAACTCAATCAGGAGTCGGTGCCGCGCCTGCGCGTCAATCCGCAATACGCGGGCTTCGTACGGCGCGCCGATACCAGCGCAGACAACACCTTCATGCGCAATCAGTTGCAGGAAGCGCGCTGGTTCATCAAGAGCCTGCAAAGCCGCAACGAAACGTTGATGAAGGTCGCCACGCAAATCGTCGAACATCAGCGCGGCTTTCTCGAGTACGGCGACGAGGCCATGAAGCCGCTCGTCCTGCACGACATCGCCGAGGCAGTGGGCATGCACGAGTCGACCATCTCACGCGTAACCACCCAGAAGTTCATGCACACCCCACGCGGCATTTACGAGCTGAAATACTTCTTCTCAAGCCATGTGAGCACCTCCGAGGGCGGTGAATGCTCGTCCACGGCAATTCGCGCAATCATCAAAAAACTGGTTGCGGCGGAAAATCAGAAAAAGCCGTTGAGTGATAGCAAGATCGCTGGTTTACTGGAGGCACAAGGCATTCAAGTAGCCCGTCGCACAGTCGCCAAGTACCGTGAGTCTCTCGGGATCGCCCCTTCCAGTGAGCGTAAGCGGCTGATGTGATGCAGGCCGAGCCACAGCGTCCCAGAGGCATGCGCCATGCCTGCCTCTTTATGCACTGGCAAAGGAGAAAGCTGTATGCAAGTCAACATCAGTGGACACCAACTGGAAGTGACCAAACCCCTTCGTGAATACGTTGAGCTCAAGCTCAAGAAGCTCGAGGGGCATTTTGACAAGATTACCAACGTGCAGGTCACGATGACGGTCGAAAAGCTCAAGCAGAAGATCGAAGCCACGTTGCACATCCATGGTGGAGAGGTCGTTGCCAATGCTGAACATGATGACATGTATGCTGCCATCGACCTGCTCACTGACAAGCTAGACCGACAATTGCTCAAGCATAAGGAAAAGCAGCAAAGCATCCTCAAAGGTGCGGCCGCTCGCTAACGCCCATTTAATGATCCGAATCGAAAATATCCTGACCCCCGGCCGCTCCCTTGTGAACGTGCCGGGCGGCAGTAAAAAGCGTGTACTCGAAGAAATTGCCAACCTGATCGGCCGTGAAGTGCCGGGCATGGTGTCGGACACAGTATTCGCAAGTCTCGTCGCCCGGGAAAAACTGGGCTCGACCGGTTTTGGCAACGGTATTGCCATCCCCCACTGCCGCCTCGCTGACTGCAGCGAGCCTGTCAGTGCAGTGATTCACCTCTCCACCCCTGTGGATTTCGACGCCATCGATGGTGCGCCGGTCGACCTGCTGTTCGTCTTGCTGGTCCCGCAAGCTGCCACCGATGAACACCTGGAGCTGCTGCGCCAGATCGCCAGCATGCTCGACGACAAAGATGTGCGTAAGCGCCTGCGCAGTGCCGAAAGCGCTGAGGCGCTTTATCAAGTGGTGCTGGACGTGCAGAACGGAAACTGACCATGCGCATGATCATCGTCAGCGGTCGCTCCGGCTCAGGCAAGAGTACGGCGCTCGATGTGCTGGAAGACAACGGCTTTTACTGTGTCGATAACCTGCCGGCCGGCCTGCTGCCGGAGCTTGCCGAGCGCGCGCTGATCAACACCGAACTCGCCGAACCGCTGCTGGCGGTTTCGATAGATGCCCGCAATCTGCCCAGCCACCTGACCCGTTTTCCGCAGATGCTGAGCGAAGTACGCTCGCGCAATATTCAGTGCGACGTGCTGTATCTGGATGCAGACGAAGCCACCCTGCTCAAGCGCTTCTCGGAAACCCGGCGCCGCCACCCGCTGAGCACGGCAGATCGTTCGCTGGCCGAAGCGATACGTGACGAAACCGCACTGCTTGGCCCGATCATCGATCTGGCCGACCTGAAGATCAACACCACCCACCTGAATCTCTATCAGTTGCGCGACGCGCTCAAGCTTCGTCTGCTGAACAAGCCCGAGCCAGGCACTGCATTTCTGATCGAGTCCTTTGGTTTCAAGCGCGGCATGCCTGTCGATGCAGACCTGGTATTCGATGTGCGCTGCCTGCCCAATCCGTACTGGAAGCCAGAACTGCGCGACCACTCGGGGCTTGAACAACCCGTTATCGACTACCTGTCGGTGCAGCCTGACGTCGAAGAAATGTTTCAGGACATCTTCGCTTACCTGAACAAATGGCTACCCCGGTTTGCAGCCAGTAACCGTTCTTACGTTACCATTGCCATCGGCTGTACCGGCGGACACCACCGTTCGGTCTACCTGACCGAGCGGCTTGGTCAGGTCTTGCAACAATCACTCAAGAACGTTCAGGTCCGCCACCGCGACCTCAGCTGAAGGATTTTCACTGCGATGCCCGCTCGTCAAATCACCATCATCAACAAACTGGGCCTGCACGCCCGCGCTGCCGCCAAATTCGTCGGGGTCGCAGGCAAGTTTCCCTGCAAGATCAGGGTCGGCCGCACTCCGGAGAGCATGGTCGACGGTAAAAGCATCATGGCCGTGATGATGCTGGCTGCCGGCAAGGGCACCGAGATCCACCTGCACACCGAAGGCGAATTCGAACAGGAAGCGCTTGATGGCCTGATCGAGCTGATCGACAACCGGTTTGATGAGGGCGAATAAGCCCTCGTACAAACGCGGTATCCGTCACCACCAGCCTTGCACGCGCATCCAGCTCAGCCCGTGGGCAATCAGTAGCGCCATACCCGCCAACAGCAGCACGCTCCCGACTGCCAGACGAAATAACCGCACATTGCTGAGCGTGAGGAATCCGGAGCGCATACGCCGCCTTGGGTCCGGCTGCCAGGCTCAGGCCAGAGCGGCCTGATAACGGCGGGACACCTCATCCCAATTGATCACGTTGTAGAACGCATTGATGTATTCGGGACGACGGTTCTGATAGCGCAGGTAGTAAGCGTGCTCCCACACGTCCAGCCCCAGAATCGGCGTGTTGCCGTTCATCAGCGGGCTGTCCTGGTTACCACTGCTTTCCACCACCAGCTTTTTGTCAGGCGTGACGCTCAGCCATGCCCAGCCACTGCCGAAACGGGTCAATGCGGCCTTGGTGAATGCCTCCTTGAAGCTTTCGTAGCCACCCAGTTGCTCATTGATGGCAGACGCGACAGCGCCCGTGGGCAAGCCGCCGCCGCCCGGCACCATGACTTCCCAGAACAACGAGTGATTGGCATGGCCGCCACCCTGATTGATCACCGCTGGACGCAGGTTTTCAGGCAACTGCTGGACACTGGCCACCAGCTTCTCCACCGACCAGTCGGCGAACTCCGTCCCTTCGACCGCGGCATTGAGGTTATTGATGTACGTCTGGTGATGCTTGGTGTAGTGGATTTCCATGGTTTGCGCATCGATATGTGGTTCAAGGGCATCGTATGCGTAAGGCAGTGCAGGCAAGGTGTATGGCATTTCAATGTGCTCCGTAGAAAAGTCCGGAAGGGCTTGCCGAATGGCGCTGTAGCGATGAACGGGTGTGCTCGCTGCCGCTGTTCAGCAACCGATGAGTGCGCGGGTATTCGCCGTGTTCGCTGATGAAACTCAGCAGCTCGGCGTATGTTTTGCTGCTGTGGCGCAAGGCTGCCTCGCGTAACGCGGGCGGGAGGCGTTGATTCTGCATGGTCTGCAACAGGTGCTGGTGGATGGCACACAGGTACTCGACGCTCTCCTCCGGCTGGCCCAGACTCAGGTGCAGATCCGCCAGGTTATGGTGAGAAATCACACAGGCCGCGACCGCTTCATCGACATCCGCCCAGCGCTCGAACAAGACCTGCGCCAACGCCAGCGCCTGAAGGTACAACTCGCGAGCTTCGACCCAATCGCCAAGATTGAAACAGCGATTGGCCAGCTCGATGGTGCGTTTCCAATGCTGCATGAGGTACCTCCAGGAACATTGACTGGGCAGCGACCATGGGCCGGGGCGGGGCGCTCAATCGCGCCAGGTAACGCCCCTCGGCGAGGTAATGCTCGATCAGCCAAGGCTCGTCGGTTTCAAGCGCACAACGAATCCGCAGACTCAAGCCACGCTGGTTTCCAGATAAGACAACTCGTGCAGAACAGACCCCATGATCGCAGTTCATTTTAGAAATGATATTCATTATTAAATGAGATACAGAATCAACACAAGCCCGATCGCTTCACCGCCTTGCGCCGGTGAGCGTGAACATGCTTTGAGGGAGACGTAACACGCGGGTTCGGACGAAGGTTATGGGCGGCCAAAACCGGAGGTGGATGGGTGACGCAGAGCGTCACGAACGGCATTCCCACGCGGGAGCGTGAGGAACGATCAGCCTGACTATCGTGCGGCGCTCCGCGTCGCATGCCTTTCCGGACGCTCTGCGCCCTCTTGACGACGCAGAGCGTCGTGAACTGCATTCCCACGCTGGAGCGTAGGGAACGATAACCTCAACTATCGTGCGGCGCTCCGCGTCGCATGCCTTTCTAGAAGCTCAGCGTCATCCTGGCGACGCAGAGCGTCGTGAACTGCATTCCCACGCTGGAGCGTAGGGAACGATAACCTCAACTATCGTGCGGCGCTCCGCGTCGCATGCCTTTCCGGACGCTCTGCGTCCTCTTGCGACGCAGAGCGTCGAGCACTGCACTCCCACGCTGGAGCGTGCGGAACGACCATCGCAACTATCGTGCGGCGCTCCGCGTCGCATGCCTTTCTAGAAGCTCAGCGTCATCCTGGCGACGCAGAGCGTCGTGAACTGCATTCCCACGCTGGAGCGTAGGGAACGATAACCTCAACTATCGTGCGGCGCTCCGCGTCGCATGCCTTTCCGGACGCTCTGCGTCCTCTTGACGACGCAGAGCGTCGTGAACTGCATTCACACGCGGGAGCGTGAGGAACGATAGCCTGAATCGGGGATCTGTCAGCTCCCCGCCACCATCATGCGCTCGATCAGTACCGAGCCGGTGCGGATGTTGCTGCGCAGCTCAAGATCGCTGCCAACGGCGACGATCTGCTTGAACATGTCGCGCATGTTGCCGGCAATGGTCACTTCCTGAACCGGGAACTGAATCTCGCCGTTTTCGACCCAGAAGCCTGCCGCGCCGCGTGAATAGTCGCCGGTGACCATGTTCAGACCGCTGCCCATCAATTCGGTCACCAGCAGGCCACGTCCCATACGCCGGATCAGCGCAGCCTGGTCGTCCGAGCCATGGCTAACGAACAGGTTGTGCACACCGCCCGCGTTGGCGGTGCTCGGCATGCCCAGCTTGCGGCCGGAATACGTGCTCAACACATAGGAAACCAGATCGCCACCTGCCACGAACGGTTTGGCGAAGGTCGCCAGACCATCGCTGTCGAACGCTGAGCTGCCCATCGCATGCCTGAGGTGCGGGCGCTCATCGATGGTCATCCACTCAGGAAACAGGCGCTCACCCAGCGCGCCTTCGAGGAACGACGACTTGCGATACAGGGTACCCCCGGAAATGGCGCCGAGAAAGCTGCCGAACAGGCCGCCTGCCAGCTCTGCAGCAAACAGCACCGGCACTTCACAGGTCGGCACAGGACGCGCGCCCAGACGGCTCGCTGCACGCAACGCCGCCTTGCGACCAATGCTCTGCGCATCGGCCAGCAGCTCGCCCTGGCGGTTGACGTCATACCAGTAATCGCGCTGCATCTGACCTTCGCCCTCGGCGATCATCACACAGCTGAGGCTGTGCCGCGTTGACGCATAGCCACCGATGAAGCCATTGCTGTTGCCGTACACACGGCAGCCCTGATGGGTATTGAGCGTAGTGCCGTCGGCATTCTTGATGCGGCTGTCGGCATCGAAGGCCGCCGCTTCGCAGAGCAGCGCTTTCTCGATGGCCTGCTCGGGCGTGATGTCCCAGGTGTGATAAAGGTCAAAATCCATAACCTCTTTGGCCATCAGCGCAGCGTCAGCCAGCCCGGAGCTGTCATCTTCGGAGGTGTGTTCGGCAATCGCCAGTGCAGCGGCGACCGTTTCACGAATGGCATCGGCACCGGTTGCCGACGTGCTGGCCGAGCCCTTGCGCTGCCCGACATACAGGGTGATACCAAAGCCCTGATCGCGGTTGAACTCGACGGTTTCAACTTCACGCTGACGGACCGAGGTCGACAGCCCCTGGTCCACCGAGACTGCGACTTCGCAGGCGCTGGCGCCCTGACGCCGGGCTTCGGCAATGATCTGCTCGACCTGTTCCTGCAGCTCGGGCAAGGCTTGTGGGCCGACGCTTTGGGTTGCACTCATGACTTTCTCCATCAAATTCTTCTTTCAGCACAGGCCGAGTACCGACCGGGCCGGACAAGCGGCCCACGACTGGTTATCATGGCGGCGTTTCTTTGCGGACTGCCCCCATGGTTGATTCTTACGACGACTCCCTCGACGGGGAGAAAAGCAAAACCCAGGTCAAACGAGAGCTGCATGCTCTGGTCGACCTCGGCGAGCGACTGACAACACTCAAAGCCGATGTGCTGGCCAAGCTGCCGCTGACCGACGCTTTGCGCAAGGCCCTGGCCGAAGCGCCCAAGCACACGGCGAACATCGCGCGAAAGCGGCACATTCTGTTCATCGGCAAGCTGATGCGCGATCAGGACCAGGAAGCCATTCTGGTGTTGCTGGACCAACTCGATGCCTCCACTCGCCAATACAATGAACGTTTCCACAATCTGGAGCGCTGGCGTGACCGCCTGATCGCGGGCGATGACGCCGACCTCGAGAAATTCGTTGTCGAATACCCCGATGCCGACCGTCAGCAGCTGCGTTCGCTGATCCGTCAGGCGCAACACGAAGTTGCACGCAACAAACCGCCGGCCACCAGCCGCAAAATCTTCAAATACATCCGTGAGCTGGACGAACTTCAACGCGGTCTGCGTTGACTTCGCCCTCGGGGCCGGCGGCAGCAAGCAGCCGGCCCCGACTCACCTTCAGCTACCGGTGCCACCCACGGTAATCGCGTCGATTTTCAGCGTAGGCTGACCCACACCGACCGGCAGCGACTGGCCATCCTTCCCGCATGTGCCGACGCCACTGTCCAGCGACAGATCGTTACCCACCATCGATACCCTGCTCATGGCTTCCGGCCCGTTACCGATCAAGGTCGCGCCTTTGACCGGCGCAGTGATCTTGCCATCTTCGATCAAATAGGCCTCACTGGTCGAAAACACGAACTTGCCGCTGGTGATATCCACCTGACCACCGCCCAGGTTGGCGCAGTAGATGCCGCGCTTCACTGAAGCGATGATTTCCTGTGGATCGCTCTGCCCGCCCAGCATGTAGGTGTTGGTCATGCGCGGCATCGGCAGGTGGGCATAGGACTCGCGACGGCCGTTGCCGGTGCGCGCCACGCCCATCAGGCGTGCATTGAGCTTGTCCTGCATGTAGCCCTTGAGTACGCCGTTCTCGATCAGCGTAGTGCATTCGGTTGGTGTGCCTTCGTCATCGACGCTCAGCGAGCCACGACGCCCCGCCAGGGTGCCGTCGTCGACGATGGTGCAGAGTTTCGACGCAACCATCTCGCCCATGCGCCCGCTGTAGGCCGAGCTGCCCTTGCGGTTGAAGTCACCCTCAAGGCCGTGACCGACCGCTTCGTGCAGCAGCACACCGGACCAGCCAGAGCCGAGTACCACCGGCAAGGTGCCTGCCGGTGCAGGAATCGCTTCCAGGTTGACCAGTGCCTGACGCAGGGCCTCACGGGCGTAGCCCATGGCGCGATCGTCGGTCAGGAAATAACGGTAATCGGTACGCCCGCCGCCGCCATGCCCGCCCCGCTCGCGACGGCCATTCTGCTCGACGATGACACTGACGTTGAAACGCACCAGCGGGCGCACATCGGCGGCCAGGCTGCCATCCGCGGCGGCCACCAGGATGCGCTCCCAGACACCGGCCATGCTCACCGAAACCTGCTGGATACGCGAGTCCAGCGCGCGCGTTGCGACGTCGATGCGCTTGAGCAACTCGACTTTCTCGGCGCGGCTCAGTACTTCCAGCGGGTTGTCCGGGGCATACAACTGTGCCACGTCCTGCGAGGTGAAAGCCTGCACGCGACCATTCTGGCCTGCGCGGGAAATAGAGCGCGCGGCCTGTGCGGCGGTGCGCAGGGCCTCGGCGGTGATCGCGTTGCTGTACGCAAAGCCGGTTTTCTCACCCGACTGGGCACGCACGCCCACGCCTTGATCGAGATTGAAACTGCCTTCCTTGACGATCCCGTCTTCGAGCGACCAGGACTCGGAGATCATGCCCTGAAAATACAGATCGGCCGCGTCGATGCCTGGTCCGGCCAGATCGCCCAGCACGGACTGCAGGCTGTCGAGGTTCAGGCCGCCGGGTGCCAGAAGGTGTTCGCTGACTGAGGACAGATCACTCATATTCACTCCGAAGCAGGCCGCATGGCGTCCTGCGAAAAAAAGCGCCGGTGACTGGACACCGGCATCCGCGCCCGTATGGACGCCTGTTCTTCACTGTCACGTGTGCCCAGCAGTACCGCTTCACCCTGTGCCTGCTCGGCCAGTACGCGGCCCCATGGATCAACGATGGCCGCGTGTCCGTAAGTCTCGCGAGGTCCCGGATGGACCCCGCCCTGTGCCGCCGCCAGCACGTAACACTGGGTTTCGATGGCACGCGCGCGGATCAGAATGTCCCAGTGCGCGGCCCCCGTTACCGCAGTGAACGCTGACGGCGCGGTAATCAGTTCAGCACCGGCTTCACGCAGCGCGGTATACAGTTCGGGAAAGCGCAGGTCATAACAGACGGTCAGCCCCAGACGCCCCACCGGCGTGTCGGCCACCACCACCCTGCTCCCATGAGCATAGTCATCCGATTCACGATAGCGGCCACGGTTGTCAGCGACATCCACATCGAACAGATGCAGTTTGTCATAACGGGCCACCTGCTCACCGTGCTCATCGATCAACAGCGAACACGCCGTCACCTTGCCATCCGGCCGCTCATCCGGCGGCAGTGGCAAGGTTCCGGCAACAATCCATAACTTGAGGTCGCGAGCGGCCAGTTTCAACCATGGCAGGATCGGTCCGTGCCCCTGAGCCTCGGCACGCCCGATATCGGCGACGTCACGGCGCCCCATCGCAACGAAGTTTTCGGGCAGCACCGCCAGCCGCGCGCCACCGTCGGCTGCCTGCTCCAGCAAACGCCGAGCGCTGGCCAGATTGGCCAGGACATCGCTTTGGCTGACCATCTGAATCACCGCGAAGGACATGGCAACCCGCTCCTGAATGAGATGGCCACCACTGTACTCCATGAGACGCTACTGGGGCTTTTCAAATGGCTTGTCGAAGGTGATCTTCGGCTCTTTCCAAGGCCCTTCGACCTTGTATTGCACGCTGGCGAAACGCGCAACCCGGTCGCCCAGCAGCTTGTCGACCAGAAACAGCGCCCCGCCAATGGCCGGCGCGCCGACAATCAGTGCAGCGATAGGCAGGTTGTTGGTGACCGGCAAGGTCACCAGCAGCTTCGCATCGACACGATCGCGGACCATGTCCAGCGTACCGTTGAGCTCCAGATTGCTCGACGGCCCGGTCAGGGTGATCGGGTTGCGCGTCACATAGACACCGTCGCTGGCGACCAACAGCCCTTTGACCCGGTCGTAGCTCAGGCCTTTGCCCAATAGGTCGGAGAAGTCCAGACGCAGACGCCGGCCGATGGAGTTGAAATTCAACAGCCCGAACACCCGCAATGCCTGAGCGCCGCCCTCGACCTCGACAAACTGGCCTCTGTTGAGCGTGGCATCCAGACTGCCGGAATAGCGCTTCAGACCAACCCAGGCAGGCGAACCCGGCCAGCGCCCGTCCACGTTCATCTCGAAGCGTTCACTGGTAACAGTGGGTGCGAAGTTCCAGGCCTTGAGCACATCCGCGAGGTTCTTGCCCGCCAGACGGCCTTTGAACGAACTGCTGCTGTTCCCGGGCGTACCCTCCCAGGTAGCGTCACCCTCCAGCAGAATACCTTTGAGCCCCAGGCTCATGTCCGACATGCGCATGCCGGCAGGCGTCGGCCGGGTTTTCAATGCCCAGGCCCCGAGCAACTGATCGCCCTGAAACAGCTGGGAGATCTTCACGTCCAGCGCAGGGATATTGTGCGGGTCGATATCCGCCAGAGGATCAGGCGCGTTTTCCACCACGGTCGCTGTCGGATCTGATGCAGGCAGTCGAACGTAGAGCATGTTGACGCCGATCGGTGCAGACTTGGCGTCGGGCAGCGTTGCCGTGCCTTTGGCCATTGCGCTGTCCAGCGACAGGGCCCAGGCTGCCGCGTTGCGCTGCAACTGGACACGCACGTCATTGAGTGTGGTGCCCATCGCGGTCAGCTTGCCGATCTGCAGATCAACGCTGTTAAGCAGTTGTTTT
Organism: Pseudomonas sp. P135; assembly: GCF_020312125.1. Lineage (NCBI taxonomy): Bacteria > Pseudomonadati > Pseudomonadota > Gammaproteobacteria > Pseudomonadales > Pseudomonadaceae > Pseudomonas > Pseudomonas sp. P135. Next base: position 324,069 of record NZ_JAGPYR010000003.1, read on the forward strand.
GCGTTGCCGCCCGGATCATTCCCGGTGTAGCGAGCGGCCAGTTCCTGCCAGGGCGCGATGTCCAGTTCGGACAACTCTCCACGGATCCGCAAGCCCTTGGCGTCCGGCACGATCGCCCCGCCGCGCCCCAGATAAAGCTCGCCACGACCTTCGGCAAACTTGCCATTCGGTGCTGCGAACGCAAAGTTGGCCTGATCGTTATAGGCCGCGCCGAGCCTGCGCTCCGCGCCTTGCAGGGTCATGCGAAATTCGCTGGGACGCTCCTGCTCGGCGGTCTTGCCAAACGGTGCGGGCAAATCGATCGCCACGCCCTTGAGCGTGGAGTTGATTACCAGCGGGCTGTCCTTGCTGTCCAGAATCAGCTGCAACTGATATGGCAGGTCACCGGAGACCGGCAGCGGTTGGGTCACGTTCAGCCAATCGGTGAGCCGCTTCAAGGTGATTTGTCCGTTCGCCACAATGCGCGTCACGTTGCCGCCAGGCTTGCCCTCGGCGGCGATCTCTGCGGTCACAGGGCGATCGAATGCCTGGGCCTTGATGCCCTTGCCACTCAGCCCGCTGGAGCTGTCAAAACGGAAGTCGCCTTTCAGGCGAGTCAGCTCCAGCACCGGGTCGGCCAGTTTCAAGCGCGCATTGTCGGTGCTGAAGTCCACCACGACCTTTGGCTCGACGCCCTTGGCCAGCGGGATATCCAGCTTCAGCTTACCGTCCAGCGGGCCCTCGCCCTGCCATCCGGCAAACGTGCTGCCCGTACCGATGGGCGCCTGCTGAAGAATCTTCAGGCCGTCGATCAGGTTTCCGGAGAAATTACCGTCCACCAGCAAGTGACTGTCCTGACCTGACGGCACATGAGGAATATTGACCAGCACGTTGCTGACCTTGGTATCCAGCAACTGGCCTTTGCTTGCCTTGACACGTACACCGCTGTTTTCGACGTAGACCTTGCCATCCACCCCGGTCAGCGACGGCCAGCCCGGCTGGAACGCCAGCGTTGCGTTGCTGACATCGAAGAACAGGCTGATGACACGCGCCGTATCGGGCGAGTTCTTGTTCAGCGACCCTTGATACTGGAAGAAACCCTGCTTGACCGCGCCACTGACCACGGCGGTACGCAACCAGTGATCAAGCTCCGGACTGAGCGCGGTCGGCAGGTACTTGCTGGTGTAACGGCCGTCGCCGTCGACCATACCGACCCGCAGGTCCATGTAGTCTTCCTGATCATGATTGAGATGAATCTTGATCAGAAAGTCCGCCGCAATCTTGCCTTCGTCGCCGAGCACCTTGATGTACGGGGCAATCAGCGTGAATGCCTGATCATCCAGTTTCCAGGTCAGACGGGCATTGGCCTTCTGGTAATGCCAGGGTTTGGCGAAGATCGGGTCCAGGTGCAGCATGAAGTCATCGGTGTCGAGGCGCAGCTCGCCCTGCCCCAGATCGCCGCTGATGGCACCGCTGACATTTCCGGCCGCAGGCGCTCCGCGATACGCGTTGAAACCCACCTTGTCCAGATTGGCCGCAAAGCTCAGGCGCTGGTCACCGATTGCCTGTGGCCGGTAGTCGAGCAGCACGTTATGCAGCCCGCCTGTCACCTTGAGGCCGTCGACCACTGCCATGGCCTTGTCAGGCAGGGGCGCGAGCGAGTCGATCAGCGGCGTGACGGGGGTCAGGTCCAGACGATCCGCCTGTACGTGCCAGAGCTCTTCGCTGTCAGGCGTCGCGGCGGTTTGCGTCAGTTGCACACGACTTTCCCAACGCGCGTCGCCAAGGCTCATCGCCAGTGAATCGAGGTTCAGGTCGAAACCTGTTTCAGTGCGTGCAAACCATGCGTTCAGCGCAAGGTTATTGATCGTCGACGGTTTGCGACCGGCATAAACGCCTTTGACCTGTGGTGCATTGAGGCGCGTGGTCGCGCTTTGCACGGTGCCCTTGCCCCAACTCAACCAGACCTCGCCGCCGGCCTGCAGCTTCGCCAGCGTCCATTCGCGCGTAAGGCTTTTCGGCAGCCACCTGGCCCAGTCGCTTTGCGGCAGGCTGGCGTAGATATCGGCCTCGCCGTCCTTCCACTGACTGGCCTGGATGCGCGAGCGCACGTTCAGCGCGACCGGCTGACCATCCGGCAGAGTCAGGCGTGCGTCAAGTCGCTGGGCATAGCTGCCGGTGTCCAGGCTGAGGTTTACATAGGTGAGGGTCAGCGGCGCAGCGTCAAACGGTTGCACCGTGACCTGGCTGTCGAGCAACGACACATGCGCGACCATCTGCATCTGCTTGAGCGCCTGCTCGGGATCGAACGGGCTGTCGTTGTGCACCGGCAAGCCCTGAATCGACCACGCGCCGTCCTTGTCCTGCCTGAGGCTGAACTGCAGGCCGTCCACTTCAAGATGAGCGATGCGCACGTCACGCGCCAGCAGGCTTTCCCAAAGGTCGGGAACCACCCTTACGCGATCCAGACGCAGAGCACTGGCACCCTCGCCGACCATCACGTCGTGGGCCAGCAGTACCGGGGCAAAGCGGCTCCAGCTACCTTCCAGACTGCCGATGCTCAGCGGTATGCCCAGCGCGCTGCTGGCACGGGTTTCCACATCGACACGGTATTCGGCAACCAGCGGCGTCAACTGACGGCCGAGGCTCACGTACAGCGCCGCAAGCACCAGAATCAGTGCGCACAGGCTCAGCCCCCAGCGGGTCAGGGTTGCAACGAGGCGAGGAAGACGTCCCATCTCAGGAGGTCCTCCACTGCGGGGTGCAAAGAGCAGAATCGGCGAACGGAGTCAGGCTCGGATGCGCAGGTGCGGTCAGGTACAGGTTTTGCTCATTCGCCACGCATCATTCTCGATAAAACGGCATACCTGCCAGAAACCCGTAGGGCACTTGTCATAGATTTCAAACGATCAGCACCCTCAGAGCAGCACCACGTCGTATTGTTCCTGCGAGTACATGGTTTCTACCTGAAAACGGATAGTGCGGCCAATAAAGCTCTCCAGTTCAGCCACGTTGCCGGACTCCTCGTCGAGCAGGCGATCCACCACGCGCTGATTGGCCAGAACGCGATAGCCCACTGCCTGATAGGCCCTGGCCTCGCGCAGGATTTCCCGGAAGATTTCGTAGCAGATGGTCTCGGGGGTCTTCAGCTTGCCCCGCCCTGCGCAGCAATGACACGGTTCGCACAGCACCTGTTCGAGACTTTCGCGGGTGCGCTTGCGGGTCATCTGCACCAGACCCAGCTCGGTGATGCCGATGATGTTGGTCTTGGCGTGATCGCGTTCCAGCTGTTTCTCCAGCGTGCGCAGCACCTGACGCTGGTGTTCACCGTCTTCCATGTCGATGAAATCGATGATGATGATGCCGCCCAGATTGCGCAGGCGCAGCTGCCGGGCGATGGCCGTGGCAGCTTCCAGATTGGTCTTGAAGATGGTTTCTTCGAGGTTGCGATGCCCTACGAACGCGCCGGTGTTGACGTCGATGGTGCTCATCGCTTCGGCTGGATCGATTACCAGATAGCCGCCCGACTTGAGCGGCACCTTGCGCTCGAGGGCCTTCTGGATTTCGTCCTCGACCCCATAGAGGTCGAAGATCGGCCGCTCGCCCGGATAGTGCTCGAGCCTGTCGGCTATTTCCGGCATCAGCTCGGCGACGAACTGGGTGGTTTTCTGAAAAGTTTCCCGCGAGTCGATACGGATCTTCTCGATGCGCGGGCTGACCAGATCGCGCAAGGTGCGCAGCGCCAGGCCCAGGTCTTCGTAAATCACCGTGGGCGGGCTGACCGTCTTGATCTGCTCGCCGATCTGGTCCCAGAGCCTGCGCAGATAACGGATGTCCATGAGGATTTCATCAGCCCCGGCGCCTTCGGCAGCGGTGCGCAGAATGAAACCTCCGGCTTCCTTGATACCTTCCTGGGCAACACAATCACTGACCACTTTCTTGAGTCGTTCGCGCTCGGCTTCGTCCTCGATTTTCAGCGAGATGCCCACATGCGCCGTGCGCGGCATGTACACCAGATAACGCGACGGAATGGAGAGTTGCGTGGTCAGCCGTGCGCCCTTGCTGCCGATCGGGTCTTTGGTGACTTGCACGACAAGGCTCTGGCCATCATGTACCAGCGACGCAATGCTCTCGACCGCCGGCCCTTCACGCATGGATATTTCCGATGCATGAATGAACGCCGCGCGATCCAGACCAATGTCGATGAACGCCGCCTGCATGCCGGGAAGCACCCGCACAACCTTGCCTTTGTAGATATTGCCGACGATGCCGCGACGCTGGGTACGCTCGACATGCACTTCTTGCAGAACCCCGTTTTCCACCACGGCCACGCGCGATTCCATCGGCGTGATGTTGATCAGAATCTCTTCACTCATGACTTGTCACCTTCCAGGCATTGCCAGCAGGGTATGCCGAAATGGCCAAGCAGTTCTGCGGTTTCGCACAGGGGCAGACCCACCACCCCAGAATAGCTGCCTTGCAGGCCCTCGACGAAAATCGCTGCCAACCCCTGGATGGCATAGCCGCCAGCCTTGTCGGCGGGCTCGCCACTGGTCCAGTAGGCCTGAGCTTCATGGATTTGAATCGGGCGAAAGCGCACACGACTGGTAACAATACGGGTGTCGCTGCGTTGCCGATCACAGAGCGCGACAGCCGTCAGCACTTGATGCTCGCGCCCGGACAGGGCCATGAGCATGGCCTGGGCATCCGCTTCATCGACCGGCTTGCCGAGAATGCGTCCATCGAGCACCACCGCCGTGTCGGCCCCCATCACGCAGGCCTGTTGTTCGGCTGGCAGCAGGGACAGCCCGGCCTGAGCCTTGCCCAGCGCAAGACGCTCGACATAGGCAGCCGGGGTTTCATGGTCGAAGGGGGTTTCGTCGATCTGAGCGCTCAGTACGGTAAAGGGCACACCGATCTGAGTCAGAAGTTCGCGGCGGCGCGGCGAGCCAGAAGCCAGATAAAGCGAGGGCATAAGGACATCTCCGTGTCTGTGCGGGTGAGCGCGAACAACGCAGCGGGGCGTCGCGCTCACCTTGCGCTTAATTGATTTTCAAACGTTTGCGCAATCCACGCAGGCCATAACTGATCCAGGGCCACAACAGAGCACTGACCAACGCGGGCAGCACCAGCGCCAGCGTTGGCTGACGGTTGCCGGTCAGCGCGCTGAGCCAGAGTTGCGCAAGCTGTGCCAGACCGAATACCACCAGCAGCACCAGGCATTGTTGCCACATGGGAAACATGCGCAGGCGCTGCTGCAAGGACATCACCAGAAAGGTGATCAGACTGAGGATCAGGGCATTCTGGCCGAGCAATGTGCCGTACAGCACATCCTCCATCAGGCCCAGTATCCACGCGGTGGTCATGCCGTATTTGTGCGGCAGCGCCAGAACCCAGAAGGTCAGCAGCAGGGCCAGCCACAGTGGCCGGAAGATTTCCATGAATTGCGGCAGCGGCGAAACGCTCAGCAGCAGACCGATCGCAAACGTCAGCCAGACCACCCAGCCATTGCGCCCGGAAACATGACTAACCATCGATAGGCTCCCGGGCAGTGGAAGGTCGTGAAGCAGGCGGCTGTGACGCCGCAGGCCGGGCAGCAGGCCTTGCCGGTGTCGCGGGCGTGGCCGCCGGTGCAGGTGCAGGTGCAGGTGTTGCCGATTGCGCTGCAGGCTTGTGCGTCAGCGTACTGCCCGGAAAGACCGGAACGACGGCCTGCGGCCACATCGGGAAGGCGGGTGTCGGCGGCGGCAGTGTCGCCATCACGGAGGGCTCGACGCCCTTGTCGAGGGATTCCTGTGCTTGCGCGGCATCGGCAGCGCGCTCTTCCGGCGAGCGCCCGTCGGAGAACACCAGCAACAGATAGCGACTGCGATTCAGCGCAGCGGTCGGCACTGCACGAACGATCGCAAACGGCTGGCCGGAGTCGTGAATCACTTCCTTGACCGTCGCCACCGGGTAACCGGCCGGGAAACGCTGCCCAAGGCCCGAACTGACCAGCAGGTCGCCTTCCTTGATGTCTGCAGTGTCCGCCACATGCCGAAGCTCCAGACGCTCCGGGTTACCGGTGCCGCTGGCGATGGCACGCAGACCGTTGCGGTTGACCTGCACCGGGATGCTGTGGGTGGTGTCAGTCAGCAACAAGACGCGTGAGGTATAGGGCATCAACTCGACCACCTGCCCCATCAGGCCGCGCGCATCGAGCACAGGCTGGCCGAGCACCACGCCGTCGCGTTCGCCCTTGTTGATGATGATGCGATGGGTGAAGGGGTTCGGGTCCATGCCGATCAGCTCGGCGACCTCGACCTTTTCGTTGACCAGCGCCGAGGAGTTCAGCAACTCACGCAGCCGAACGTTCTGCTCGGTCAGTGCCGCCAGCTTTTGCAGGCGACCTTGCAGGAGCAGGGCTTCGGTCTTGAGTTTTTCGTTTTCGGCGATCAGCTCTGTGCGGCTGCCGAACTGGCTGGCGACGCCTTGATACAGACGCTGCGGCAGGTCGACGATCCAGTAGGACTGCATGAGCACCATCGACATCTGGCTGCGCACGGGCTTGAGGATCGTAAAGCGGGCGTCGACAACCATCAACGCAACCGACAGAACGGCCAGCACCAGCAGACGTACACCCAGCGACGGGCCTTTTGAGAAAAGCGGTTTAATAGGCCGCTCCTCCGGGGCATGCGATCGTTGGATCGAACTTCGATTGGCAATTATTCATGCGGTATGTAACCGGCCTGGACAAATGAAAGAGATAGGCACCCTGTTTCGGCGTCAGCCTGAAGCATACAGGTAGCATATCCGCCACCTGCATACAAAAGACTCCGTGAAAGGCACCCCGGCGAATTATTCGCTGGAGAGCAGATCCATGGTGTGCTTATCCATCATTTCCAGCGCACGGCCACCGCCACGCGCTACACAGGTCAGCGGGTCTTCGGCGACGATCACCGGCAGACCGGTTTCCTGAGCCAGCAACTTGTCCAGATCACGCAGCAGCGCACCACCACCGGTCAGGACCAGACCACGCTCGGCGATGTCCGAGGCCAGTTCCGGAGGCGATTGCTCCAGAGCGCTCTTGACCGCCTGAACGATGGTCGCCAGCGACTCCTGCAGTGCCTCGAGCACTTCGTTGGAGTTCAGGGTGAACGCACGTGGAACGCCTTCAGCCAGGTTGCGGCCACGCACGTCGACTTCACGTACTTCACCGCCCGGATAGGCAGTACCGATTTCCTGCTTGATGCGCTCGGCAGTCGATTCGCCGATCAGGCTGCCGTAGTTGCGGCGCACGTAGGTGATGATCGCTTCGTCGAAACGGTCACCGCCAACACGGACGGATTCGGCATACACCACACCGTTCAGGGAGATCAGGGCAATTTCGGTGGTGCCGCCGCCGATGTCGACAACCATCGAACCGCGAGCTTCTTCCACCGGCAGACCGGCACCGATTGCAGCGGCCATTGGCTCTTCGATCAGGAAGACTTCGCGTGCGCCTGCACCCAGGGCCGACTCGCGAATCGCGCGACGCTCAACCTGGGTGGATTTGCACGGAACGCAGATCAGCACACGAGGGCTGGGCTGCAGAAAGCTGTTTTCATGAACCTTGTTGATGAAGTACTGCAACATTTTTTCGCAGACGCTGAAGTCGGCGATAACGCCGTCTTTCATTGGACGAATGGCTGCGATGTTGCCTGGAGTACGGCCCAGCATGCGCTTGGCTTCGGTACCGACGGCCACGACACTCTTCTGGTTGCCGTGAGTACGAATGGCAACGACAGAGGGTTCATTCAGAACGATACCGCGCTCACGCACGTAAATAAGGGTGTTGGCAGTGCCCAGGTCGATGGATAGATCACTGGAAAACATGCCACGCAGTTTCTTGAACATGGGAAAGGGACCCTAGGGAACGCGTGGTAAAAAAAGTGCGGCAAACTCTAACAACGACAGGGATTTTGGGCAAGGAGCCAATATGCTAAATTGGCGGTTTTCCGAACACCACCCTCGACGTTAGCGGCTTGAGACAGTAATAACGCGATAGTGTTCCGCAATTGGCAACAAAGCAAATCCATAAGCATTCCACTGGAGATACCCCATGGCGCTTGAACGCTCCGACGTGGAAAAGATCGCTCATCTGGCCCGACTGGGTCTCAATGACGCCGATATCCCGCGTACCACCGAAGCACTGAACAGCATTCTTGGGCTGGTCGATCAGATGCAAGCGGTCGACACCGCTGGCATCGAGCCGCTGGCTCACCCGCTGGAAGCCACCCAGCGCCTGCGCGAAGACGCCGTCACCGAGCGAAATCGCCGTGACACTTACCAAGCCATCGCACCAGCGGTCCAAGACGGCCTCTATCTGGTTCCGAAAGTCATCGAGTAAGGGAAAGCGCCTGCATGCACCAAATGACTCTGGCCGAGATCGCTCGCGGACTCGCCGATAAAAAGTTTTCTTCCGAAGAGCTGACTCGTGTTCTGCTGTCGCGCATCGCGACGCTCGACCCGCAGCTCAACAGCTTCATCAGCCTCACCGAAGACCTGGCCATCACCCAGGCGCAGGCGGCAGACGCGCGCCGTGCCGCCGGTGAAAACGGCCCGTTGCTCGGTGCTCCGCTGGCCCACAAGGACCTGTTCTGCACCCAGGGCATCCGCACCAGTTGCGGCTCGCTGATGCTCGACAATTTCAAGGCACCCTACGACGCCACGGTCGTGTCGCGTCTGGCATCGGCCGGCACAGTGACGCTGGGCAAGACCAACATGGACGAATTCGCCATGGGTTCGGCCAACGAATCCAGCCATTACGGCGCGGTGAAAAACCCGTGGAACCTGGAATGCGTCCCTGGTGGCTCTTCGGGTGGTTCGGCAGCCGCGGTCGCTGCACGCCTGTTGCCTGCCGCAACCGGCACCGACACCGGCGGCTCGATTCGCCAGCCTGCAGCACTGACCAACCTCACGGGCCTCAAGCCGACCTACGGCCGCGTATCGCGCTGGGGCATGATTGCCTACGCGTCCAGCCTCGATCAGGCGGGGCCGATGGCACGCACGGCCGAAGACTGTGCGCTGCTGCTGCAAGGCATGGCCGGTTTCGACCCGCAGGACTCCACCAGCATCGACGAACCGGTTCCGGACTACTCCGCCAGCCTCAATACCTCGCTCAAGGGCCTGCGTATCGGTGTGCCGAAAGAGTATTTCAGCGCAGGCCTTGACCCGCGCATCGCGCAACTGGTGCATGAAAGCGTCAAGGAGCTGGAAAAACTCGGCGCGATCGTCAAGGAAGTCAGCCTGCCGAACCTGCAACACGCGATCCCGGCCTACTACGTCATCGCCCCGGCTGAAGCCTCGTCCAACCTGTCGCGTTTCGACGGTGTGCGTTTCGGCTACCGCTGCGAAGACCCGAAAGACCTGACCGACCTGTACAAGCGCTCGCGCGCCGAAGGCTTCGGCCCGGAAGTCCAGCGACGCATCATGGTAGGCGCCTACGCGCTGTCAGCGGGTTACTACGACGCCTACTACCTGCAGGCGCAGAAAATCCGTCGCCTGATCAAGAACGATTTCATGAACGCGTTCGCCGATGTCGACGTGATTCTCGGTCCGACCACGCCCAACCCGGCCTGGAAAATCGGCGCCAAGACCCACGAACCGATTGCCGAATACCTGGAAGACTTCTACACCATCACCGCCAACCTGGCGGGCCTGCCCGGCTTGTCCATGCCTGCGGGCTTCGTCGACGGCCTGCCGGTCGGCGTGCAGCTGCTCGCTCCGTATTTCCAGGAAGGCCGCCTCTTGAATGTGGCGCATCAGTATCAGCAAGTCACCGACTGGCACACTCGCGCACCTGAAGGCTTCTGAGGAGAAACACATGCAATGGGAAGTCGTCATCGGGCTGGAGATTCATACCCAGCTTTCGACCCAATCAAAGATTTTTTCCGGTAGCGCGACCACGTTCGGCTCCGAGCCCAACACGCAGGCCAGCCTCGTCGACCTGGGCATGCCCGGCGTATTGCCGGTGCTGAACAAGGAAGCCGTGCGCATGGCCGTCAAGTTCGGCCTGGCCGTCAACGCCGAAATCGGCCAGCACAACGTGTTTGCCCGCAAGAACTACTTCTACCCGGACCTGCCCAAGGGCTATCAGATCAGCCAGATGGAGCTGCCGATTGTCGGCAAGGGCCACCTGGACATCCCCCTTGAAGACGGCACCGTTAAGCGCATCGGCATCACCCGTGCGCACCTGGAAGAGGACGCGGGCAAGAGCCTGCACGAAGACTTCCAGGGCATGACCGGTATCGACCTGAACCGTGCCGGCACCCCGTTGCTGGAGATCGTTTCCGAGCCGGACATGCGCAACGCCAAGGAAGCCGTGGCTTACGTCAAGGCCATCCATGCGATTGTCCGCTACCTGGGCATCTGTGACGGCAACATGGCCGAAGGTTCGCTGCGCTGCGACTGCAACGTATCGATTCGCCCCAAGGGTCAGGTCGAGTTCGGCACGCGTTGCGAGATCAAGAACGTCAACTCGTTCCGCTTCATCGAAAAAGCGATCAACAGCGAGATTCAGCGCCAGATCGACCTGATCGAAGACGGTGGCAAGGTTATCCAGCAGACACGCCTGTATGACCCGAACACCAACGAAACCCGCGCCATGCGCAGCAAGGAGGAAGCCAACGACTACCGTTACTTCCCCGACCCGGATCTGTTGCCGGTGATCATCGAGGACTCGTTCCTCGAAGAAACCCGCGCCACCTTGCCGGAGCTGCCACCGCAGAAACGCGAACGCTTCCAGAGCCAGTTCGGTCTGTCGACCTACGACGCCAGCGTACTGGCTTCTAGCCGCGAGCAGGCTGATTACTTCGAACAGGTGGTGAGCATCAGCGGTGACGCCAAACTGGCAGCCAACTGGGTCATGGTCGAGCTGGGCAGCCTGCTCAACAAGCAGGGCCTGGAAATCGACCAGTCGCCGGTCAGTGCCGAGCAGTTGGGCGGCATGCTCAAGCGCATCACCGACAACACCATTTCCGGCAAGATCGCGAAAATGGTCTTCGAGGCGATGGCCAATGGTGAAGGCAGCGCCGATGAAGTCATCGAAAAGCGCGGCCTGAAGCAGGTCACCGACAGCGGCGCCATTGAATCGATGCTCGACGAGGTACTGGCAGCCAACGCGGAACAGGTCGAACAGTATCGCGCCGCCGATGAAGCCAAGCGCGGCAAGATGTTCGGCTTCTTCGTCGGTCAGGCGATGAAAGCCTCCAAAGGCAAGGCCAACCCGCAGCAGGTCAACGAACTGCTGAAGGCCAAGCTGGAGGGCTGATCCTCGTCACTCTCGTTCCCACACTATGCGATCAGCGTTATACACGAGTCTTGTGGGAGCGAGCTTGCTCGCGAATAGGCCGGTACAGCCTCTAGAGACAGGGCGTTTGGACCAAGGTCTTCGTGAGCAAGCTCACTCCCACAGAGGTCTTTATTCACATCGCGATTAGGGTCAAAGACCCCGCCTTCTGGGCTCTTCATGACTTGTGTATAACGATGAGCGCTCTGCGTGGGAATGCAGTTCTGGACGCTCTGCGTCCGCTGTTGAGTACGCACTGCAACACTGAGTTGCGACGCGGAGCGTCACGAAATGCATGCCAGCATGGAGGATTGGCACGAGCGTCAACCACAACTACTCCGGCACTCAGGAACCCACCCCATGCGCCGCCTTATTTTTACCTGCAGCCTGCTGACGTTACTGGCAGGGTGCGCCAATCACATCATCGACCCCCATGGTTATGACGAGACCGGCACCGCCGCCTATTACGGCGCCCGCCATCACGGCAACCGCACTGCCAGCGGCGAGCCGTTCAATCAGAACGCGCTGACCGCTGCACATCGCCAACTGCCCTTCGGCACGCGCGTCAAGGTCACCAACCTCGACAACGACAGGTCGGTAGTCGTGCGCGTCAACGATCGCGGCCCTCACACCCGTGGTCGTCTGATCGATGTCTCTCGCGAAGCGGCCGAACAACTGGGTATGCTGCGCAGCGGGACAGCGCCAGTCCGTGTGCAGGCCCTGGATTAAACCCAACCCCCGATCACCGCCAACAAGGACACTCGTATTCTCCAGCTATCGGCCCTGCCCGCCCCCGCACTTATCCAGATGCTCAGTGGCTTGTTATTGCTGCTGATCGGGGCAGAACTGTCAGTGCGTGCAGCGGTGCATCTGGCGGCGATTTTCAAGGTCCGGCCACTGATCGTCGGCCTGACCGTCGTGGCAATGGGCACCAGCGCGCCGCAGATGGCAGTAAGCCTGCAAGCCGCGTTTGCCGATAACACCGACATCGCGGTGGGCAGTGTCATCGGCGGTAACATTTTCAATGTACTGGTGATCCTGGGCCTGTGCGCGCTGATCATTCCGTTACGCGTTGCCCGTCAGGTGTTGCACGTCGACATTCCGCTGATGATCGGTGCCTGCCTGCTGGCTATCGGCCTGTCGTGGAGCGGCGAATTCAGCAAGCTTGACGGCGCACTGCTGCTCGCCGGGTTGCTGTTCTGCCTGATCGTCATCATCCGTCAGGGCGGTCATGCGCCGCGTCACGGACATGCCGAGACAACCGCAAAACCTCGTACCTTCACGCGTATCCTCATGCTTGCCACTGGCTTGCTGCTGTTGACCGCTGGCGGACACCTGCTGGTCGACGCGTCAGTGGTGATTGCCATCCATCTTGGGCTGTCCGAACGCATCGTCGGCCTTACCATCATTGCCATCGGCACCTCATTGCCGGCACTGATGACCTCGCTGATCGCAGCGTTTCGCGGCGAACGCGATATTGCCGTGGGCAACGTGATCGGCAGCAACCTGTTCAATCTGCTGGGCGTGCTGGGGCTGACCGCACTGGTCGCCCCGGTGCCGCTGACGATCTCGCCAAATGCACTGGTGTTCGACCTGCCGATCATGCTCGGCGTGTCGCTGCTGTGTGTGCCGCTGTTTTATTCCGGATACCGGATAGACCGTCTGGAAGGCCTGTTTCTGCTGTCGTTGTACCTGACCTACGGGCTGCATATCCTGTCGATCAGCACCGGTATGGCGCTGGCCGAACGGCTTGAAAGCAAAATGCTCACGCTGGTGTTACCTGTGCTGGGCGCTGTGGTTGTCTGGGGCACGATTCGCGCCTGGCGACGTCAGCACTGACCTCCAACCCGCATCGATACAAGGAGCAAGGCCATGACAGACAAGACGATCAGTGACGGCGAACAGATCCGTCGCCAGGTGATGGGCGATGTCTACGTCGACCGCGCGCTGGGCAATGCCACCGAGTTCAGCCAGCCACTGCAGGATTTCGTCAACGAGCACGCCTGGGGCAGCGTCTGGAGTCGCGAGGGCCTGCCATTGAAAACCCGCAGCCTGATCACCCTGGCCACCCTCACCGCCCTGAAATGCCCGCAAGAACTGAAGGGCCACGTTCGTGGCGCACTGAACAATGGCTGCACGGTCGAGGAGATTCGCGAAGCGCTGCTGCACTGCGCGGTGTACGCCGGCGTGCCAGCGGCCATCGACGCGTTTCGTGCGGCGCAGGAAGTGATCGACAGCTACGTCAAAGCGGATTAGATCCAGCCGCCCCATTGCAGGATGAAAATCCCCACGTTGGTCGTGACCGCGGCAGCCAGTGTGGTGATGACAATGATCGCGGCAGCCAGCTCGTAATTGCCGTTGGCCGTGCGCGCCATGATGTAGCTGGCAGCCGCCGTCGGGCTGCCGAAATACAGGAACAGAATCCCCAGTTCAGCGCCGCGAAAACCGGCCAGCCAGGCGGCCAGCGTGCACAGCACTGGCAGCGTGATCATTTTCATGACGCTAGCACTGACAGCCAGTTTCCCACTCTTGCGCAATGACGCCAGCGACAATGTGCCACCGATGCAGATCAGTGCCAGAGGCAGGGTCATCTGGGCCAGGTAGCTGCCGGAGGTTTCCAGCCATTTGGGCAGGCCGATGGCGAAGTAAGCGAAGGGTGAGGCGATGATCACGCTGATGATCAGCGGGTTGGCCAGCACGCTTTTGAAGATGCTCCAGGGATCGGACTTGATCACCGGGCTGTAAACCGCCAGTACTACCGTCGATAACGTGTTGTAGAAGACGATGACCAGCGCGGCGAGAATCGCGCCCAGTGAAATGCCATCAGGCCCGTACATGCTGGCCGCCAGGGCCAGACCGATGACCCCGTTATTGCCACGAAACGCGCCCTGGACGTAGATCCCGCGCTCTTCGTGCGGGCAACGCCAGATCGCCCAGCACCAGGCGAATGCAAAACTCAGGAGCGTAGCGATGCTGAAAAAAATCAGCAGCTTGGGCTGCAGGGCGGTGCGCAGGTCGGCGTGAATAATGCCCAGAAACAGCAGTGCAGGCATGGTGACGTTGAACACCAGCCCGGAAGCCGCAACGATGAAGCCATCATTGATCGCGCCGATACGCCTGAGGAACACGCCCAGAAACAGCATGGCAAACACCGGGGCGGTGATGTTCAGGGTTTCGAGAAAAATAGCCAGCATGCAACGCATCCGGTCCCGTCGTTAGGTAGCTCATGATAGGCCACCGAGGACGAGCATGTTGCACGGAATTTCCGAAACCCTGATCACCGCGCCGCGTCTGTTGTTCATCAGACGATGCGGCTGACTTCCTTCACAGGCTGGAGCTTGCGCTCGAAGACCGAGACCCCGTCCAGATCGCGCAGCGCCACGGTCATCTCACCGGTCTGCCCGTCGATATTCACTTCGCCAAAAAACTGAAAACCCGCAAACGGCGAGGTGTTCTGCGCAGGTGGCGCTTTCTGGAACACCAGCTCGGGACCAAAGGTCTTGTCCAGCACGTTGGGACCATAGCTACCGGCGTTCAATGGCCCGGCGACGAACTCCCAGAACGGGTCGAAGTCCTGAAACACGGCCAGGTCCGGCTGGTAATGATGCGCCGCGCAGTAATGCACGTCGGCGGTCAGCCAGACGCAATCGCGAATCTTCTGCGCGCGCAGGTACGCCAGCAATTCGGCGACCTCCAGCTCACGCCCCAACGCCGGACCGTCATTGCCGTTGGCGATGGCCTCCCAACGTTGCACGCCGGGGCTGACCTCACCATCCGGCACACCCAGGCCGATGGGCATGTCCGCCGCGATGACTTTCCACTGCGCGCGCGACGCATTGAGCTCACGCTTGAGCCAGTCCAGTTGCTCACGGCCCATGAATGCGGTGGTCGGCCCCGGCTTGTCGGCCAGGTTGGCATCGTTGCCGGCGCGGTAGCTGCGCATATCGAGGACGAAGACGTCGAGCATCGGACCGTAGGGGATCTTGCGATAAATGCGCCCGCCGTTGTCGGCTTCCTGCAAGCGCAGCGGCGCGTATTCCAGATAAGCCTGGCGGGCACGCGAGGACAGCAGGCCGATGTCCTTGACCTTGTAGCGATCATCGAGCTGTTTGCTGGGCGACCAGTTGTTGGTCACTTCGTGATCGTCCCACTGCCAGATCTGCGGCACTTCGGCGTTGAAGCGGCGCAGGTTTTCATCCATCAGGTTGTAGCGGTAATTGCCCCGGTATTCGTCGAGAGTCTCCGCCACCTTGCTCTTCGCCTCGGTGGTGATGTTGCGCCAGACACGCCCGCCCTCCGTGGTGAGCTGCTCCGGCACCGGGCTGTCGGCGTAAATGGTGTCACCGCTGTGGATAAAAAAGTCCGGCAAGCGCAAACGCATGGCTTCATAGATACGCATGCCGCCAATGTCGGGGTTGATGCCAAAGCCCTGCCCCACCGTGTCGCCGCTCCAGACGAAGCGGATGTCGCGGCGCTGCTGCGGCGTGCTGCGCAAATGACCGAACCACGGCTCGCTGACGACACCGCTCTGCGCATCCTCGAAAGACACCCGGTAGAAAATCGCCTGATCGACAGGCAGCCCGCTCAACTCGACCCGCGCGGTAAAGTCGCTACGCTGATCGGCCAGCGCCGACACCACGCGGCGTGGCTGGGTGAACATGCTGCGCGTGTCCCACTCGACGACCATGCGCGAAGGCCGGTCGCTGCGGCTCCAGACGATCGCCTTGTCACCGAACACATCGCCGGACTGCACGCCATCCATCATCTTCGGACGATCCTGCACCGAGGCGATGACCGCCGGTGCAACACCCGGTAACAGCAGACCGGCACCTACCGTTCCGACGGCCTGGATGACACGGCGACGCTTGAGATCGAACTGGCTCACGGTTATCCCCTCGCTGACAGGCAAAAAAGCACCGTAGCAGGGGAATATTGGCGCTGTATGACAACGCAGGAGATCAAGCGCATGGCAGACGCCAAAAACCCCCGGCGCCCGGTAACTGGTAAACTCCCGCGCCTTATTCCAGCCCGAGGCGCTCAGCATGTCTTCCTTGAATCAGGCGCTCAGCGTCGCCCTCGACAATCGCCAGGCGTTGCTTGACCAATTGCATGGACAGGGCACGGACTGCTATCGACTGTTTCACGGCAGCCAGGAGGGTGCCAGCGGGCTGACCATCGACCGCTACGGCCCGCAATTGCTGGTACAGAGCTTTCACACCCGCCTGGATCGCGATGCCCTGCTGGCGCTGCATGAACGGGTCAACACGCGCCTGGGCCTGGACACCCTGCTGGTCTATAACGATCGCTCGCAAGGCAACTCGCGCGTCGATCGCCACGACACCGTGTACAAGGCTGAAGACGCGGCTCTGGCCGATCATGTCGGCCACGAATGGGGGCTCAATTACCGGGTCCGCGGTCGGCATGCAGGCCAGGACCCGCTGTTGTTTCTGGACCTGCGCAACACCCGCGGCTGGGTCAAGCAGCACAGCGCCGGCAAAAGCGTGCTGAACCTGTTCGCCTACACCTGCGGCGTCGGCCTGAGTGCGGCGGCCGGTGGCGCGAGTGAAGTGTGCAATCTCGATTTCGCCGAGGGCAATCTGGCGGTGGGTCGCGAGAATGGTGCGCTCAACCCGCAACTGCCACCCATGCAATTCATCCAGTCGGATTATTTTCCGGCGATCCGCCAGTTGGCCGGGTTGCCCATTGCTGCGCGCCGCAGCCAGCAATTGCCCAGCTACGTGAAACTGCAACAGCGCCAATATGATCTGGTCCTGCTCGATCCACCGGCCTGGGCCAAGAGTGCGTTCGGCACCGTTGATTTGCTGCGCGACTATCAGAGCCTGCTCAAACCTGCACTGTTGACCACAGCAGACGATGGCGTGCTGATCTGCTGCAACAATCTGGCGAAAGTCAGCATGCAGGACTGGCGCGAGCAGGTGCTGCGCTGCGCCACCAAGGCCGGGCGTCCAGTGCGCGACTGCCAGGAAATGCGTCCCGCCGCAGACTTCCCGTCTCAGGATAATCAACCACCGCTGAAAACGCTGATTCTGCAACTCTGACTCGGCGCCTGATATCGTCAAGCGCAACCGGAAAAATCCTACAAGCCGCGAGGGCAATGCCTTGGGAACCGAACAGGCATGCCATACTCCAAGGGCTTCCAAAAGAGAGAGACGCCGCTGCCCATGTCCAGAGGATTGAAACGCACACTCGGCTCCCTGCTGGCTGTGATCGCGCTCTACAGTTTGCTGGGGTTTTTCATTCTTCCCGGCGTCGCTCTGCGGATCGCCAACCAGCAACTGGCCAATTACGCCACGGTGCCGGCAAAGCTTGAACGCCTGGAGTTCAACCCCTTCACCCTGGAGCTGACACTCTGGGGCCTGAACATCGGCACGCCAGGCAAGGAGCAGGTGGCGTTTGAAAAGCTTTATGCCAATCTGCAAATCAACAGCCTGTGGACACGGGCCCTGCATCTGCAACGCGTCGAGCTGATCAAACCGCGCACCGAGCTGCTGTTCGACAAACAGGGCAAGCTCAATCTGGCGCAGCTGTTCAAGCTGCCCGCCAGCGAACCGACACAGGACCAACCCGCCAGCAAGCCATTCCCGCTGCGTATCGACGAAATCAAACTGGCGGGAGGCTACGTTCACTTCCAGGACCTGCGTCCCAGCCAGCCCATCGAGTTTCTCTACGACGCGCTGGATTTCGAGCTCAAGAACCTCAGCACACTGCCTGAAGACAATGCCGATATGACCCTGGTCGCGGCGGGTCCGGACGGTGGGCAGATCGACTGGGTCGGCCGTATCAGCCTGATCCCGATCACCTCTGAGGGCACACTGAAAGTCACCGACAGCAAGATGAAACTGTGGTGGCCTTATGTGCGCGATGCCTTGCCACTGGCGCTCGAGGACGGCGTGCTGAATTTCAGCACGGCCTACACATTGAACCTGTCCAAGGAAACCGAACTGAAGTTGACCAACGTCTCGGCCAGTGTTGCGCCGTTCGCGCTCAACGCTCCCGACGGTCGCCCCCTGGTACGCCTGCAACGCCTGGACGTCAGCGAAACATCGGTCGACCTGGCAAAGCAGCTGGTTACCGTAGGCAAGGTCCGCAGCCAGAAACTGGAAACCTGGGCCGCGCGTGAAGCCGACGGGCAACTGGACTGGCAAAAACTGTTCGCCAGCCAACCGGGCAAGCCCGCAGCGCCGCACACCCCAGCCGTGGACGAAAAAGCCGCCGAGCCGGCGCCTGCCACCGAGGCCTCAGCCAAAGTCAGCGCTCAACCCGTGGCGCAGAGCAAACCCTGGCAGGTCCTGTTGCGGGATGTGCAATTGCGCAACTACATGGTCCATCTGGCAGATCGCGTGCCTCAAGAGCCGGTCGCGCTGGACGTTGGCCCGCTGAATCTGGACATCCAGAATTTCGACAGCCTGAACAAGGCGCCCTTCACGCTCAAGCTGGATACCGGGCTGGGCAAACAGGGCAATCTCACTGCCGCCGGTGACGTGAACCTCAATCCGGTCAGCGCACGACTCAACGTAACCACCCGCGACATCGACCTGCGCCTCGCCCAGGCCTACATCAGCCCGTTCATTCGTCTGGAGCTGCGCAGCGGCATGCTCGGCAGCGATCTGGCGGTCGACCTGAAAAGCACCGAGCCACTGGCGTTCAGCGTCACCGGTAAAGCACAGGTTAATCAGTTGCACACGCTGGATACGCTCAAACAGCGCGACTTCCTGAAGTGGCAGCAACTGGCGCTGGAGGGGCTGGACTACCAGCACGGCAAGGGCCTGTCGATTGCCAAAGTGAACATGGATCAGCCTTACGCACGCTTCATGATCAATGAGGACCGGACCACTAACATCGACGATCTGTTGATCCCGCAGCCAGCCGACGCAGCTACTGGCAAGACCGCCAGCCAGCCAAAGGCAGCCAGAACCCAAGCCGCAGGCAAGAAGGAAAACCCGCTGGCGATCTACGTGGGTGAAGTGAATATCAACGATGGCTCGGCAAACTTTGCCGACATGACCCTGACCCCCAACTTCGCCACCGCCGTGCAGCAGCTCAACGGTCGTATCGGCACCATCGACAACCGCAAGCCTACACCGGCCCCGGTGAACATCGAGGGCAAGGTCGACCGCTATGCGCCGGTGACCATCAAGGGCAGCCTCAACCCGTTCGACCCGATGGCCAGCCTGGATATCACCACCAGCTTCAAGCGCGTCGAGCTGACCAACCTGACTCCCTACTCCGGCAAGTTCGCAGGTTTCCGGATCCGCAAGGGCCGGCTCAATCTCGACCTGCACTACCTGATCACCAAGGGCCAGCTCAAGGCCCAGAACAAGGTGCTGGTGGAGCAGCTGCAACTGGGTGAGCGGGTCGACAGCCCGGATGCGCTGGACCTGCCTATTCGTCTGGCGGTCGCGCTGCTCAAGGATACCCAGGGGCGTATTTCCCTTGAGCTGCCCATCGAAGGCGACCTGAACAACCCGCAGTTCAGCGTCATGCCGATTGTCTGGCAGACCCTGCGCAATCTGGTGCTGCGTGCCGCACAGGCACCGTTCAAGATGCTCGGCGGGCTGGTCGCCGGTGGAAGCTCCGAGGACCTCGGCAGCGTAAGTTTCGCGCCAGGCACCAGTGACTTGTCGGCAGAGGCGCAAAATGCCCTGGACAAGCTCTCGGTAGCGCTCAAGGAGCGTCCGGACCTGAAGCTGGAGATCGAAGGCACCAGCGCCGCCAGCAGTGACGGTCCATTGATCGCCCAGCAAAGGCTGGAACGCGAATACCAGTACACGTATTACAAGATCCTCCAGCGACGTGGCGACAAGGTTCCAGCCAGGGCCGGCTTGGTACAGGTCCCGGAAGAGGAAAAGGCGCCTATGCTCGAGGGTATCTACAGGACACGCCTGAAACAGCAACCGCCCGCTGAATGGGCCAGTCTGGGCAAGGAGCAACGTGCTGCCCAGATGCGTGCCGCCGTGCTCAAGTTCTGGAGCAGCAATGAGGTGCTGCTGCGCGAACTGGGCCAGAGCAGAGCCAGTAGCATCAAGGATTACCTGGTGGACAAGGGCAAGCTCGAAGACGCTCGCGTGTACTTCGTCGATGCCCGCCTGGGCCAGGCCCAACCGGATGGTAAAGTCATCAGCCCTCTGCACCTCGACAGCGAATGAAGCCTTTGGCACACACCCGGATCAAACGACTGATCAACCTGACCCTCGCCGCCATGGCCGGGTCAATTGTCGCCTCGGCATATGCCAGCTCAACCCTGCGTTGCGGCAGCCAGCTGGTCAGCACCGGTGACCGGGCGTTCGAAGTCCAGCAGAAATGCGGCGAACCGGTCAGCCAGGAGGTGCTCGGCACTCAGGAAACCTTCAATAGCAATTATCGAAGGTCCGAAGCCGTGAGGATCGAGGAATGGATCTACGGTCCTGATAACGGCATGTATCAATACCTGCGCTTCGAAGGCGGTCGCCTGATAGGCATCGAGAGCAAACGCCGCAACTGATCCCCGCCTTGCTTCCCGGCCCTTCATCTGTTTCGTAGCGCCCATAGAAAAGGCCCTGACTCTTCAGTCGGGGCCTTTAATGGCTACATCCTTGTAGCCTCGCATGAACCTTCCATCAATCAATGACTGCGGCTGTTCATGAGCAGTATTCGATTACTCGGCTTTCAGGCCAGCAGCCGATACGTCTTTAACGCCTTTGATTTTCTTGGCGATAGCGACGGCAGTAGTTTTCTGAGCTTCAGTCACTTTTACCATGGAGGACAGGGAAACCACGCCTTTGTTGGTCTCAACCTTGATGTCGGTGCCAGGGATGCCTTTCTCGGTTACCAGATCAGCTTTGACTTTGCCGGTGATCCAGGAATCGGACACGTCTTCTTTGACTTCTTGAGTAGTGGTGTTAGCTGCCAGAACCATTGGCGCTTGGGCCGAGGTCTGTGCGAAAGCAGCATTGGCCATGGTCAGAGTCAGGGCAGTAGCGGTAGCAGCGGCAATAGCAAACTTCTTCATACGATAACTCCTGTTTTTCTCAAAATCTGCACCAGCATGTGGTGGCAGGGTTAACAGGTGTATCGCAAGCGGTGTGCCAAAAATGAGACAGTCAAAATAACCTTTATAATCAATAGCTTATGTTTTTCTCTATTTTGCTGAGTCGTGCAGATTGCCCGTTCGCTCAAACCCGGGGTTGCAAGATGCATGTTTGCACCGAGCAGTTTGCATGCTCCATGTGTAAGCCTTTAATTGCGCTCATAAAAAAAGGACTCCGAAGAGTCCTTTTTCACATGCCGCTCAGATCAATCAGACGCCCGACGCTTTCGCTGCGGCTACGTCCTTGATCGACAGCTTGATACGGCCGCGGTTGTCCACGTCCAGTACCAGTACTTCGACCTCCTGACCTTCCTTGAGGATGTCGGTCACTTTCTCTACGCGAGCATCGCTCAGCATCGAGATGTGAACCAGACCATCCTTGCCCGGCAGGATGTTGACGAATGCGCCGAAATCGACGATGCGCTCAACCTTACCGACGTAGATCTTGCCGATTTCCGCTTCTGCGGTGATGCCCAGAACGCGTTGACGTGCTGCCTCAGCCGCTTCCTTGGACTCGCCGAAGATCTTGATCGAGCCATCGTCTTCGATGTCGATCGAAGCCTTGGTCTCTTCGCAGATGGCACGGATGGTTGCGCCGCCCTTGCCGATCACGTCACGGATCTTGTCGGTGTCGATCTTCATCGCGATCATGGTCGGAGCGTTGGCCGACAGTTCGTTACGCGACTGACCGATGATCTGGTTCATCTGGCCGAGGATGTTCAGGCGAGCTTCCAGGGCCTGGCCCAGGGCGATCTCCATGATTTCTTCGGTGATGCCTTTGATCTTGATGTCCATCTGCAGCGCGGTAACACCTTTGGAGGTACCGGCTACCTTGAAGTCCATGTCGCCCAGGTGGTCTTCGTCACCCAGGATGTCGGTCAGAATCGCGAACTTCTCGCCTTCCTTGACCAGACCCATGGCGATACCGGCAACCGGCGCCTTCATCGGCACACCAGCGTCCATCAGAGCCAGGGAAGCACCGCAGACCGAAGCCATGGAGCTGGAGCCGTTGGACTCAGTGATTTCCGACACGACACGGATGGTGTACGGGAACACGTCAGCGCCTGGCAGCATGGCCTGGACACTGCGACGGGCCAGACGGCCGTGACCGATTTCACGACGACCTGCGCCGCCCATGCGACCACACTCGCCCACCGAGAACGGAGGGAAGTTGTAGTGCAGCATGAAGGGGTCTTTTTTCTCGCCTTCGAGGGTATCGAGCAGCTGTGCGTCACGTGCAGTACCCAGCGTGGCAACCACCAGCGCCTGAGTTTCGCCACGGGTGAACAGTGCCGAACCGTGAGTCTTCGGCAGAACGCCGACTTCGATGTTCAGAGGACGAACGGTGCGCGTGTCACGACCATCGATACGCGGCTTGCCGTTAACGATGTTTTCGCGAACGGTGCGGTATTCGATTTCGCCGAAAGCCGCTTTGACTTCGCTGGCAGACGGGCTGCCGTCTTCGACAGCGAGCTTGGCAACGACCTGATCTTTCAGTTCGCCCAGACGCGCATAGCGGTCGGCTTTGACGGTGATGGTGTAAGCCTGGGAGATCGCGTCGCCGAACTCGGCACGGATAGCGCCCAGCAGTGCAGTCGCTTCAGGCTTTGGCTGCCAGTCCCAGGTAGGCTTGGCGGCTTCGGCAGCCAGTTCCTTGATGGCGTTGATCACGACCTGGAACTCGTCATGCGCGAACAGCACGGCGCCCAGCATCTGGTCTTCGGTCAGCTCTTTGGCTTCCGACTCGACCATCAGAACGGCTTCGGAAGTACCGGCAACGACCATGTCCAGGCTCGAAGCCTGCAGCTGCTCGTAAGTCGGGTTCAACAGGTAGCCGGTGCTTTCGTGGAAAGCAACGCGGGCAGCACCGACCGGACCGTCAAACGGGATACCGGAGATGGCCAGGGCAGCCGAAGTACCGATCATCGCAGCGATGTCCGGATCGATTTTCTTGCTGGTGGAGACGACGGTGCAGACGACCTGCACTTCGTTCATGAAGCCTTCTGGAAACAACGGGCGGATCGGACGGTCGATCAGGCGCGAAGTCAGGGTTTCTTTCTCGGAAGGACGGCCTTCACGCTTGAAGAAACCACCAGGAATCTTGCCGGCAGCGTAGGTTTTTTCCTGA
The DNA here is from genome assembly GCF_020312125.1 of Pseudomonas sp. P135. Classification (NCBI taxonomy): domain Bacteria; kingdom Pseudomonadati; phylum Pseudomonadota; class Gammaproteobacteria; order Pseudomonadales; family Pseudomonadaceae; genus Pseudomonas; species Pseudomonas sp. P135. Next base: position 347,571 of record NZ_JAGPYR010000003.1, read on the forward strand.
TAGTGCACGGACAGAGGGAAGAAGCCTTTGCCAGCGTCAGCCTGTTTGGCGCCGACCACAGTCACGAGTACGCTGACGTCGTCGTCAACGGTGACCAATACTGCACCAGAGGCTTGACGGGCGATACGGCCTGTCTCGAGGGTTACGGTCGATTGACCGAACTGAAACTTTTTGATTACCGGGTTCACGGTTTCCTACCTTTCTTTGTGGCTCTTGGGGAACTGGTTTCTTGCGAATTCTTGGGCAGCGTGGGGAATCGGCCCCTTCCACAGCCCAGATAAAACTTGAGGCTGGGAGCCTGCCAGAACCACCGGGCAAACCCGACGGATCGTGACAGACAACCAACCTCTAGCAGCGTCGTTATTAGCGACGCAGACCCAGACGACCGATCAGGGCGCTGTAACGGCTAACGTCCTTACCTTTCAGGTAATCCAGCAGCTTGCGACGCTGGTTTACCATACGGATCAGACCACGACGCGAGTGGTGGTCCTTACCGTTGGCCTTGAAGTGGCCTTGCAGTTTGTTGATGTTGGCGGTCAGCAGTGCAACTTGCACTTCTGGCGAACCAGTATCACCAACAGCTTGCTGGTAGTCGGTTACGATCTGAGCTTTTTCTTCAACGCTGAGTGCCATGTGGGCAATCCTTTTGTGCAAGGAAGCGCTTCCGGAGAAACGTTTCCAACAGGCCGAGGACAGATCCTCGTATTAAAAAATGAGGTATGACCGTGCCTGTTGACAGCCATCCTCGTTCCACCCCACTCGCCGGCAAGCCGACGGCTGGACTGGTTTCGGTCACTCTGACCGAATCAGGCGACGCGGCGCAATGCGCCCGTCTTCGGCGACTTCACCGATACCGATGAAGCGACCTTCGTGATCCTGCACGCGAACCATACCGAATTTCGGTGCGTCCGGCGCGCGTACTGGCTGACCATGCAACCAGTAAAACGAACTGTGTTCCGAAAACTTCAACAGCGGCCAGTCCAGCAGACCGCTGTCCGATGGCATCAGGAAACGGTCAACCGCTTCATTGCCGCCGTCGGCATGCACCTGCTCGAGCTCTTCCAGCGTCACTGTCTGAGCCAGCGTGAAAGGCCCGGCCTGGGTACGACGCAGCTCTGCGACGTAAGCACCACAACCAAGCTTCTCACCGATATCCTCGACCAGCGTGCGGATATAGGTGCCTTTGCTGCAATCGACGGACAGACGTGCTGTGTCACCGTCACAAGCAAGTAATTCCAGGCGCGCAATAGTAACAGAACGGGGCTCGCGCTCCACTACTTCCCCTGCACGTGCCAGCTTGTAAAGTGGCTGGCCATCACGCTTGAGGGCCGAGTACATGGGAGGTATCTGGCTGATTTGTCCGCGAAAATGCGGCAGAGCCGCTTCGATATCGTCGCGACCAACGGTCACCGGACGCGTGAGCAAAACCTCGCCTTCAGAGTCGGCAGTGGTAGTGGTCTTGCCCAGTTGCGCCAGGGTCTCGTAGGACTTGTCCGAATCGAGCAGGTACTGAGAGAACTTGGTCGCCTCACCAAAGCACAACGGCAGAACGCCCGTTGCCAGAGGATCGAGGCTGCCGGTGTGCCCGGCTTTCTCGGCGTTGAGCAGCCAGCGAACCTTTTGCAGAGCGGCGTTGGAGGTGAAACCCAGTGGCTTGTCGAGCAGGATGATCCCGCTGACATTGCGGCGTATACGCTTGACCTGAGCCACTCTTTATTCCTCGGTACTTTCAGGCTTTGCATCCGCCGATGCAGGGTCTTCCTGATGCTGACCGTCTTCTGCCACGGCACGCTCGATCAGTGCCGAGAGATGCGCGCCACGCACGACGCTTTCGTCATAGTGGAAATGCAGTTGAGGCACGCTGCGCAGCTTCATTTCGCGGGCCAGCTGCATGCGCAGGAAACCTGCGGCAGAGTTGAGCACCTTGATGGTCTGCGCGATCTCTTCGGCGCTGTCCTGGCCCATGACGGTCATGAAAATCTTCGCATGACCCACGTCACGGCTGACGTCTACGGCGGTGATGGTGACCAGACCCACGCGTGGGTCCTTGATTTCGCGACGGATCAGCTGCGCCAGTTCGCGCTGCATCTGATCGCCGATACGTTGGGTACGGCTGTATTCTTTTGCCATGCTTGTTACCTGTTACTGATCCGGGACCAAACCCTGACAGTCTGAAAGCGGCAAACGCCCGGCCTGACAATTGCCAGACCGGGCGTTGCGTTTAGAGCCCATGGGGAAAGCAGGGCATTTGCATGCGAGGCTCCCACCATGACTCCTGAAGCTCGCGATTTAGAGGCTGCGAGCCACTTGGACCTTCTCGAAGACTTCGATCTTGTCACCGACCTTGACGTCGTTGTAGCTCTTGACGCCGATACCGCATTCCATGCCTGCACGTACTTCGGCAGCGTCGTCCTTGAAGCGGCGCAGGGATTCCAGCTCGCCTTCAAAGATAACGATGTCTTCGCGCAGAACACGAATCGGACGGTTACGGTAGACGGTGCCTTCCAGAACCATGCACCCTGCGATCGCGCCGAATTTCGGCGAACGGAACACATCGCGGACTTCGGCGATACCCAGGATATTCTCCCGGACGTCGCTGCCAAGCATGCCGGTGAGGGCTTTCTTGACGTCTTCGATGATGTCGTAGATCACGTTGTAGTAACGCATGTCCAGACCTTCCTGCTCGACGATCTTGCGCGCGCCGGCATCGGCACGCACGTTGAAGCCGAATAGTACAGCGTTGGAGGCCAGTGCCAGGTTGGCGTCGCTCTCGGTGATACCACCGACACCGCCACCGACCACGCGCACTTGCACTTCGTCGTTACCCAGACCGTTCAAGGCGCCGTTCAACGCCTCGAGGGAACCGCGTACGTCAGATTTGAGGACGATATTGAGCGTCTTCTTCTCTGCCTGACCCATGTTCTCGAAGATGTTTTCCAGCTTGCCAGCGTGAGCACGGGCCAGTTTGACTTCGCGGAACTTGCCTTGACGGAACAGAGCCACTTCACGGGCTTTCTTCTCGTCCGACAGCACGCTCATCTCGTCGCCAGCGTCCGGTGTACCGTCAAGACCCAGGATTTCGACCGGAATCGAAGGACCTGCTTCTTTGACCGGCTTGCCGTTCTCGTCGAGCATGGCGCGGATGCGGCCGAAGTTCGAACCGACCAGCACCATGTCGCCCTGACGCAGCGTACCGTCCTGAACCAGAACAGTAGCGACCGGGCCACGACCCTTGTCCAGACGGGACTCGACAACAACACCACGACCAGGGGCCGACGGGGTTGCCTTGAGTTCCAGGACTTCGGCCTGCAGCAGAACAGCTTCCAGCAATTCGTCGACGCCAGTACCCATCTTCGCGGAGACCGAAACGAAAGGCGTATCACCGCCCCACTCTTCGGACGTCACGCCATGGACCGACAGCTCGCTGCGGATACGATCGAGGTCAGCACCAGGCTTGTCGATCTTGTTCACCGCAACAACCAGCGGAACGCCAGCCGCAACAGCATGCTGAACAGCTTCGATGGTCTGAGGCATCACGCCGTCGTCAGCTGCAACAACCAGAATCACGATATCCGTTGCCTTGGCACCACGAGCACGCATGGCGGTAAACGCAGCGTGACCAGGGGTGTCGAGGAACGTGACCATGCCGCGCTCGGTTTCAACGTGGTAGGCACCGATGTGCTGGGTGATGCCGCCGGCTTCGCCAGCTGCAACCTTGGCACGACGGATGTAGTCGAGCAGCGAGGTCTTACCATGGTCGACGTGGCCCATTACGGTCACAACCGGTGCACGGGAGAACGACTCACCTTCGAACTTCAGCGATTCAGCCAGGGAATCTTCCAGAGCGTTGTCGCTGACCAGCGTGACCTTGTGGCCCAACTCTTCAGCGATCAACTGGGCAGTTTCCTGATCCAGTACCTGGTTGATGGTCACCGGGGTGCCCATCTTGAACATGAACTTGATGACTTCAGCGGCCTTGACCGACATCTGTGCCGACAATTCGCCGACAGTGATGGTCTCGCCAATGGCAACGTCACGGATGACCGGGCCGGTAGGGCTCTGGAAACCATGCGCGTTACGCTTCTTCAGCTTGCCCTTGCCACGACCACCACGACGGAAGCTGTCGCTTTCTTCGTCGGTAGTGCGAGGAGCAACGCGAGGGGCCGGAGCCTTCTCCTTGACCGAAGCGCGATGCGGAGCGTTTTTACGCTCGCCGTCGCCGCCACGGGCGTTGCGGTCGTCAGCACGAGGCTTGTCAGGGCGACGCTGTTCGTCACGCTTGCGAGCATCGGCAGAAGGCGCGGCGCTGGCCGGTGCCGGAGCAGCGGCTGGCGCTGCTTCGCGCACAGGCTCGGCGGCGGCAACAGGCTCGGCAGCAGCCGGAGCCGACTGGCTGGCAGCAGGCTGGCTGCGCGCATCTTCTTCAGCGCGACGCTTGGCTTCTTCTTCAGCCTTTTGACGGGCGGCGTTTTCTACCGCACGGCGTTCATCCATCTCGCGCTTGCGCTCGGCTTCGATCTCTTCCGGGCTACGCTGCACAAAGACTTTCTTCTTGCGCACTTCAACGCTGATGCTCTTGCTGCCAGCAACGCGCAGGGTGCTGGTGGTCTTGCGCTGCAAGGTAATCTTGCGAGGCTCTTCCACCTTGGCCTTGTGACCGCTTTTCAGGTGCGTCAACAAGGCTTGTTTTTCGTTATCGGTCACAACTTGCTCGGCGGCGGTGTGCGGCAGACCTGCCTCACGCATCTGCTGTAACAGGCGCTCTACCGGTGTGTCGACCACTTTGGCCAGTTCTTTCACCGTGACTTGCGTCATGCACTTCTCTCCTCAGGCCGCGCCCAATTACTCGAACCAGTGGGCTCGGGCGGCCATGATCAACTTGCCGGCACGATCATCGTCAATGCCGTCGATGTCGAGCAGGTCATCTATAGACTGCTCGGCCAGGTCTTCGCGGGTAATTACGCCGCGCACCGCCAGTTCCATCGCCAAATCCTTGTCCATACCCTCAAGCGAGAGCAGGTCTTCGGCCGGATGGGCGTCTGCCAGCTTTTCCTCTGTAGCGATGGCTTTAGTCAACAAACGATCCTTGGCACGAGCGCGAAGCTCGTTGACGATGTCTTCGTCAAAGCCGTCGATGTTGAGCATTTCTTCCAACGGTACGTAGGCAATCTCTTCCAGGCTGGTGAAGCCTTCATCAACCAGCACCTGTGCCAATTCTTCATCGACTTCGAGCTCTTCGATGAAGTTGCGCAGGATGTCACCGGTTTCAGCTTGCTGCTTGGCCTGGATGTCCGATTCGGTCATTACGTTCAGGGTCCAGCCAGTCAGCTGACTTGCCAGACGCACGTTCTGACCGCCACGACCAATAGCCTGGGCCAGGTTGTCCGCTCCCACTGCGATATCCATTGCATGCGCGTCTTCATCTACGATGATTGCCGCTACTTCTGCAGGGGACATTGCATTGATCACGAACTGCGCCGGGTTATCGTCCCAAAGAACGATATCCACACGCTCGCCACCCAGCTCGCCGGAAACAGCCTGAACTCGCGAACCGCGCATGCCGATACAGGCACCTTGCGGGTCGATTCGTTTATCCTTGGAGCGAACAGCGATTTTCGCACGAGAACCCGGGTCACGGGAGGCAGCCATCACCTCGATGAGACCTTCGGCAATTTCCGGCACTTCAATGCGGAAAAGCTCGATCAGCATCTCTGGCGCAGTACGCGACAGGATCAGCTGAGGGCCACGGTTTTCGGTGCGAATTTCCTTCAGCAGAGCACGGACGCGAACACCGACCCGGAAAGTTTCCCGGGAAATGATGTCTTCACGAGCCAGCAAGGCTTCGGCATTGTTACCCAGGTCAACGATGACATTGTCACGTGTAACCTTTTTAACAGTACCAGAAATGATTTCACCCAGACGCTCGCGGTAGGCATCGACTACCTGAGCACGCTCGGCTTCGCGAACTTTCTGCACAATGACTTGCTTGGCGGTCTGCGCCGCGATACGACCGAATTCGATGGAATCGATTTTTTCTTCGATCAGGTCGCCTGCAACAGCACCCGGCTTTTTCGCCTGAGCCTGATCCACAGCCAATTCGTAGGCAGGATCGTCCAGATCTTCGTCTTCGACAACTGTCCAGCGACGGAAAGTCTCGTAGTTGCCTGTCTGGCGATTGATCTCTACACGCAGTTCTACTTCATCTTCAAAACGCTTCTTGGTAGCGGTGGCCAGAGCCAGCTCCAGCGCTTCAAAAATGACACTAGCCGGAACGCCCTTTTCATTGGACACCGACTCAACAACCAGCAGTACTTCTTTGCTCATCGTACGCCTCGCCTTTCGCAAGCCATTGGATCCGCGGGATCCGCAGTAACCGGCACGTCTCAGTCAAACGTGGGAATAATGTTGGCCTTGTCGATCATGTCGATCGGCAACAGGAACTCATGGTCTTCAACCTGCACCACGACATCCTGCTCCTCCACCCCGCGGAGAAGGCCTTGAAAGTTGCGTCGACCTTCGAAAGGTGAACGCAGCTTTATTTTCACTTGTTCCCCGGCGTACGAAGCAAACTGCTCAATAGTGAACAGCGGGCGCTCCATGCCAGGAGAAGATACTTCAAGGGTGTACTCGGTGCTGATTGGATCTTCTACGTCCAACACACCGCTGATCTGGCGACTGACGATTGCACAGTCGTCGACCAGAACGCCCCCTTCCTTGTCGATATAAATGCGCAGCACCGAATGCTTGCCCTGGGAACTGAAATCGATTCCCCAGCATTGGTAGCCAAGGGCCACGACCACTGGGGCCAACAAGTCCTGCAACTGTTCTAGCTTGCTCGACACCTGAACCCCCTCGTGCATGCTTTAGAAATAAAAAAATGGGCAAAAGCCCATCCCTGAAAACGCCGCTGAACATCGACGTCATGTACTGTCCAGCTAACAAAAAGCCCCTTAAAAGGGGCTCCGCTAAAACTGGTTGCGGGGGCTGGATTTGAACCAACGACCTTCGGGTTATGAGCCCGACGAGCTACCAAACTGCTCCACCCCGCGACAAAGCTGGGGCGGAAGTATACGACCGATCCATTGCTGGGTCAATCCAACATCCACCTACAAGAAAGCCCGCTAGTGCGGGCTCTCCTGTTAATTGGTACCGAGAAGGGGACTCGAACCCCTACACCCTATGGGCACAACCACCTCAAGGTTGCGTGTCTACCAATTCCACCACCTCGGCATTACAACTCTTTTTGGCGACCTCACGAACATCGCCGAATTCTGTATTACTTCTTCTCTGGGGCTTGAGGTACGTCAGCTGGAACAGCGGCTGGCTTTTGCCCTTCGAGAACCGGTACATCATCTGCTGCCGGCTTTTGCTTCACTTCCAGTACTGCCGGGTCTGGCAAACCTACCTGAGTCAGCTGTTGAGCTTTCTCTTTAGCAAAGTAACCTAACCCCAAGCTGGTTATGAAAAAACATGCCGCAAGTATAGCAGTAAACTTACTGAGAAAGGTAGAGGTTCCTTGACCTCCGAAGACAGTATTTGATGCACCTGCTCCGAACGACGCGCCTGCGTCGGCACCTTTACCCTGCTGCAGCAATACCAGAGCGACAACGCCCAGAGCGCCCAACAGGTGAAAAACGATTACGACTGTTTCCAGCATTTTTTCAGTTTCCCGCGGCGCGACAGATCGCACCGAACTCATCTGCATTCAGGGAAGCTCCACCAATGAGCCCCCCATCGATATCCGGCATGCTGAAGAGCTCGACCGCATTGGCCGCCTTCACGCTGCCGCCATAGAGAAGTCGCACGCCTTGTGCGACTTCGGCATTCTCTTTTGCCAGTTGCGCACGGATGGCTGCGTGCACTTCCTGCGCTTCCTGAGGCGAAGCAGTCAATCCGGTGCCAATGGCCCAGACCGGCTCGTAGGCAATGACGGCGTTGACCAGTGCATTGACGCCAAACTCGGCGATAACACTGTCCAGCTGACGCCCTACCACTTCAAGCGTTTGCCCCGCCTTGCGCTCTTCCAGGGTTTCACCTACGCAAAGCACAGGTGTCAGACCTTTCGCCTGGATTGCCGCAAACTTCTTGTTCAGAACATCATCCTGTTCGCCAATCAACTGACGACGCTCGGAGTGACCGACAAGTACCAGCTTGCAACCTGCATCAGCCAGCTGGCTAGATGCAACTTCACCCGTCAGCGCGCCCTGCTCAGCCTGAATGGCTGCGTCCTGCGCACCGACGATGATCGACGTGGCCTTGAGCCCATCGACCACCTGACAGGTAAACAGACTGGCAGGCATCACGGCGATATCGACGCTGCCTGGCAACGACTGCTTGCACAAACCCTCGATCAGCTCAGCGACGCTGGCGCGGGTACCGTGCATTTTCCAGTTACCAGCTACCATTGGGCGACGCATGCTACACCTCGTGGGTCAAAGTGGGCGCAGATGTTACCCAACAGTTCCGACACTGGCAAGCCGAAATCAGGCGCAAACTTCAGTAACCAGTTTTGCGAGTTCTTCGGCGTACGCCCTGACCTGCGTTTCGTCCTCGCCTTCGACCATGACGCGCACCAACGGCTCGGTACCCGATTTGCGCAGCAGCACCCTGCCACGCCCGGCCATCTGCTCGGTGACACGGGCGCAAGCCTCCTGGACCGACGGATGCGAAACCGGGTCAACAGCCGACCCGGCGAAGCGCACATTGATCAGGATTTGCGGGCACTTACGCAATTTCAGACGCGCCTCAGCCAGGCTTACACCACTGCGACGCAGGGCCAGTATCACCTGCAATGAGGCGATAATCGCGTCACCGGTGGTAGCGTGCTGGAAACAGACGATATGACCGGAGTTTTCACCGCCAATCTGCCAGTTGCGCTCGAGCAGTTCGGCGATCACATAACGGTCACCGACATTGGCCCGAACAAAGGGAATGCCCTGCTCGGCCAGGGCCAGTTCAAGCCCCAGGTTACTCATCAATGTGCCGACGACGCCGCCCTGCAAGCGACCCCGCTCATGCAGGTCGCGGGCGATGATGTAGAGCAATTCGTCGCCATCGACGATGGTCCCGGTGTGATCGACCATCAACACGCGGTCGCCGTCACCGTCGAAACCGATGCCCATATCCGCATGCTCGGCAAGCACGGCCGCCTGCAGGGCTTCCATATGCGTAGAGCCGCAGTCCTTGTTGATGTTGAGCCCGTCAGGTTGCGCGGAAAGCACCACGACCTGCGCGCCCAGCTCACGAAATACGTTGGGCGCCACCTTGTAGGTCGCACCGTGAGCGCAGTCGATGACGACCTTGAGGCCGGCGAAGTCGGTGCTGGTAGGCACGCTGCTTTTGCAGAATTCGATGTAACGCCCGGCCGCATCGTTGATCCGCGAGACCTTGCCGAGGTTCTCGGACTCAGCCACGGTCATCGGTGCGTCGAGCAGCTCTTCGATCATCATTTCGATCTCGTCAGGGAGCTTGGTGCCCTGACCGGAGAAGAACTTGATGCCGTTGTCGTAGTGCGGGTTATGCGAGGCGCTGATGACGATGCCTGCCTCGGCATGGAAGGTACGTGTCAGGTAGGCGATGGCCGGTGTCGGCATCGGGCCCAGCAAGAGAACGTCAGCGCCCGCAGCGGAGAGGCCGGCCTCGAGGGCCGACTCGAACATGTAGCCGGAGATGCGCGTGTCCTTGCCGACGAGAATCCGGCAGGCGCCCATCTTGCGGAAAGCCATGCCGGCGGCCCAACCCAGTTTCAGCATGAACTCGGGAGTGATCGGGAATTGCCCTACACGACCGCGAATGCCGTCGGTTCCGAAATATTTTCTGGTAGTCATGGATGCCCCACTGTTGTTATTCAGCTGCTTCGACAGCTGCGATCATGCGCACCACGTCAGCCGTTTCGGCGACATCATGCACACGTAGAATTCTTGCCCCTTTGGCCATCGCCAGAACCGCCAGGGCGAGCCCGCCGGACAGACGCTGGTCGACGGGACGCCCCAGCACAGCACCGATCATGCTCTTGCGCGAAACACCCACCAGCAAAGGCCGGCCGAGCGCATGCAGCGCTTCCATATGCTTGAACAGGCTCAGATTGTGCTCCAGTGTCTTGGCAAAGCCAAAGCCCGGATCAAGAATGATCTGCTGCTGACCGATGCCTGCAGCGACGCACTGCTTCATGCGCTCAGCCAGGAAGGCACAGACCTCGCCCACCAGGTCATCGTAGTGCGGGTCATTCTGCATGGTTCCGGGCTCGCCCAGCATATGCATGAGACAGACCGGCAAACCGGTGCTTGCGGCCGCCTCAAGCGCGCCTGGGCGCTGCAGCGAGCGAACGTCGTTGATGAGCCCGGCACCCAGCCCAGCCGTCGCCAGCATGACCTCAGGCGTGGAGGTATCCACCGAGATGATCACATCCAGCTCGCGCGCGATGACCTCGACCAGCGGGGCCACACGTTCGACCTCTTCAGATGCAGAGACTGGACGCGCGCCTGGACGCGTTGACTCGCCACCGATATCGATAAGCGTCGCGCCAGCCTGCACCATTGCCTCGGCGTGACGCAGCGCCGCATCGAGCTGGCTGTAGCGGCCGCCATCGGAAAATGAGTCTGGGGTTGCGTTGAGGATGCCCATCACGTGCGTATGGGCCAAATCAAGAACCCGGTTGCCGCAAGGCAACCGGGTTGGGTACAGCGCAGATGTCATGTCAGACCTTAGTGCTCGGCAGCAGGGCCGCCAATCGGAGTTTCCGGACGAGGGTCAGGCGTGATCGGAGTACCGTTGGTACCTGAACCACCACCCCAGTCACGCGGCTCGCGCGGAGTACGACCGGTCATGATGTCGTCGATCTGGTCGGCATCAATGGTTTCATACTTCATCAGCGCGTCGGCCATCGCTTCCAGCTTGTCGCGATTGTCCGTCAACAACTGCTTGGCGGTGCCATAGCAGTGATCGATGATGCTGCGCACTTCGGAGTCGATAAGCTTGGCAGTATCGCCGGAAACACTGGAGTTCTGGCTGCCGCCGCGCCCCAGGTAACCTGCATCTTCGTCTTCCGAGTACATCAGCGGGCCGAGCTTTTCAGACAGACCCCACTTGGTGACCATGTTCCGGGCGATCTGGCTGGCACGCATGATGTCATTGGAGGCACCGGTTGTGACGCCATCGAAACCCAGAGTCATTTCTTCCGCGATACGACCACCGTACAGCGAGCAGATCTGGCTGATCAACGCACGCTTGGACAGGCTGTAACGGTCTTCTTCCGGCAGGAACATCGTCACACCCAGCGCACGACCGCGCGGGATGATGGAAACCTTGTAGACCGGATCATGCTCTGGCACCAGACGACCGACGATAGCGTGACCCGCCTCGTGGTAAGCCGTGTTGCGCTTTTCCTTATCGGACATGACCATCGATTTGCGCTCGGCGCCCATCATGATCTTGTCCTTGGCCAGTTCGAACTCTTTCATCTCTACAACGCGCTTGCCGGAGCGAGCAGCGAACAGCGAAGCTTCGTTGACCAGGTTAGCCAGGTCCGCACCGGAGAAGCCCGGCGTACCGCGAGCGATAACGCCCGGGTTGACGTCTTCGCCCATTGGCACCTTGCGCATGTGAACCTTGAGGATCTGCTCGCGGCCACGAATGTCCGGCAGACCTACAACCACCTGGCGGTCGAAACGACCTGGACGCAGCAGCGCCGGATCCAGTACGTCAGGGCGGTTGGTTGCGGCAATGACAATAATGCCGTCATTCATTTCAAAACCGTCCATCTCGACCAGCAACTGGTTGAGAGTCTGCTCACGCTCGTCATGACCACCGCCCATGCCGGCGCCACGATGGCGACCGACCGCGTCGATTTCGTCAATGAAGATGATGCATGGCGCGTGTTTCTTGGCTTGCTCGAACATGTCGCGAACGCGGCTCGCACCAACACCCACGAACATCTCGACGAAGTCGGAACCGGAGATCGTGAAGAACGGAACCTTGGCTTCGCCGGCAATGGCCTTGGCGATCAGCGTTTTACCGGTACCCGGAGGGCCGACCATCAGCACGCCGCGCGGAATCCGACCGCCCAGGCGCTGGAACTTGCCCGGATCGCGGAGGAATTCGACCAGCTCGCCCACTTCTTCCTTGGCTTCGTCGCAACCGGCAACGTCAGCCAGGGTCGTCTTGACCTGATCTTCTGACAACAGACGCGCCTTGCTCTTGCCGAAGCTCATCGGGCCGCCCTTGCCGCCCGCCCCGCCCTGCATCTGGCGCATGAAGAACATGAACACCGCGATGATCACCAGTATCGGGAAGCTGGCCACCAGCAACTGGGTCCAGATGCTCTGCTGCTCAGGCTGCTTGCCTTCGATCACGACGTTATTGCTGACCAGATCACCGATCAGGCCATTGTCCGGGATGTTCGGGCGGATGGTCTTGAAGGTGTCGCCATCGCTGCGCTTGCCCGTAATGACGTAGCCGTCTACAGAAACCTTCTCGACCTTGCCATCCTTGACCTGCTGGATGAACTCGGAATAGTTGAGGTTCTGCGGCTCGTTCGGGCTGGAGAAGTTGTTCATCACCGTCACAAGGACAGCCGCGATGATCAACCACAGGATCAAATTCTTTGCCATATCGTTCAATTAGCTACCCTCTGAAGCAAGCTCCACGCAGCAAGCGTGCCTCGCATGATATTCACCGGCCTAACTTACTACAGAACCTACAGATGCGGCAGACACCGTCTGTAACCCTTTGTGAAACTTTGACAACATAATGTTCAGTCATGCTGCATCGGTAACGCCATTTGAAAAAAGCTATCGCGCCTTGTCAAAAACGTTCGATGCTGGCCGCGCCATCAATTCCGCGAAAGCCGCGAGCCAGCAGGTATTGCTCGCGTGACCTGTCGCGGGACGACGACGGTTTGCGCATCTGCACCTTGTCGAACAGCTTGCGAATGTCCTTGTGGTAGACATCGAAGCCTTCACCCTGGAAGACCTTGATCAGAAAATCGCCACCGGGACGCAGTACCCGACCGGCAAGATCGAGCGCCAATTCGCAGAGAAACATTGCACGCGGCATATCTACAGCGCTCAATCCACTCATATTGGGGGCCATATCGGAAATCACAAGGTCTACCTGCGTATTACCGACTGCCTCGAGGATCTGCTCAAGAATCGCATCCTCGGTAAAATCCCCCTGAATGAAGGTCACGTCGGGGATGCTGTCCATTTCAAGGATGTCGGAAGCGATCAGACGACCTTGACCGCCGATCAGACGACTGGTCACTTGTGACCAGCCTCCCGGCGCTGCGCCGAGGTCGATCACGGTCATGCCCGGACGGATGAGTTTGTCCTTTTCCTGGATCTCGAGCAGCTTGTAACTGGCGCGCGAACGGTAGCCGTCCTTCTGCGCCATTTTGACGTACTTGTCGTCGAAGTGTTCTTTGAGCCAGTTATGGCTTGTCTTGGAACGGGCCACGGGGCACCTCAAAAATAAACGAGTCGTGATTAACTGGGCGGTCCCGGACTCGCTCGGGTAAACTGGCCGCCGCTTTTAAAAGATCAGACGCAGAGGTCAGATTATGCCGCTCACTCCAGAGCAGAAGAAACAATACAAATCCATTGGCCACCATCTGAAACCGGTATTGATCGTGGCTGACAATGGTTTGACTGAAGGTGTACTTGCAGAGCTTGAACGCGCCCTGAGCGATCATGAGCTGATCAAGATCAAGCTCAACATCCTCGACCGCGAAAGCCGTCTCGGCGCCATCGCAGAACTGTGCAAGGCCGGTTCTGCCGACCTGGTTCAGGTCATCGGCAAAATGGCGTTGATCTATCGCAAGAACCCAAAGGTAAACAAGCAACTGTCCAACGTCCACCGCGCGCACGGATAAAAACAGAAGTCAGGGCCGCCAAAAGCGCGCCCTGACTCTTTTTTGCCGCCGAAAGCGCCCGTAAAAACGGGCGCCAGCATCAGATATGACGCACTTCGATGATTTCGTACTCGATAACGCCACTCGGCGTTTTCACCACGACGACGTCACCCTCTTCCTTGGCAATCAAGGCACGGGCAATGGGCGAACCCACTGAAATCTTGCCTTTCTTGATATCCGCTTCGTCCTCACCCACGATCTGATAGACCACACTTTCGTCAGTCTCGACGTTGGCGATTTCGACTGTCGTGCCGAAAATCACCTTGCCGGTGTGCGGAATCGTCGTGACGTCGATGATCACAGCGTTCTGCATGCGGCCTTCGATATCACGAATACGCGCCTCGACCATCCCCTGCTGCTCGCGGGCAGCATGGTATTCGGCGTTTTCCTTGAGGTCGCCCAGTTCGCGCGCAGTACCGATGTCCTGGCTCAACTTGGGACGGACCACCTTGGTCAGGTGGGTCAGCTCTTCTTCCAGGGCGCGAGCGCCCTGGACGGTCATTGGGTATTTGATCATGCCTTCAATCCTGCATGGAGATCCTGCAAGCGACGTACGGTCTTCTCCGGACCGAACTTGAGCGCTTCACAGATCGCTTCGCCTGCTGCAATGGTAGTGGTGCAGTAAATCTTGTGCTGCAGGGCGTTGCGACGGATGGAGTAGGAATCCGCGATCGACTGGCGACCTTCGGTGGTGTTGATGATCAGAGTGACTTCGTCATTCTTGATCATGTCGACCACATGCGGACGGCCTTCGGTCACCTTGTTGACGCGACGCACTTTCAGGCCCGCCGCTTCGATCAGCTTGGCAGTGCCTGCGGTGGCGACGATCTCGAAGCCGAGATTGATGAGGTCACGAGCGACCGCTTCAACCAGAGGTTTGTCATCGTCACGTACGCTGATGAACGCGGTACCGCCAGTCGGCAGCACTTCGCTTGCGCCCATCTGGGCCTTGGCAAACGCTTCACCGAAGGTATCACCCACGCCCATCACTTCACCGGTCGATTTCATTTCCGGGCCGAGGATAGGGTCAACACCAGGGAATTTGGCAAACGGGAACACTGCCTCTTTCACGCTGTAGAAGTTCGGAATGATTTCCTTGGTGAAATTCAGCTCTTTCAGCGTTTTGCCTGCCATCACGCGGGCAGCGATCATTGCCAGGGAAACACCGATGCACTTGGAAACGAACGGCACGGTACGCGATGCACGCGGGTTGACTTCAATGACGTAGATGTCTTCGCCCTGAAGCGCCAGCTGCACGTTCATCAGGCCGACAACGCCCAGCTCCAGTGCCATCTTCTTGACCTGCTCGCGCATTTCGTCCTGGATGTGAGCCGGCAGCGAGTACGGCGGCAGCGAGCACGCGGAGTCACCGGAGTGAACGCCCGCCTGCTCGATGTGCTGCATGATCGCACCGATCACTACGTCAGTACCGTCGCAGACCGCGTCGACGTCCATCTCGATTGCGCAGTTCAGGAAGTGGTCGAGCAGCACCGGGCTGTCGTTGGACACCTGAACCGCTTCGCGCAGGTAACGCTTGAGTTCGTCTTCCTGGTAAACGATTTCCATCGCACGGCCACCCAGTACATAGGACGGACGCACCACCAGTGGATAACCGATCTTCGCTGCGGCACGAATCGCTTCGTCTTCGCTGCGCACAGTGGCGTTTGGCGGCTGACGCAGGTTCAGACGCTCGACCATGTGCTGGAAGCGCTCGCGGTCTTCGGCACGGTCGATGGCATCAGGGCTGGTGCCGATGATCGGTACGCCGGCGGCTTCAAGAGCACGCGCCAGTTTCAGAGGCGTCTGGCCACCGTACTGGACGATCACACCTTTCGGCTTCTCGACACGGACGATTTCCAGCACGTCCTCCAGGGTGACAGGCTCGAAGTACAGACGGTCCGAGGTGTCGTAGTCAGTGGACACGGTTTCCGGGTTGCAGTTGACCATGATGGTCTCGTAACCGTCTTCACGCAGTGCCAGCGCGGCGTGTACGCAGCAGTAATCGAACTCGATACCCTGGCCGATGCGGTTCGGGCCGCCACCCAGGATCATGATCTTGTCACGCGTCGAAGGGTTGGCTTCGCACTCTTCCTCGTAGGTCGAGTACAGGTACGCGGTGTCGGTTGCGAACTCGGCGGCGCAGGTGTCGACGCGCTTGTAGACCGGGAACACTTCGAGCTTGTGACGGTGCGTGCGCAGGTTCTTCTCGGTAACGCCCAGCAGCTTGGCCAGACGCGCGTCGGAGAAGCCCTTGCGCTTGAGACGGAACATGACGTCGCGGTCGATCGCCGACAGCCCCAGAGTCTTGATCTTCTCTTCGTCCTTGATCAGGTCTTCGATCTGCACCAGGAACCATGGGTCGATCATGTTCATGGCGAAGATTTCTTCGACCGTCATGCCGGCGCGGAAGGCATCGGCGACGTACCAGATACGCTCGGCGCCCGGCACGGTCAGCTCGCGCTTGAGCGTGCTCATGCTTTCCGGATGACTCAGGTCCAGCTTCGGATCAAGACCGCACACACCGACTTCCAGGCCGCGCAGGGCTTTCTGCAGGGATTCCTGGAAGGTACGACCGATGGCCATGACTTCACCGACCGACTTCATCTGAGTGGTCAGACGCGCATCGGCCTTGGCGAATTTCTCGAAGGCAAAGCGCGGCAGCTTGGTGACGACGTAGTCGATTGACGGTTCGAACGATGCCGGGGTCTTGCCGCCAGTGATTTCGTTCGACAGCTCGTCGAGGGTGTAGCCGACTGCCAGCTTGGCGGCAACGCGAGCGATCGGGAAGCCGGTCGCCTTGGAGGCCAGCGCCGAGGAGCGCGATACACGCGGGTTCATCTCGATCACGACCATGCGGCCGGTGTTCGGGCAGATGCCGAACTGAACGTTGGAGCCACCGGTTTCAACGCCGATCTCGCGCAGCACTGCCAGCGAGGCATTACGCAGGATCTGGTATTCCTTGTCGGTCAGGGTCTGTGCCGGCGCAACGGTGATCGAGTCACCGGTGTGCACGCCCATCGGGTCGAAGTTTTCGATCGAGCAGACGATGATGCAGTTGTCCTTTTTGTCGCGGACAACTTCCATTTCGTACTCTTTCCAGCCGATCAGCGATTCGTCGATCAGCAGTTCCTTGGTCGGCGACAGGTCCAGACCACGGGCGCAGATTTCTTCGAACTCTTCACGGTTGTAAGCGATACCGCCGCCGGTGCCACCCATGGTGAACGACGGACGGATGATGCAAGGGAAGCCGAGCTTTTCAAGAACCGCGTTGGCTTCTTCCATGCTGTGCGCGATGCCGGAGCGCGGGCACGCCAGGCCGATGGACTTCATCGCCTTGTCGAAGCGCGAACGGTCTTCTGCCTTGTCAATGGTGTCAGCGTTGGCGCCGATCATTTCGACACCGAACTTCTCCAGAACGCCTTCGCGCTCAAGATCCAGTGCGCAGTTCAGAGCGGTCTGGCCGCCCATGGTTGGCAGCAGTGCGTCCGGACGTTCTTTTTCGATGATCTTGGCAACGGTCTGCCACTTGATCGGCTCGATGTAGGTGGCGTCGGCCATGGCCGGGTCGGTCATGATGGTGGCCGGGTTGGAGTTCACCAGGATGACGCGGTAACCCTCCTCACGCAGAGCCTTGCAGGCCTGGGCGCCGGAGTAGTCGAATTCACAGGCCTGGCCGATCACGATGGGGCCGGCGCCGAGAATCAGGATGCTTTTAATATCTGTACGTTTTGGCATGGGTTGTCACTCAAATCCGCAGGTCAGTCGGCAAGCCGTCTTGAACATTTGTCTGAGGTGGCCTGGGCGGCAGCGACCGGACACTGAGTCCGGGGCCGCCCTGGGCACCTGCGTATTACAGTCTCAAGGCAACCGGTCAGCGGCGCTTGGCCATGGCTTCGATAAAGCGATCGAACAAAGGCGCGACGTCGTTCGGGCCCGGACTCGCTTCAGGGTGACCCTGGAAGCTGAATGCGCTCTTGTCGGTCAGTTCGATACCCTGCAGGGTGCCGTCGAACAGCGACTTGTGAATGGCGCGAACGTTGCTCGGCAGGGTTGCCTCATCCACCGCAAAACCGTGGTTCTGGCTGGTGATCATGACCACACCGGTGTCCAGATCCTGGACCGGGTGGTTGGCACCGTGGTGGCCGTGGCCCATCTTCACGGTCTTGGCACCCGCGGCCAGTGCCAGCAACTGGTGGCCAAGGCAGATGCCGAACACCGGAATGTCGGTTTCCAGCACTTCCCTGATCGCCTTGATGGCGTAATCGCACGGCTCCGGGTCACCTGGGCCGTTGGACAGGAAAACGCCGTCCGGCTTGTAGGCGAGCACTTCACTGGCAGGCGTTTGCGCCGGCACCACGGTTACCCGGCAACCGCGCTCGACCAGCATGCGCAGAATGTTGACCTTGACGCCATAATCGTAGGCGACCACATGATAAGGCAGCTCGGACGCGGCGATTTCAGGATGGCTGTCGGTTTTCAGATCCCAGACGCTGGAACGCCACTCGTAGGTGTCCTTGGTGCAGACTTCCTTGGCCAGGTCCATGCCCTTGAGGCCCGGGAAGCCGCGGGCAGCGGCGATGGCTGCCTCTTCGGTGATGTTATCGCCGGCCAGGATGCAGCCGTTCTGGGCGCCTTTCTCACGCAGGATGCGGGTCAGGCGACGCGTATCGATGCCAGCGATGGCAACGACGTTGTTGGCTTTCAGGTAATCACCGAGGGACAGCTTGTTACGCCAGTTGCTGGCGACCAGAGGCAGGTCGCGAATGACCAGGCCGGCGGACCAGACGCGATCCGACTCTGCGTCTTCAGGGGTGGTGCCGGTGTTGCCGATATGCGGGTAAGTCAGGGTAACGATCTGCTGGGCGTAGGAAGGATCGGTAAGAATTTCCTGATAGCCTGTCATTGCGGTGTTGAACACCACCTCACCAACGGTCTGACCGTCGGCTCCAATGGCTTCGCCGCGAAAAATGCTGCCATCAGCAAGGGCGAGTATGGCTGGCTTAGTCAAGAAGACCTCCCGTAAATAAAACCTGAAAGGGCGATCGCAGGCTGCAAAAAAGCGGAATGACGTAGTTACGTCACCCCGCTTTCTTATGGAATCATCTGCGCGCTTTTAGTGGACACACTAAAGCTGTAGCTTACAGAAAAGGCCCATTTTGGTCTACCACCAATGAGCCTGAAATGCGGGGAAATGCGACAGGGCCACGAATGGCCCTGTATGAAATCAATGCAGACCCAACACATCCTGCATGTCGTAAAGCCCTGGCGCCTTGCCGTCGAGCCACATTGCAGCCCGCACAGCACCCTTGGCGAAGGTCATGCGACTGGACGCCTTGTGCGTGATCTCGACCCGCTCACCGTCCGCGGCGAACAGCACGGTGTGATCACCCACTATGTCACCGGCACGAAGGGTCGCAAACCCGATGGTCTGACGATCACGCGCACCGGTCTGACCTTCACGGCCGTAGACCGCGACTTTTTCCAGATCGCGACCCAGCGCATTGGCAACCACTTCACCCATGCGCAAGGCGGTGCCGGACGGCGCATCGACCTTGTGCCGGTGGTGCGCTTCGGTGATTTCGATATCGACCTCATCACCCAGAACGCGCGCAGCGGTGTCGAGCAGCTTCAGACACAGATTCACGCCGACACTGAAATTGGCAGCAAAGACGATGGGAATGTCTTTGCCCGCCTCTTCCAGACGCTGCTTCTCTTCGGCGCTGAAACCGGTGGTGCCGATAATCATCGCCTTGCCTGCCTTGCGACAGAACGCCAGATTTTTCAGCGTCACCGACGGGTGGGTAAAGTCGATCAGGACGTCGAACTCGTCCGCCACCTTTGCCAGATCACCTGAAAGCGGCACACCGATACGGCCCAGCGCAGCCAGTTCGCCCGCATCAGCCCCCACCAGCGTGCTGTCAGGACGATCGATAGCGGCGGTCAACCCGGCGCCCGGCGCCTGCTGAACCGCCTCGATCAAGGTCTTGCCCATACGCCCGGCGGCGCCAACTACAGCAATACGTCGCATGCCCTGCTCCCGTTGATAGCCTTACAGATCGCCGAAGAAACGCTTCACACCCTCAAACCAGCCACTGGCTTTCGGAGAGTGGGACTCGTCGTTTTCAAGCGAGGTGCGGAACTCTTCAAGCAGCTCGCGCTGACGCTTGCTCAGGTTAACCGGGGTTTCGACGGCAACACGGCACATCAAGTCACCGGCACCACCACCACGCACCGGAGCGACGCCCTTGCCACGCAAGCGGAACTGCTTGCCGGTCTGGGTACCTTCGGGGATCTTCAGTTTGACGCGACCGTCGAGCGTCGGCACCTCAAGCTCGCCGCCCAGCGCTGCATCGGTAAAGCTGATAGGCACTTCGCAGAACAGGTGCTTGCCGTCACGCTGGAAGATCGCGTGCTCGCGCACATTGATCACGACATACAGGTCGCCGGTCGGGCCACCCTGGGTACCCGCCTCGCCTTCGCCAGACAGACGAATGCGGTCACCAGTATCAACACCTGGCGGCACTTTGACGGAAAGCGTCTTGGACTCTTCGACGCGGCCTTCGCCATGGCAGGAATCGCACGGGTCAGAGATGATCTTGCCGTGGCCGTGGCAGCGCGGACAGGTTTGCTGCACAGAGAAGAACCCCTGCTGCATGCGCACCTGACCAATGCCGCCGCACGTAGGGCATGTGACCGGCGAAGAACCTTTCTTGGCGCCGCTGCCGTCGCACGGCTTGCAGTTGACCAGCGTCGGAACGCGGATATTCACGTTAGTACCGCGAACCGCCTCTTCCAGATTCAGCTCCAGCGTATAGCGCAGGTCGCTGCCACGCTGAGCGCCGCCACGACCACCGCCGCCACCGGCACGGCCGCCGCCAAAGAAGTCGCTGAACACATCGCCGAAGATATCGGAGAAGTTGGCGCCACCGGCACCGCCACCAAAACCACCGCCGCCACCCATGCTCGGGTCGACACCGGCATGGCCATACTGATCGTAGGCCGCGCGTTTGCTGGCGTCGGAAAGCACTTCGTAGGCTTCGTTGGCCTCTTTGAACAGCTCTTCCGATGCTTTGTCATCAGGGTTGCGGTCAGGGTGATGCTTCATCGCCAGACGGCGATAAGCCTTCTTCAGGTCCGCCTCGCTGGAGCCTCGCTCCACTCCCAACACTTCGTAATAATCACGCTTTGCCATAATTCTTCCGCACTCTTGAGGACGTTCGGCGAAGGCTCTCCTGAGCCGCACCAAACTCGTTGAGCCCCATACAGGCCCGGACCCAACTCACGTCGATTCAACGATCCTGGTCTTCGTTCAGCAGCCAGATGCATCCGGCCGAGAAAGCGGCAGAATGATTCGCCACGCAGGAGCGTCGCGATCTTGCCACGTGGCGTGCGGAGCAACTCCACACGCCGAAATTTTTGCCTGTTCCAGACACGCCAACGCGGGAGCAAGCTCCCGCGCGGCGACATCCTACCAGTCAGCGCTCGAAAGAGGTCAACCGGCGTTCAAGTGAGCCTGCGCTTACTTGTGGTCTTTTACTTCTTCAAACTCGGCGTCGACAACATCGTCAGCCTTGGCAGTTTCTTCAGCTGGCTTGGCCGCAGCGTCCGGGTTTTCAGCCTGCTCGGCATACATCTTCTGAGCGATTGGCGCGGAAACCTTCGACAGCTCTTCGACCTTGGCTTCAATGGCAGCCTTGTCGTCGCCCTTGATAGCGGCTTCCAGAGCAACCAGCGCAGCTTCTACCGCAGTCTTCTCTTCAGCAGTGACCTTGTCACCCGCGTCAGCGATCATCTTGCGAGTCGAGTGGACCAGCGCATCACCCTGGTTACGGGCAGAGGCCAGCTCTTCGAACTTGCGATCTTCTTCGGAGTTGACTTCAGCATCGCGAACCATCTGCTGAATTTCTTCCTCGGACAGACCGGAGTTGGCCTTGATAACGATGGACTGCTGCTTGCCGGTGGCCTTGTCTTTCGCACCAACGTGCAGAATACCGTTTGCGTCGATGTCGAAGGTTACTTCGATCTGTGGCACGCCACGTGGAGCAGGTGGAATCTCGGCCAGGTCGAACTTGCCCAGAGACTTGTTCTGAGCGGCTTGCTTACGCTCACCCTGCAGGACGTGAATGGTTACCGCGTTCTGGTTGTCATCGGCAGTCGAGAACACCTGGGATTTCTTGGTAGGAATCGTGGTGTTTTTCTCGATCAGCGCAGTCATCACGCCGCCCATGGTTTCGATGCCCAGAGTCAGCGGGCTGACGTCCAGCAGCAGAACGTCTTTGACATCACCGGCCAAGACTGCGCCCTGAATGGCAGCACCCATGGCAACGGCTTCGTCAGGGTTGACGTCTTTGCGTGCTTCTTTGCCGAAGAACTCGGTCACCAGCTTCTGAACCAGCGGCATACGTGTCTGACCACCGACCAGAATCACGTCGTTGATCTTGCTTCTGTCGATGCCAGCATCTTTCAGCGCCATTTCGCAAGGAGCGATGGTGCGCTGAACCAGGTCTTCAACCAGCGATTCCAGCTTGGAGCGGGAAATCTTCACTACCAGGTGCTTCGGACCGGTTGCGTCTGCAGTGATGTACGGCAGGTTGACTTCGGTCTGGGTGCTGGAAGACAGCTCGATCTTGGCTTTTTCGGCAGCTTCTTTCAGACGCTGCATGGCCAGCGGATCACCCTTGAGGTTCATGCCGCTTTCTTTCTTGAATTCGTCGACGAAGTAGTCGATCAGACGAATGTCGAAGTCTTCACCGCCCAGGAACGTGTCGCCGTTGGTGGCCAACACTTCGAACTGGTGCTCGCCATCGACTTCAGCGATCTCG
This sequence comes from Pseudomonas sp. P135, assembly GCF_020312125.1. Classification (NCBI taxonomy): domain Bacteria; kingdom Pseudomonadati; phylum Pseudomonadota; class Gammaproteobacteria; order Pseudomonadales; family Pseudomonadaceae; genus Pseudomonas; species Pseudomonas sp. P135. The sequence goes on from NZ_JAGPYR010000003.1 coordinate 370,299, forward strand.
ATGACCGAGACGTCGAAGGTACCGCCACCCAGGTCATACACGATGACAGTGTGGTCGCCCTTGGCCTTGTCCATCCCGTAAGCCAGCGCGGCTGCGGTAGGTTCGTTGATGATGCGCTTGACGTCCAGACCGGCAATACGGCCAGCGTCCTTGGTAGCCTGACGCTGACTGTCGTTGAAGTAGGCCGGAACGGTGATGACCGCTTCGGTAACCGCTTCACCGAGATAGTCTTCGGCAGTCTTTTTCATTTTCTTCAGGATTTCAGCGGAAATCTGAGGAGGCGCCATTTTCTGGCCATTCACTTCAACCCAGGCATCACCGTTGTCAGCCTTGACGATCTTGTAAGGGACCATCTGGATGTCTTTCTGAACGACATCCTCTTCGAACTTGCGACCGATCAGACGCTTAACCGCGTACAGCGTGTTGTGCGGGTTGGTGACCGCCTGACGCTTCGCGGACTGGCCGACCAGAATCTCGCCATCATTTGCGTAAGCAATGATCGAAGGTGTAGTACGTGTACCTTCGGCGTTCTCGATAACCTTGACGTTACCGTTTTCCAGAATGGAGACGCAGGAGTTGGTAGTCCCCAGGTCGATACCGATAATTCTGCCCATCTTTGACTCTCCCGAAACTTGCAAAACTTGGATTTGGTTGCCGCCAGTGCGTTTACACCGTGCGGTAGCTCTTAAACGCTTGACCTTTAAATGGGGGCCTTACAGCTGATTTCAAGCCTGCTCGTTGATTGACGGCGTTGCAGGCGATGGTGCCTTGCTGACCACGACCATGGCCGGGCGCAACAGGCGACCATTAAGCTGATAACCCTTCTGAAATACCTTGAGCACTGTGTTGGGCTCAACGTCGGCACTTTCCTGCATGGCCATCGCCTGGTGCTGGTCGGCACTGAACGGTTGGCCGTGCGGATCGATGGCTTCCAGCTGATAACGCTTGAGGGTGTCCTGGAACATCTTCAAGGTCAGCTCGATGCCTTCACGCATCGGGCGAATGCTTTCATCGTCCGGACTGGACAGATCAAGGCCTCGCTCCAGACTATCGATGATCGGCAACAGATCACCGGCAAATTTTTCCAGCGCAAACTTGTGCGCCTTTTCAACATCCTGTTCGGCACGGCGGCGGACATTCTGCAGATCCGCAGCCACGCGAAGGGATTGGTCCTGCGCAGCAGCCAGTTGCTCTTCGAGCACCTGCACGCGGGTTGTCAGTTCGTCACCCGCGCCCGCCTCGGCAGCCTGATCCTGAGCCTGCGCATCCAGATTCTGTTCGTCAGCCATACATGTTCTCCTCTAAAAACGTCCGCGATCCCGATTCGCGCTTCTGCCCACCTATATGGGATCGGATTTTCCGGCTTCAAGGGTTTCGTGCGATCGAGATACGCATCCCCTGACAAATAATCCGGATTCCAGCCCGACAAAAAATGGCGAAACGACTCAAGAGAGACTAAAAACCACTGCAGACCGATGAAATCGAGCTAAGCAAGGGCATTGTCAGCCATAAATAAAACACTGTATAAATAACCAGACAAACAGCCCGGGAGCCGCTCAATGCTGGTGCACCTTTCCGTACACAACTACGCCATTGTCGAACACCTTGATCTTGAACTGGATCGAGGCATGAGCGTCATCACCGGCGAAACCGGCGCTGGCAAGTCGATCATGCTCGACGCCCTGGGCCTGACCCTGGGCGACCGTGCCGACAGCGGCGTGGTCAGGCCCGGCGCCGACAAGGCCGACATCCTGGCCACGTTCGACCTGGGCGACATTCCCGAGGCACAGACCTGGCTCAAAGAGCGCGACCTGGACAACGACGGCCCCTGCATCCTGCGCCGGGTCATCACTGCCGAAGGTCGGTCACGCTCCTATATCAATGGCTCGCCCTGCCCTCAGGGCGACCTGAAGGCGCTGGGCGAACTGCTCATCGATATTCACAGCCAGCATGAGCACCAGTCGCTGCTCAAGACCGATACCCATCGGCGCCTGCTCGACGAATACGCGGGCGCAACCGATCTGGCCCGTCAGGTCCATCTCGCCGCACAGCGCTGGCGGCAGACGCGGCAGGAGCTCGAGCGTCTTTCCAACTCGGGTGACGAGCAACGCGCACGGCATCAGTTGCTGAGCTATCAGCTCGAAGAGCTGGAAAGCCTGAGCCTGGGCGAAAACGAGCTTGAACAGCTCGAACAGGAACACAAGGACCTGACCAACGCCGAAAGCCTGCTGAGCATTTGCCGACAAGTGGTCGAGCAGTGCAGCGAAAGCGATTCCGGCAACGTGCTCAATGCCCTGACCGCCAGCCTGCATCGTCTTGGCAGCGTCGACCATTCCCCGTCCGCCCTGAGCGAAGCCACAGGCCTGCTGTCCAGCGCACAGATCCAGGTAGAAGAAGCGGTAGGAGAACTGAACCGCTTTCTGGATCACTTCGATGCCGACCCAGCCAGGCTGCAACAGCTCGAAGAACGCCTCGATGCCATTTACACACTGGCGCGCAAGCACCGCATCCAGCCGGGCGAAGTGGCGACACTGCAACAAAAGCTGCTGGATGAAATAGAAACGCTGAATGCCAACGACGAATCCATCGAACGCCTGGAGCATGAAGTGCAGGCATTCGCCCGGCACTATCAGGATAAAGCCCGTGAGCTGAGCGACCTGCGCCACAATTCGGCGACGAAACTGGCCAGCGCTGTGGAACAGGAAATTCATCGCCTTGGCATGCCCGGCGGCCGTTTCCAGATCGACCTCAAAGCCAATGCCAGCGTTGAACCCTCGCCTCACGGCCTGGAGCAGGTGGAGCTACTGGTCAGCGCCAACCCCGGCCAACCACTGAAAGCGCTGGCAAAAGTCGCGTCGGGGGGTGAGCTGTCGCGCATCAGCCTGGCGATCCAGGTCATCACCGCACAAACTTCGCGGGTGCCGACGCTGGTATTCGATGAAGTGGATGTGGGGATTGGCGGACCGACCGCCGAGATCGTAGGGCAACTGCTGCGTCGCCTGGGCGAGCGCGGCCAGGTCATGACCGTCACTCACCTGCCGCAGGTCGCGGCGCAGGGTCATCAGCACCTGTTCGTGCACAAGGTGCGCGACAACGACGCAACGCGCACAGCGGTGTCCAGGCTCAGCAAGACTGAACGTATAGAGGAAGTCGCCCGAATGCTGGGCGGCATCGATCTGACCAAGGAATCTCTGGCGCACGCCAAAAAGATGGTCGTTACGGCGAAAAGCTGAGCTATAGAACGCACAAAGGCGACCGCGGTCGCCCCTGTTGCTGATTACGCCTTCTTGTTGCGGACGTAAAGCACCAGATTGTGGTCCACCAGGTCAAAGCCGTGTCTCTCGACAATGGCTTTTTGAAGCTTCTCGATTTCTTCGTCGAAGAATTCGATCACCTCACCCGATTCCACATTGACCATGTGGTCGTGGTGGCCGCCATCAGCCAGCTCGAACACAGCATGACCGCCGTCGAAATTGTGGCGCACCACCAGCCCAGCGGACTCGAACTGAGTCAGAACACGGTAAACCGTGGCCAGACCGACGTCCTCGCTAGCCTCCATGAGAGCCTTGTAGACATCCTCGGCACTCATGTGGCGTTGCTCTGCAGAATCGAGCATTTGCAGTATTTTGACCCGCGGTAGGGTTACCTTGAGTCCTACTTTACGTAGTTCGCTATTTTCAACCATGGTCAGCTTTCTCGCAGACGCTGCTTCGCAGCTTCTCTTAATGCAGGTATGATCGGAGTTTACGTTGTCCCAGCCAAGATAGTGGAAGTCGCCCACCGATGCAAAACACCAAGCTCTTGCTAACCAGTTTCACCTTCGTGGGACTGCTCGCACTCGCCGGTTGTTCATTCCCCGGGGTTTACAAAATCGACATCCAGCAGGGTAATGTCGTCACGCAGGACATGATAGACCAGTTACGCCCCGGAATGACCCGGCGGCAAGTACGGTTTATCATGGGCAACCCCCTGCTGACCGACACTTTCCACTCCGATCGGTGGGATTACCTGTACAGCCTGCAGCCAGGTGGCGGTGAACGCCAGCAGGAGCGTGTCAGCCTCATATTCAACGGCAATGACCAGCTCGTGAGCCTGTCTGGCGACTTCATGCCCGGCGTCAGCCGCGATGAAGCCATTCTCGGCAAGGACAGCAACACCACTGTCCCGGCAGAGAACCAGCCAGTGCAGCAGCCTGAAGAGCCGGCCAAGCCAGGTTCGTTGCTGGATAAAATCCAGAAAGACGTGGACAGCGTCGAGACCGTACCGGTCCCGACTCAGGAACCGCTGGACACCAACTCCCGGTAGTCCAAAGCGTCCAACAAAAAGCCCGGCATGCCGGGCTTTTTTGTGCTTTCCATTCAGCCTGCGTTCAGCCGGGAAGCCCTCTTTTCTCACGCGCCCTGGCGGCACGCAGACGCCTGATCTCCATGGGGTCGGCCACCAGCGGACGATAAATCTCTATCCGCTCCCCCGCCTCCAGCACCCGCGCAGCAGGATCAGTCACCACCTTGCCGAAAATACCCACGGCGCACTGGCTCAGATCCAGTTCGGGAAACTCCTTGTCGATGCCGCTGAGTGCCAGCGCCTGACGCACCGAAGAGCCGGCCGGGATATAGACCGTCTTCAATACCTGGCGCTGTACAGAGGCGTAGACCACCTCTATCTGAATCGATGCGTCAGCCATGCAGCTCTTTCGCTCGCTGGCAGAACGCATCCACCAGCGTGTTGGCCGCCTGATTGAACAGCGGCCCCAGTGTGGCGCGAACGATGGTGCCGGCATAATCGAAGGACAGATCCAGACTGATCTTGCAGGCTTTCTCGCCCAGCGGCTTGAATGTCCAGACACCGTGAAACTGTTCGAACGGCCCTTCGACCAGGTCCATCACGATCGACTCACCGGGAACCAGCGTGTTGCGCGTCATGAACTTCTGGCTCAGACCGCCCTTGGCGATCTCCAGGCTGGCGCGCATCTGCGCCTCACTGGCTTCAACCACGGTAGCGGACGAACACCACGGCAGAAACTCGGGATAACGAGCCACATCATTGACCAGGTCATAAAGAAACCCGGCCGGGTACGGCAGTAAAGCAGAGCGTTGTATATGCGTAGTCATGTGAGCGTCATTTCCAGAGCTGAGCGGCAAACACCACAAGAATGCCGAGCGGCGCCACGTAGCGCATCAAAAAGTACGTCAGGTTGAAGAACAGCGGACTGCGAATCGACAATTCGTCGCGCACCGTCTCACGGCTCATCACCCAACCAGCGAATACTACAAAACACAACCCACCCAGCGGCAACATGATCCGCGAAGTGAAGAAATCAATGACTCCGAAGAAGTCCAGGCCAGTCGATGCGCCCCATTGATAGAGGTGGAATGCGCCTCCATCGTTCACGAAAAACTTGGCTTTTTGCCAGATATTGAACGAGAACACCGTGCCCAGCCCGACAAACCAGCAGGTAAAGGCCAGCCAGAACGTCACCCAGGCGCGACGAATACGGGTGCGCTCGACCAGATAGGCGACCATCGGCTCAAGTAACGAAATTGCCGAACTCCAGGCTGCAACGGCCACCAATACGAAGAACACGATGCCCATCAACTGGCCGAACGCGACGTTGCCGAATGCATACGGCAACGTGACGAACATCAGGCCCGGCCCCTCGCTGGGGTTCAGGCCTGCTGCGAACACGATGGGGAACAGCGCAAGGCCGGCCAACAGCGAAACGAAGGTATCGAGCAACGCGATGCCGACGACCGTGCTGCTGATCGACGCGCCTTTGGTCATGTACGCGCCGTAGACCATGATCGAGCCCACACCGACGCTCAGGGAAAAGAACGCATGCCCCATCGCGGGCAGCAAGCCATCCAGCACCTTCTCGGGATTGAAGTCGAACATGAAATGCACGCCTTCCATGAAATGCCCGGTGGTCAGGCTGTAGCCCAACAGCGCCAGCATCAGCAGGAACAGCATCGGCATCATGATACGCAGGCTTTTCTCCAGCCCGGCCTCGACACCCTTGCCGATCACCACCGCCGACAGCAGCATGAAAATGGTGTGCCACAGAATCAGACGCCATGGGTCGGCAATCACCGCACCGAAATACGCACCGACCTGATCCGGCGACACACCCTGAAAGTCGCCGCGCCCCATGTCGATGATGTAATCCAGCGACCAACCGCCCACCACACTATAAAAGGAGAGAATCAGCAGCGCCGTGATCATCCCGGCAAACGCACCCCAGGACCAGCGCGGCGAATGCCCCGCTTCCTGCGCCAGCGTCTTGAGCGCATTCGCAGGACTGAGCCGGGAACGACGACCAATCAGCGTCTCGGCGATCATGACCGGAATACCGATCAGCGCGATGCACGCCAGAAAAACCAGTACAAATGCACCGCCGCCGTAGGCACCGACCATGTACGGAAATTTCCAGATACTGCCCAGCCCCACAGCAGAGCCGGTGGCAGCCAGGATGAACACCCAGCGGCTTGCCCAGCTACCGTGGACCGAAACCTTGTCCGTCGACATTATCGAAACGCCCAGCCAAAAAAGATCGCGCATTGTCCGGGATTCAACCTTTGTGCTCAAGCACGCGCTTTCCCGTAGCCGACATTGATGCAACTGCCTATAATGCGCCCCCTATGGCTAAGCTCAAGAAACACCCTACAGGGACCATCGCGCAGAATAAGAAAGCGCGTCACGATTACTTCATCGAACACAAGTTCGAGGCCGGTCTGGTCCTGTCTGGCTGGGAAGTAAAAAGCCTGCGTGCCACCAAGGTACAGCTGGTCGACAGTTATGTGCTGCTCAAGGATGGCGAGGCCTGGCTGATGGGTTGCCACATCACGCCTCTCAAGACTGCCAGCACACACGTCATCGCTGACCCGACACGCACCCGCAAACTGCTGCTGAACAAGCGCGAGCTCGAAAAGCTCACCAGCTCGGTTCAGCAGAAAGGCTATGCCTGCGTCGCCCTTTCCGTTTACTGGAAGGAGCACCTGGTCAAGTGCGAAATTGCGCTGGGTAAAGGCAAGAAGGAATACGACAAGCGTCACACCGAACGCGAACGCGATTCGGACCGTGAGCTGCAGCGTGCCGTGCGCTCCAAGGGCAAGGACGACTAGTTTCTGGCGCCGGCGTGTGCCAGATGTCCTGACCCGGATATTTGGCACTTCATATCTACCCCTTTACCCCCACACCCCGCCCCACTCCCCCGCTTCAACCTTTTCGATACCTCCAAGCGAAGATCGCCTCATTTTGGTGCTTGAATGCGCAATGTGGCTATTTCGCAGTATTGCGAAAATAAAATAGAACGCCTGCGTTACACCACAGTCAATCCTTTAGGCCCAACTGTTAACGGGCTTTCAACCCCCTCGGGCGACGGCCTCAAACACCGGCCATACCGAGTCCACAGGTTACAAGGAGAGACATATGAAGCGTACCGCCCTCACTGGATTGTTCCTCAGCGCCGCCCTGTTGGCTTCGCCGGTTTTTGCCGACGATGATTTGTGCTCTGCCAATATCAAGACTCTTGAAAACTCTGTGGGCTCTACCAACACAAACCTGAGCACCGGAAACACGGACATGCTCGAAACCACGGTGAAGAACGCTAAGGCGGCCCAAGCTCAAAAAGACGAGAAAAAATGCATTGAGATCACTCAGAAAGCTATCACGTCATTGAACAACACCGGCTCGGGTAGCGAAGGCGCCAAGTAAAGCTTCGAGCAGGCCAGCCAGGCTGGCCTGAACGATTGCAGCAGACGGGTCGACGTGCCACGCCAATTGGCGTACACTGCGCCCCAGTGATTGCGAAAGCAGTCTCGGGGCCGATTTGGATTCGACGCCGGTGATGAAACTTTAGGTGCATGCCGAGTTGGTAACAGAACTCGTAAATCCACTGTTGCAACTTTCTATAGTTGCCAATGACGAAACCTACGGGGAATACGCTCTCGCCGCGTAAGCGGTGCTAGCCTTCCTTCTGGTAGCTTCGGCTCCAGCAATCATCAGGGGATGCCTGTAAACCCGAAATGATTGTCATATAGAACAGGATCGTCGCCTAGTACGTTGTGGACGAAGCGACTAAAACTTACACAACTCGCCCAAAGCACCCTGCCCGTCGGGTCGCTGAGGGTTAACTTAATAGACACGGCTAAGCATGTAGTACCGACAGCGGAGTACTGGCGGACGGGGGTTCAAATCCCCCCGGCTCCACCAAACAAGCGTTACAAATCAAGCACTTAGCGTTTATCGCAAGTGCTTTTTTTGTGCCTTGTTGGGCCGTATTGGCTCAGTAATTCCAGCTTTATGACCGTCTCCAATGCCCCCAAAGGCTGGCGGCGGGCGCGGCTTTCTACTGACAATTTTTGTCCAGCCTCTCTGCACAATGCGCGCCCTGCCCCAACCGACCGAGCGATTCACATCAAAAATGCTTCCGTGTATTATCAAAAGCTCAGGATCGCATTAAAAGGAATTGAATATGTCATTGGAAGCATATCTGCAGATCGAAGGAGTTCCCGGCGAGACACTCTCAGAAGGCTACGAAAACTGGATCGAGCTGCAAGACTTCGACCTTTCGGCTAGTCAGACGGCCTCAGCTACCTCCACGTCAGCCGGCGGCGCAACCTCGGGCAGGGCTTACATGAGCGACATGCTCGTTCGTAAGGCTGTTGATAATGCCACCCCAAAGCTTCATGAGGCTTGCTGCAGTGGTAAGCACTTCAAGCAGGTATCTGTGCATCTTTTCCGTGCAGGCGACCCAAAAGTCAAATACCTGGAGATAAAACTTGAAGAGGTTATTATCAGTTCTTTTTCATTAACGGGCAATGGCGACCAGGACAACAGCTTTCCAAGCGAACTTATCGCTCTGAACTATGGAAGAATTCAACTTATTTACTCCAAGCAAAGTCGGAAAACAGGGCAAAGCGCTGGACAAATTGCTGGCGGCTGGGATGCTATCAGCAACAAGATATTTTCATAACCACCCATTAGATTTCGCAGGGACAGGCGATGAATTACGAAATACCAGCATTCATTCCTCCCGGAGTCAATGTAGATGTCCACATGAAGCTCGCGAACGATCAGTGGAAAAAAGATCCTAGCACGGGTGCTTTAATGAGTTGGTTTTACTACAAAGTCCGTAACAAGGGCCCGTGGGACTACAAGCAGAAACATCCTGAGTGGGAGGACTTCGGCAATTTTCATTACGGCGCTGTGGGGACAGCCGGCCAATTAACTGAGCAGCTTCTACTGAGAGCCGCTGGGTTCGCCCAAGGAGAAGCCAAAACACGAAAACATAAGTGGGGCCATTGGTTCTGGCTGCCTCCATACGGGGATGACCCCAAAGACCAGAAATGGATAAAAATGGGGATCTTGTATGCAAAATCCAAAGGATACTAACTTTAGATTTACTTACAAGAATTCGTTTTGGATACTTGTAGTCTTTTTAATAGCGAAGGCATTTCTTGGCGACCTTTTTGATTTCGGTAGTGACGCGGATGAAGTAGTGTTGAAGCGGGCGCTTCCTCAGGGTGATTGGCTGTATATTACACGCTATGGCGCCATGGCCACTGACATGGACACACTACGTTTTTTCATCAGTAAACCGCTTGAAGGCGACGATTCAGAAGTACTGCATAAACTTAATAAGGAAAGCGAATTTCTGATCACGGATAGCTCTTTAGAAAACGTCGCCATCCATGATACACCCAATGGCGTAGGAATTACGGTAAAGGGTGCTGTCTACCGTTACTTTAGCAAGGAGTATGTCACTGAAGGCGACAACCTTAGAAGTTACAGGATTACGCTAACTCAAGAAGATCCTACGCCAAAGGACTGAGAAATAAGACTTTACCTTTAGAGCTGGCTGTACTGATAATTTGTGCCCGGCCTAAGCAGTTAAACCTTCTAGACTGGGCGGAGCGACTTTGATTGTTAAGTTTTGAGATACACCAGCGCCTAGGGACCACCCTGTACAGGCAGCACTAGTCATCGCATGATCCTACAACAAATAAAATTCGGTAAGATAAAATAAATAACCGTGAACACCTACAATTCTATTCTATCGTAGATGAACAAGATCAGGTTTTTTAAGATGGATAAAAACGATCTGAACCATGACATACTTAATTATCTCATCGAGAGAATCTACTTTTATGTTGGATTTGGCAAAAAAGCGTTTGAAACGCTCAGCCTCGCCACTAGAGTCAGTTGGGATCTAGGGCTTGACGGTGACGACGCCAGTGACTTTATGGAAGATTTTTTCGAACACTTTGGTGTTACCCCCGGTGACTACGACCACTATCGTTATTTCAAGCCCGAAGGAACCGATATTTTTGTGTTCTTCAGATCCAAAGATCGGCGCGCAAAGACAGTAATGACGTTAGGGAAACTCTGAAAAAGACTTCCTAATTTGGCAAAATCTCCGGACACCAGTCGCCGAGCTTTTCGATGATGAAACAGATGACCTTCGCCGACGCCGAATACGCCGGCAAGCGCAAGCGGACCCGTAAGGAATTGTTCCTGATCGAGATGGATCAGGTGGTGCCCTGGAAAGGTTTGATTGCCCTGATTGAGCCCTATTATCCAAAAGGAGAAGGTGGCCGTCCCGCCTACCCACTGATGGCGATGCTGCGTGTTCATCTGATGCAGAACTGGTTCGGCTACAGCGATCCGGCGATGGAAGAAGCACTGTATGAGACGACCATCCTGCGTCAGTTTTCAAGCCTGAGCCTGGAGCGCATTCCAGACGAAACCACCATTCTCAACTTCCGTCGTCTGCTGGAAAAGCACGAGTTGGCGACTGGAATTCTCGGCGTAATTAATGGTTATCTGGGCGACCGTGGCTTGTCGTTGCGTCAAGGCACCATCGTCGATGCCACGCTGATTCACGCGCCCAGTTCGACCAAGAACAAAGATGGCAAACGCGACCCTGAGATGCATCAAACCAAGAAAGGTAACCAGTACTATTTCGGCGCCAAGGCTCACATCGGCGCCGACGACGAGTCAGGCCTGGTGCACAGCGTGGTAGTAACAGCGGCCAATGTGGCAGACGTCACGCAGGTTGCCAAACTGCTGCACGGCGAGGAAAACGTAGTCTGCGCCGACGCAGGTTACACCGGGGTCGAGAAGCGCGAAGAACATACTGGGCGCAAGGTCATTTGGCAGATTGCCGCCCGCCGTAGCACTTACAAAAAACACGGGAAACGCAATGTTTTGTACAAGGCGATCCGCAAAATCGAGAAGGCCAAGGCCCAGGTTCGCGCCAAGGTCGAGCATCCGTTTCGGGTAATCAAACGCCAGTTTGGCTATGAAAAAGTGCGCTTTCGGGGCTTGGCCAAGAACACCGCGCAGATGGTGACGTTGTTCGCCCTGTCAAACCTGTGGATGGCCCGCCGACATTTGTTGGCGAGCGCAGGAGAGGTGCGCGTGTAATGCAGGAAATGGTTACTGCAAAGGGCTTTGCAGCGGCCGAAAGAGCTGAAAAACGAAGAAAATTGAGCAAATTTCGACATGCATCGTTTTTTGAAAAGTGCTGAGGACTCGGTAGCCGGAAAACATCCGGCTACTTCAGACCTTCCTTAGGCATGTTGTATAACGCAGCCCAAACTAAGGCATGGAACTGCGAAGCTCTTGAGCAAAAAAGCTTTAGCACTTTGCCAATTTATAACAAAACCGAGGAAATTCCTATCAATGGGTTTAGCATAAGGACAAGGTAGTGCTTATCTTAAAGCATGCCTGAGCAGGTATTCGCGTGAATGAGCGCAACATGACTATCAGGAAATTCGTCAGCGAGTCTGGCTAACGCAAGGACGCCACCAACCCCGAAAAACCGTGATGGAGTTCAGCGAGGTGGAGAAATCTGGTACAGGGCTGCGGATGGTTGAGCGCTTATCGACGTGGAAGCAATCATGACCCCGGGAGTGCCAACGTGCAGCCATGCCACTAACACCGGGTCACTCATACGACTCCCCAAAGGACCCGCCCCTTTGCAGACGGGTCCAGCCAGGGAGACTATAAAGAGCGGATCGTGTAGTTGATGTGCAAAATGATATCGTTCAGGCTTTCCAGCAGCGCCTTCTGTTTCGTTTCGGCCTGCGGGAAGCTGATTATCATGCTGCCCTCCCTGATATCTGCCCCTTCAAACGGTAACCAACGTGGGTCATTAAAGTCGGGTTGAAACTGACCGCTGTCATTCACTCCTCGCGAAATTGCCATGTTGTCGCAACCCGGCGGTAAAACGTTCCCCCCGCCGGTGTAATTGAGTACCGCCTGAATATCCTGGTAAGGCCCCAACAAGGCGGGCAGTGATACGCTGACCTGTTTGATTCGGCGCTGATCTCCCAGCCCGCCGGGGTAGTCATCAACTATATTCAGATCTGCCAGTGTAATTGAAGCCGTTAACGCGCCGCTTTCGTCCAGCCTGACACGCTCGGCGCTGCCCTCTGGGGGCGTATCCCCGTTCAGCAACGCCGACACCGCTGCTGACAGTTCAAATTGATCGGTTTCTGCCAATGTGCTGCGGTAAAAATCAGCCAGCGAAACTGTCCGTGTGATTTCAAGGGCGCGTTTAGACCACTTCATCCGGGCAGTTTCCAATTGCGCCAGATTGAGCATGAGCCCTTCCCCGCAGGTAAGTCCGGCCCAGGTACCCTGCCATCCACCACCGCGAATGTAGGTATCGCTCTTGCCACTCTCCCAGTGCCACGCCTTTTCGGCCATCAGGCAGCGCGACACCGCCAGGTCGTAAAACTGGAAGTAAATGGTTGCCAAACGACCACGCAGCCAGCTGTAAAGAGCGCCATTACTAAACTTGGTCTGCAGGAAGTCTAACTGCGCCTGTGCTTGTCCTTGTTGCATCTCCAGGTGCGCTTTCTGCAGTTCAGTAGACTCGCGGCGCACCTCGAGCGATGCTAGCTGGGCCTCTATCTGCTGGATCTCGCCCTCTGCATTGTTGCGCTGGATCTCCCACTCCTGGCGCCGGCGACGGTAGATTTCTTCCTGGGAAATGCGCGAGCTATCCATCATTAGATTTTCAGCACTTATAGAGATACCAAGCCCCGCCATGGTGCCGACAGCACCAAACTTCATACCACCATTGGCCAGCCCAAAGATGTTGGGGGCAAGATCCAAAGCCGCAGCGGCTATATACGCCGCCTTAGCTCCAGCACCAAGCGATTTGGCGCTTTCTAGTGAACTTATAGACAGGCGTTCGCGGGAATTGATGTCTTCATCATATAAGCGGGAGTAACTGTCAAATCGTCGCTGTGCACTGTCTTTGGAACGAGAAAGGACCTTTTTTTCAGCCTCCAGCTCTCTGAGCGTGCCTTCTTGTACCTGGATAGTGCTAGCCATCAGCTCAGTGCCTTGATTTTGCAACAAGGCGTTCAGCGACTCTGCATCCTGACGTTCAAGCACACCCAGAACAGCATTACCGAACTGTATGAGCTGGAACACCAAACCGCGAGCACTGTCGAGCATCGGCTCGAAGCGCCACAGAGGGAGAGATGTCACGGGGATATCTGACCCGCCACTACTCTCCGCCGCCACGGCAGCGTTGAGCAGGGCCTTTGGATCCGCCGGCTTGGCGAATAGCGGCAACAGCAGCGGCTGGCCGTCCAGCGTCAGGTTATGCCGCAAGTTGTACATCCGTTGGCGCAACGTTAGCCAGTAGCCCTGCATGACCTCGTTGATTTCCGGCAGGAACAAGGCACTCGCCGCTGCCGTTTTTGTCGATGCCATCGACTTAAGGGTTTCGACTCGCCCGTCACGCAGCAAGCTCAATACGGTCAAGTGTTGCTCAGCCAACGCCTCAGAGGATGCCTCGCCCAACGATGGCTCAGCCCATAGCGCATTGGCGCGGATGTAAGGCTGTTCCCCCAGCAGGTTCAGAGCCTGGCTGTACCAGACTTTCGCCTCGGCGAGGGTATCTCGCTCAAGCTTACGGTAGGCAGCGTCGCCTCGCGCAATAAGCAAGTCCAACGCCCGCATGAAGGTAGCGACCTTGTAGTGCATAGGGTCGTTTTGCGCCACTGCGTCAGGATCTACAGCTTTGAGTGGGGCGTCGTTCCAACTGGTGTCCTCTTGAAGTGGGCGCACGTTCCAGTTACGGTCGACATGCTGACCGCGAACAACATAACCTGATGGGCTCCATACATAACGTAGCCATGGGTCCGCCAATGTGAACTGTTGTTCTTGAAGGAAGCGTTGCGCCGCCATCATTGGGGTGTAGTAGAACAGCTCCCAGAAATACAGGGCATTGGCGCCTGAGAAGTCCATTGGCACGGTGCTACGCGATTTAACAGTAACACTTTTGACAATGTCTTCTGAGAGAGAATTGGTTCCAGGCCTGCTGACAGTAGCCACTCCAGTATCAGGCGCATAGAGCAACCAAACACTCTGGGAATTTAGACCATTGTAGTCAGCCTCTTTGTATTGTAAACGCAGATGAACCTCGTTCGTTGTGAACCAACCGCCATCGGGATAGGGTATAAATAGATTCACCACTGTTGTACTCGTAGCACTAAGACTACCGGACCACGCCAAATAGCTATCATTAACAGCAAGAAAATAGTTGTAGTAAATTTTTACCCAAGGCTCATCGCCGTGTACACCGGGCTTATGGATCGGGAGTGTGAGCGTGGTGAAGAAACCTGCCCCCAATTGAGGCTCCTGAATCTCTTGCGTCTCGTAGCTAAGAATCGTGTCGATGCCTGCAGCAGCCCTTTCCACTAATTGGCGTGCAAACAGTGTATTGAGGCGCGTGCGACAGGCGTCGAACTCCATATACTGAGCTTTTTCAGGGGTGTTTTTTATTTTGATGATGTTTTTTGAATCAGATGCATTTCGAGTAACGGGAACAATCCACTGTATACGATCATCACTGTCAACCCCGCCAATGCTGAAGCTGAACGCCACATCATAAGAGGGAAGGACACCCCATTCTTTACTAATCGACACATTGCTAACATCAAAGTCAAAAACCATTCCACTTATATCAAAGGGAGGAAGAGCACTTACATAATCTCCGGCCAAAAAAACCTGAGGTCCGTTGACATCAAAAATATTTAACTGAAGAAGATCGAAAGAAAAAGGGTAAAAAGGATTCGCCATCCACTGAGGCGGCGTATCAAATTGATAACTACCCGTAACAAGTTGTATCATTACAGTAAATCCTGCGGGACTCGGACAAAGCATCGAATCAGGATACGGATCATTGTAAACCGCAAGCACAAACGTCACAGCACTCACAGCATCTTCACGCACTAACAACCTGGCATGTGCATCACCGTAGTACACCCAGACAGAAAGAGGAACTCCCCATGTTAAAATAGTACTCAGCGCTAAATATATCTTCCCTCCCTGCCTGACGAACCATATCTTGCCGTCGTCAGAGCTCAGGGCGCGAAGAAAGGGTGTTTCAGCGAACGAACTATAGTATTCATACAGCAGCCTTAACGGGTTGGGAATTCTCGGCACCAGCGTAATCCGCTTACGTATGGAAATTTTCGCGACAGCCTCAGATCCATTGACATCGAGCGTATAACTTCCATAACTGACTGAGATATCATAATTCCGTTCATATAATCCATGAACTGACTCGCCCCCCAAACTCAACCCGTGAGTATATTTATTATTGACAACGTTGCCTTCAGTGGGATCAAGCTCATACTTCATAGACGAAAGAAAAGTTTCAGCAGAGCTTTGTCTTTGATCCGATGCCATGTCTTCATAAATGTAGACTAAACGCATATCCGCTTGAACTGGCAGTTGATCCGCATAACTATCTGCTTTTCTATAGAGCAGCACTGCCATGGTTGTTTCTGCGTCAAAACTCGTGCAATAAATCCCTGGTGGCTTACCGCCAGCCGCAAAGCCATTTTCCTCCTCGGTCACATCAATGATTTTCGGTGACGTCCAGTTACCGTCGTAACGTAGGTAGGAAATATTGATGGCGTAATCAAACATCTTTGGATCGCCCGGCGAGCCGTCCGCCTTAGGTGGAGTGACATCTTTTCGCTCTAACCAGCAGAGATAAAGGCGCGATTTGTAAATCACCGGCCGGATGCAATCCCCCCACGGCTGTGCGGCACACTCAATCTTGCGCCAGTCGGTCCAGGCGTTCGCCGCTAATTGCCCGTCCTCACTGCGCCGGCCTTCGTCCGCGCTGCGCCAGTAGAATTCACGCACTTCGCTCTGGTTCGTACCGATGAAGTAGGTCTTCCCTTCATGAACGTCAAGGTTATCGTGATAGCCACTGATCACCCTGAGGTTGGCCACTTCCTCAAAACTGTTGAGGTAGGTGTTAAAGGCGTCCCCTACCGTATCGGTATTGAGTTGCGCCTGCCCCAACGTTTGCAGCATCGTATTCATCATGCCGCTCTGGCCCAGACGCACCGTGGGATCGACATAGTTTTCCGGGTAGTAGACCAACTTCGCCGCGCCAGCCCAGGTGCTGTAGCGCTGGTTATACCGTTCCCAGTCGGTAAAGAATTGCCCCGTGACTGCCGCCTTATCTACGGTACCTTGTGACTCGGCGGCACTTAAGGTCCGCTGTATAAATGTCTGTACGCTCACGATGGCTTCAGCCACGCGAGAGGTCATTACCTGTGGCCCGTTGAGGTTGTCTAACAGTAGATATTGATAGAGCCCTTCACGCGAATTATTTGCCAACTGGGCAGTCATCCCGGACTTGAGCAGATAGCCACACAGGGCGGCGCTCAGTCCGGAGGCCAAAGCGGCCTCCATGCCTTTGGTCTCGTAGGGTGTCAGCCCTGCCGTGAACGCATCCGCAACGCGCACCCAGTCGTCCCATGGCGGCTGGTTACCTGCGGTATAGTTCAGCGCAAGAAGCTGCCCGATATTCACGGGTGTCACACCAAAGGTGGTGCTCAACGCCGCCCACTGCAGCACGACGTCGATCTCCGACCAGGCACTGAGTTTCGTTTCTGAAGCTGCTTGAGTATTAGCATAGGCTTGCCTGGTAGCCTGCTCGAACCTTGTCGCATCATCATTCAGCGCCCTTGCAAGATCAGCCGGAGTGAGGGTGTCGGCCACAAAGGCTGCCAGCACGGCAGACGCTCCATCACCCAGGCTTTTTAGCCAGGCACTGAAGTTGCAAAGCGCTTGTACCGTTGCCAAAGAACGCGGCAACACCGCAACTTCTGGTGCAGGCCCCAAGAGCCGGGCAGGAGTGGCTACAAACAATGAAAAGGCTTGAGGATTGATACCTGTGGCGTGATAAATCAATGCCAACTGCGCTAGACCGTAGCAAAACGCAACGACGCTATCATCGTCGGTCTCCGCCCCGTCCCAGAATTGATCCACGGTCCACTCAGCTGGCTGGAGGCCATTGGCCCAAGCAAGAACCGATTCAGCCACTGGGGCGGACGGTAGCGCTAAAGACGAAACCAAAACGGGTGCTAGAAGGGCGATACGCTTTTCCAAGGTATCGGCGTCAGGATGAGCACTTATCACACCCTTAAGCTCGTCCAACAGCGCCGAAATTTCGGTGGTAGCCGCCTGCGTAAATGTCGGGCGTGTTAACAAATCAAGGTCGGCCACGGACAGTTTTCGCGAGTTCAGCCATTGCGTCAGGCTGTCGACCTTTTGCAACCAGCCTGACCATAGCTGAGTACTTTCCAGCTCAGAGGTGAGCCTAGGCAAGCCAGCAGCCTTCAATAATTGTTCTAACTCCGTCACACTTAACGCGTGGAGTTGGGCCCAGCGGCTCAGGGCATACATCGCTGACAAATTTTTAAGATTAAGAGTCAATACGCCTGAAGAGGCGGCGTTGTCAAAAATCCTGAGCAAGGCAAACAGCCCCACGTCGTCAACGTTAAGCGCGCGCTTCAAAATAGCTTTTTCAACAGTGTTGTCGGTAGCGTTCGTCGGCAGCAGGTTTATTGAGGTCGTTGAGGGTGCGAACGTCTCGCCATTTAGCGGCGGGCTATTAAATACCTGATCAAACAGACTTTGATTATCGTCATAACTGTTGTTGGACAGTAGTCCTCCGCAGAGAACCAAGGCTTCTTCAGGCTCAACGCCATAGCGCTGTACGCATCGCTGAACCTGAAACAGTAACTGCAAAGTCTCATCGGTGATATTAACAGGATTAACGCTATTGACAATGACTTCCAAGCTTTTAGGATGCAGACCCGTGGCACGCCACAGGCGTATGGCCTTATTCAATTTAAGCACGTAAAACTGGAACGAATCAATAATATTTACATTATAACTTACGACCCCACCCACATAGGAGCCGTTATAATGATAACGTCGCAGGGACATTGTAAATTCACCCTGCAGAAGATCCGAAGCCTCAATGCTTACCGTATACGATTGCCCAGGAACAAAATCCCCCCACTCCTGGTTTTCTTCATATATGATAGCGTCTGCAGTATCAACCCTCACCTGAAAAATATCATAACCAGGCTGAGCATCACTAAAGCTAAATCTCAACAACCACGTTCCGTCCGTCTGAGGCAGTAACCAAGCGTAGTTTAACGTATTCGTAGGATGTCCGCTTTGTAGACGATAAATCTTATCCCCTATCCTGGTCACCAATAAATTGTTGATGTATTCTTCAGCCCCCTCCTCCCCACTGGCATAATCTGTTGAAAATAGCGCCACTTCCTCATCACTAAGTCCGTAATAACGACGCAGACTCTGTGGCGTGATCAACGTCTCCGGATCAATAGCGCCGAAGTTTCTGGCGTATAACTCATCAGCGCTTCCCGCCGTTACTTCCTCCGTCAATATGGCGTACACCTCAGGGGAAATATCAAACGCCATTCCCGCCATGGTGGCCCCGGAAAACAAACCCGTTACTCGTGGGTTAGCCGCCAACTGTTTAAACTTGGGATCCTTCTGTATCTGACTCTGACGCAAACGAGCATGGGGGTGATGATACGGTGTCGAGCCACTGAGTCGATACGTAGACAGCCATTCCAATACCGACCCCTGACCCTCTGCCGTTACTTCCAGCTTCAGCGACTCTCCAGCCAGGGTCATCAGCACCTCGTTCGAGAGCGAGAGCGCAGAAACCTCCTTGTTCATATTGCTTTGACTGAGTGATAACCCCTTCAGGTCGGGCCGGCGCTTGTCAATGTGATAAGGCGACTCTTCCGGGTACAGGCCGCGAGCATTCCGGTAGAGAGCCGAAAGGTAGGCCGCTGGGGAGAACATCGATGACACAGAGCCTGGCAAGGTATAGCTACTGGCGCGATGACCAAACTGCTCTTCATAATCACGTAGCGATGCGTCCGGAGGGTTGATGCCCAAACGCACTGCGTTTTTCAGCAATGGAGAGGAGCGAGTCAGCAAGCATTTCTCGTAAATTAGCGCCGCCTCTCGCTCGTCACGGGCTGATTCATACAGCTCATCGACCTCACGGAATGATAAACCACTCGTCGATAGTTTGTTACGAAAGGCTGCGGGGGATATCAACGCCTGTGCAGCCAATGAATCCAGCCCCGCACGCGCTGACAAGCGTTTTATTCTGGACAATCTATTAAGACCCATGGAAATATCCTTATAATTAAATTCGCACACATGGCTGTGTTTGGGGCTATGAAAGCACTGTCACAATTACAGTCGAAAATACATTGCCACCTCTCAAAGTGAGGGGCCTGGCGCTCAAGTGTTGTTCATGATAATTGAGCGTAGCCATGAATCTTTAGCAACGCGAACAAATTAAATTCATGATGACCGGTTGAAACCGGACGCTCGTCTTTTAGGCGAGAATGCTTTAGGCGAGCAGGTTTATAGATCGATATAGCTGATGACGTTGCGCTTTTTCCAGAATGCTGTTTTCTAAATAACTCACTTTACGTTTAAGGTTTCAAGCGTCTCACGTCTGCGTGGGATTTTATTCAACGTCTCCTGTCCCTTTGCGTTGCAAAACGTATCGGATTGGCTGAGTATTTCGTAACACTGTCAACCTCGGATAAATACAGTTCCTGGGTGGAAAAAGATTATTTACCTGGCCCGCGTCGATGGAATTCCAGTGGCAACAGGGCTGACCCATCTCAAGAGCAGGGAGATAGGCAATCTTCGTATTGCCCGCATTCATGGGCCAGGGCGGAAGCGCTCATGCGGTCTACATCTGACCATAGGGCTACGTCTGGCTGCGCAAGCAACTGTAGACCAGACCGGCCGCTGCCCTGCCCCTCATTCAACAAGGCCTGCGCGCACTGCCCACCGCAAGACCAGCGGCCATCCCGCTCATCTGACAATCACGTATAGTGGCCATATATCATCACCCTGTTCGACCAAGGCGTGTGCCGTCGATAACGGTTCGGCTGGCATCAGTATGGAAAACTGCACGTGCCGCAAAGAAGAAACCTGAAAAACTCTATTTTCGTACCCTTGAAGCTGTCTCAATTGATCGGTCTTTTCAGTTGGGTTATCAGCTGGTGTCTGAATCCGTCCATTGATCGATCACTGGATATACTCATCTGCTGCGCGCTGGCGGGGGCGGCGCTGTCGATCATTGTCACGTCTAATAGCAGGAGCATGCTGGCGTGGCGCCTGTTCGGCATCATTTACATGGCATCACTGACCTTTCTGTTCAATGAACAGATCGACCGCATGGGCGAGGAAGCGTCGATGTGGGGGCTGGTTGTCACCTCCCTGCTCATCACGGGAATGAGCGTATTCTTCGTCAAGTTTATTGATTACATCGCCGCGGCTGCGCTGATCTGGTTAATCATGTGGCAAACGGACCTGACGGCCGTCGGCGTCGACCATGTACCTCTGTTTTATGTGTTCCTGATCAGCTCGACGTTACTGGGCGGCTGCCTGAATGCAACCTTCCTGAGCCTTATCATGCAGACCATGGCAGCCAGGGACCGTTATCAGGAACTGTCCGAAACCGACACCCTGACGCACGCCCCCAACCGTCGTGCACTGGTTGCCGGTCTGAATACCGCGCTGGCATCTGCTGATAAATCGTCGTTGTGGTTTGCCATGCTTGATCTGGATCACTTTAAAAGTATCAACGACACCCATGGTCACGACGTGGGTGACAATGTTCTTATCAGTTTTGCAACACTGCTGAAAAGCACAAAGGGGCTCATCAGCTTCGGTCGTTTGGGTGGGGAAGAGTTTGGCGTGATCTTATCGGCGGCGAACGCCACAGACGCTATACATGCACTGGAAGGGTTATTGATGCTCGCGCAACATGATGAAGCGGCTCAAGTCCCCTATTCATTCAGTGCCGGTGTGGCGAGCTTGTCGCGGGTTGAAACGATCAATGACCTGTTGAAAGAGGCCGATGAAAACCTGTATTACGCCAAGCGCAGTGGCAGAACATGTATCGCCTTTGAAGGCAGGATAGTTTCATCGAACGCTGTCAGCACGACAAAGCACAATCAAGCGACGCAATCAGTTGAAAAGCCTACGCATGCCTAGCACCCGTCTTCCCCTTCAAACATTCCCGCCCCGCCGCACCTTCGAATACCGATCGATATCCTCCCGCAATGTCCATCCCTGCCCCTGCCCCTGCCAATAACGTCCGGCCGCTTCATTACTCTTCATGACGTCCAGGTGACACTTGTAAATACCCAGCGCCTCCAGACACTCGAGACAGCGTTCGACCAGCTCATGGGCAATCCCCCGCCGGCGATACTCGGGCAGCACGATCAGATGCTGCAGATAACCGCGTCTCCCGTCATGCCCGCACATCACGCAGCCGCACAAGGTGCCGTCCGCCTCGGCGACGAAGCTCATGCCGGGGTTGCGTTCGAGGTAGCGAGCGGTCGCTTCGCGCGAATCGGCGTCGCGCAGGGAGATGCCTGGCGTGCTGCGCATCAGTTCGATGACCGCATCGTAGTCGTCCAGGGTCATGCTGCGAATCGTGATCATGGGATAAGCCAGGCCTGCGGTCTCATGGGCTGAGCAGATTAGCAGAGCCGCTTGATGCCTTGATGACAGCGCTGCCAGAGTCTGCCTATCGCCCCGTAATGTTCTTTCTATTAGAAATCTTCGTGAAGAAGGCTAATCTGCATAAGCATCGGCGAAAGTCGTGCGGTTTCACCCTGATAAGGAGATAACAATGAGCTCAAGTCTGCTATGCACGTTGTGGGCTCGGCTCGCAGCAATCTGACGATCGCTGTGCCGCGTATCTGTAGAGCTGGCCTGATCGTTCACCGAGCGGCCGGCATGAACCCAGTGCTGTTGAGTTCCGTCATCATTGTCTGAGGTCCCACGAGTGGACTGGATGGCCGGATGCAAATGACAAAAAGGTGTATCAAGCATGTCAACTGAATCGAAATGCCCCTTCAACCACGCTGCCGGCGGCGGCACCACCAACCGTGACTGGTGGCCCAAGCAGCTGAACCTGAAAATTCTGCATCAGCATTCCACGCTCTCCGACCCGATGGGCGAGAATTTCGACTATGCCAAGGAGTTCAAGAGCCTTGACATCGAAGCGGTCAAACAGGACCTGCGTAACGTCATGACCCAGTCCCAGGACTGGTGGCCGGCAGACTTCGGCCACTATGGCCCGCTGTTCATCCGTATGGCCTGGCACAGCGCCGGTACTTACCGGACAGGCGATGGTCGTGGCGGTGCAGGTGCCGGTCAGCAACGTTTTGCGCCGCTCAACAGTTGGCCCGACAACGTCAGCCTGGACAAGGCTCGCCGCCTCATCTGGCCGGTCAAGCAGAAGTACGGCCGCAAGATCTCCTGGGCTGACCTGATCGTGCTGACCGGTAACGTCGCGCTCGAATCCATGGGCTTCAAGACCTTCGGTTTCTCCGGTGGTCGCGCGGATGTCTGGGAACCGGAAGAGGACGTGTACTGGGGTTCCGAGACCACCTGGCTGGGTGGTGAAGAACGCTACGGCGCGCAGAAGAAAATGCAGCAACCGGGCGACGGCACGCTGGTGGCCGAGCCGGAGAATCACGCCAACGAAGAAAGCCGTACCGCCAGTGGCGAACGCAATCTGGAAAACCCGCTTGCCGCCGTGCAGATGGGCTTGATCTACGTGAACCCTGAAGGCCCTGAAGGTGTGCCGGACCCGGTTGCTTCGGCAAGGGATATCCGTGAAACCTTCGGTCGCATGGCGATGAATGACGAAGAGACCGTGGCGCTGATCGCCGGTGGCCACGCCTTCGGCAAGACCCACGGTGCCGGCCCTGCCGACAACGTTGGTCCGGAGCCTGAAGCAGCCGGCCTGGAAGAACAGGGTCTTGGCTGGAGAAACAAATTCGGCAGCGGCAAGGGTGGCGACACCATTACCAGCGGCCTGGAAGTGACCTGGACTTCGACGCCAACCAAATGGAGCAACGAGTACCTCGAAAACCTCTTTGGCTTCGAATGGGAACTGACCAAGAGCCCGGCAGGCGCGCATCAATGGACGCCGAAGAACGGCGCAGGCGCCGGCAAGATTCCGGATGCCCACGATCCATCCAAGCGTCATGCACCAAGCATGCTGACCTCTGACCTGGCGCTGCGCTTCGATCCGGCTTACGAGCAGATCTCCCGTCGCTTCCTGAACAACCCTGAGCAACTGGCCGACGCGTTCGCCCGCGCCTGGTTCAAGCTGACTCACCGTGACATGGGCCCGCTTGCCCGCTACCTCGGCCCGGAAACACCGGCCGAAGAGCTGCTGTGGCAAGACCCGATTCCAAGCGTTGATCATGCGTTGGTGGATGATCAGGATGTGGCCACACTCAAGGCCAAGATTCTCGCTTCGGGCCTTTCGGTCTCGCAGCTGGTGTCGACGGCCTGGGCGGCAGCTTCTACCTTCCGTGGCTCGGACAAGCGCGGTGGTGCCAACGGCGGCCGTCTGCGTCTGGCTCCGCAGAAGGATTGGGCAGTCAACCAGCCTGAGCAACTGGCAGGCGTGCTGAAGACCCTTGAAGGTATTCAGAGCGAATTCAACGCAGCTCAGTCGGGCGGCAAGAAGGTTTCAATCGCCGACCTGATCGTCCTGGCCGGTAACGCAGGTGTCGAGCAGGCTGCAAAAAATGCAGGCCAGCACGTCACCGTTCCGTTCGCACCGGGCCGTGCCGATGCGTCTCAGGAGCAGACCGATGTTGAGTCGTTCAGCTTCCTCGAGCCGATCGCTGATGGTTTCCGCAATTACCAGAAGGGGCATTACAAGGTCTCGGCAGAATCGTTGCTGGTCGACAAGGCGCAACTGCTGACCCTGACTGCACCGGAAATGACTGTACTGCTGGGCGGCCTGCGAGTCTTGAACATCAACGTCGGACAGAGCAAGCATGGCGTCTTCACTGATCAGCCGGGCACCCTGACCAACGACTTCTTCAAGAACCTGCTGGACATGGGCGTGGAGTGGAAAGCGACTGCGGGTGGCACCGATACGTTCGAAGCCCGTGACCGCAAGACTGGCGCAGTGAAATGGACCGGCACCCGTGTCGATCTGGTCTTCGGCTCGCATGCTCAACTGCGTGCGATTTCCGAAGTGTATGGCAGCTCGGATGCACACGAGAAGTTCGTCAAAGACTTCGTGGCAGTCTGGACCAAGGTGATGAACCTGGACCGCTTCGACCAGGCCTGATGTATCTGATGTGCTGAGTTGAAAAAACGCCTCCCTTGCGGAGGCGTTTTTTTTGCCGCTATCAACCAGCGAACGCTGGTTTTATCAGCGGCTCATCATGCTTGCCGCCTGCTCCGTCGCTTCGGTCGTTCTGGTCGCCAGCTTGCGGACTTCATCCGCCACAACCGCAAAGCCCCGCCCTGCCTCACCGGCGCGCGCAGCCTCGATTGCCGCATTGAGCGCCAGAAGGTTGGTCTGGCTGGCAATGCTCTGGATAGTGCCAACTATCTGGGTCAGTTGAGCGATGTTCTCTTCCAGGTTTTTCTGATGCTGTGCTTCGGTATCGCGAAGAGCGTCCTGCTCATGTTTCAAATGCACATCCACCAACGCACCGACCACCCTCAGCGGAACACCTTCGGGATTGCGCCGAGTCTGGCCGCGCGCACGGAACCAGCGGTACTCGCCGGTTTTCATCTTCAGGCGGTACTCGATATCGAACGGCGTCTTGCCAGTCCGGTCATTCAAGTGCGCACCGAATGCCGTCAGACTGCGCTCCTTGTCTTCAGGGTGCAGCCGTGACGCCCAGCTATCCAGTACGTCAGGAAACTCTTCGACCGTTTCAAAACCCAGCAGGCGCCTGAACTGGGGGGACCACCAGAAAGGATTGCGCGCATTGACCGGGTCACCGGCAATGACTTCCATGTCCCAAAGACCGTCGGAGAGCATTTCCCGAGCGAGTTCGAAGCGAGTAATGATCACATCGTGTTCAAGATCACGCTCAAGCTCGTCGTGAATATCCCGAAGAGAACCGGCGACCCGCAGCGGCGTTCCGCGCGCATCCCTTAATGTTTCGCCCTGGGCATAGAACCAGCGGTAGGTGCCGTCCTTCATCGCCAGACGATTCTTGATCCGATACGGCGTGTTGCCGGAACGGTCATTCAGGTGTTTGGCAAATGCGTCCAGCGAGGCTTGTTTATCTTGAGGATGAAGCCGGTCTGCCCAGCTCGCCAGTACGTTGGGGAAATCGCGCTCGTCGTTGAAACCGAGCAATGTGCGAAATTGCTGCGACCACCAGAATCGATTGTTCGGATTGACCGGATCGCCCGCGACCACCTCCATGTCCCAGAGGCCTTCACTTGACGCACGGTTGACCAGATCAAAGCGGGTTTCATAAGCGGCAGCCGAAGCAGAGGCTTCGCCCAACAGATGGCGGGCGGTTTCCAGTTCTTGCTCAAGCGCGGCAATACGTTGCTCGTCGAGACGACGCTGGGTGCTCAGCGAGCTCCAGCATTCCAGTACCGCACTTTTTTCAGCACATCCCCCTACCGCGGGCTCAGTGCCGCCCTTGAGCGAGGAAATAAGTTGCTGAAGGGCCTTTTTGTCACGACGGGGGCTGAACAGGTGAAGCATGCTGTGGGCTCTCAAAATAAAGTCGGATTTGCCGAGTCCCTGGCATGTCACTTCTTTATCGACATGCCGTGAGGTTTCTGTATGTCGGATTGCGATCAGATCATGGACATCCGATCCAGAATCAACTTCACGGCCTGCTGATCGGTTTGCGCCCTGCCACCGACTCCGCTACCCGGACGCGGAGCGTCCAGAACGGCATTCCCACGCTGGAGCGTGAGGAACGATAATCTTGTAACTATCGTGCCAAGGACTACTGCAACTTCACCCCCGCTGCGCAAACCTGCGCAACACCACCACACCCAGCACAGCCGACAACACCGAACCGATCAGCACGCCCACCTTGACCTCATCGACCAGTTCCGGCGCGCCCGGGAAGGCCAGTGCGCCAATGAACAGGCTCATGGTGAAGCCGATACCACACAAGGCTGCAACGCCATAAAGCTGGCCCCAGTTGCTGCCATCCGGCAAGCGCGCCAGGCCAGCGCGAATCGCCAGCGCGGCCATGGCGAATATGCCGACCTGTTTGCCGACCAGCAGTCCTAGCGCAACGCCGAGCGGGACCGGGTCCACGAGCGTGTCGGCGGTAATGCCTGACAGTGACACGCCAGCGTTGGCAAAACCGAAGATCGGTACGACGGCAAACGCCACCCACGGGTGCAGCTTTTCTTCCAGGTGCAGCAGCGGCGAGCGAGCCTCCTCATCGGGTTTGCCCAGCGGGATGCACAGCGCCAGCGCGACGCCCGCGAGGGTGGCGTGGATACCGGACTGGAGCATGAAGAACCACAGCAGCGCGCCTACAACCAGGTAAGGCAGCAGTTTTTTAACGCCCAGACGATTCAGCGCGACGAGCACGGCGATGGAGCCCAGCGCTGCGAGCAGCATGGGAATGGAAAGATCGCTGGTGTAGAACAGCGCGATGATCAGCACCGCGCCGAGATCATCGAGAATCGCCAGTGCCGACAGGAAGATCTTCAGCGACAGCGGCACGCGCTTGCCCAGCAGTGACAGCACACCCAGGGCGAACGCGATATCGGTCGCTGCCGGAATGGCCCAGCCGCCGATGGTGTCTGGCCGCCCCCAGTTGAAGGCCACGTAGATCAGCGCCGGAACCAGCATGCCGCCAAGCGCCGCAAAGCCCGGCAAGGCTCTCTGGCTCCAGGAGGCAAGCTGACCGGCGAGCACCTCGCGCTTGATCTCCAGGCCGACGAGCATGAAGAAGATCGCCATCAGACCGTCGTTGATCCAGTGCGAAACCGACAAACCGGCGAACACTGCGTGCAGCGCGGCGAAGTAGCTGTCGGCCAGCGGTGAGTTGGCAACGATCAGGGCCGCCAGCGCGGCTGCCATCAACACCAGCCCGCCAGCGGATTCAGCAGCGAAGAAACGCGTGATGAACGCTAGTGCATTCGGAGATTCGGTACGAGGGGTGGGTTTGTGCATGACAGCTCCGCGGGGGTACAGCGCAAAAAGGCCGCAATTTTACCACCGGCAGAACCTGTCAAAGGCCTGGTAAACCTGAGGATACAAATTAACGTTTCCCGGCCGAATAGGCATCGGAAAGCGTTGCTGAATAGCGCCTGCCGTTCAGACAGGCGCCCTGCTCATCTCAGTTCTTGACCGTTTCTTCGAGCGTAAAGCGGCCCAGCGGGTTCTGGCCGAAGTGCTCGATGTTCTTGCGCGACACGCTGATGTAGGGACTGTAGTAGAGGTCGATCCAGTTGACGTCCGCCTTGGCCATTTTCTGCAGGTCGATGTACATCTGCTCACGCTTTTTCGGGTCCATCTCGACCCGTGCGGCAGCGACCAGCTCCTTGACCTTGTCGTTCTTGTAACGGGTCATGTAGTTATTGTTGGTGTCGTGGCCGAGCACGAAGGTGGTCTTCTGGTCCGGGTCGAGGATGTCGTTGGTCCAGTACATCACGGAGATGTCGTAGTCACCGGCAATCAACATGTCCCAGCTCTGGCTCGGGTCGACTTTCTGCAGCGTTGTGGTCACGCCGACCTTGGCCAGTTGCTGTTGCAGCATGACCGCGATTTGCTCGTCGACCTCGTTGCCCGCGTTGACCACGTAATTGAGTTTCAGGTCAGACGCACCGGCGTCCGCCAGCATCTGTCTGGCCTTCACCGGGTCATAAGGGCGTTGCAGGTTGTCGGCGTAGTGGTACAGCGCGCCTTTAGGAATGTAGGAATTGGCCACGGTGCCCAGCCCGAAGGTGGCGGCATCGACCAGCGATTTCTTGTCGATGGCCATGTCCAGCGCCTGGCGCACTTCAGGCTTGGCCAATGCGCCGTGTTCGTGGTTGATCAGCAGATGATCTTCACGGGTGGAGGGGTCGAGATGGACCACCAGATCGGGGTCCTTCTGCAGATTTTCGATGCGCGAGAACGGTATCCATATCGCAGCATCGAGCTCGCCCTTCTGGACCATGAGCGTGCGGGTGTTATCGTCCGGCACCGAGATCCACTCGACCCCGTCCAGGCTCACGCTCGGTGCTTCCCAGAAGTTGGGGTTCTTCGCCAGAATCACCCGGTCACCGCGCCGCCATTCCTTCACGGTAAATGCGCCGGAGCTGACAGGCTGCTCGGCATACGCCTCTTCGCCCATGCTCTTCATGGCTTTCTCGGAGAGAATCGACACGTTGGGCAGGGCCAGTTGCGAGAGGAACGAGGCCGAAGGATTCTTCAGCGTGATCACCAGCGTATGCGGATCTGTCGCGATGGCCTTGTCGATAATCTTGTAGGAATCGCTCCACAGTGAACCCTTGTCGTCGCGGATTCGCAGCAGGCTGAACACCGCGTCACTGGCCGTCAGGTCCGAGCCATCGGAGAATTTGGCCGGACGCATCTTGAGCGTGTAGGTCAGCCCGTCAGGCGAGATCGACCAGCTTTCCGCCAGCCCCGGCACCAGCTTGGTGCCTTTGTCGTCGACCCGGATCAGCACGTCGTAAACGTTGGAAAACACCCAGTTGTCGATGTTCTGCGCACTTTTGATCGGGTCGAACGTGGTGCCATCCTCACGACGGCCGATGGTCAGCACGCCCGCAGCTTCGGCCACGCCCGCCGCCAGGGAACAGGCCGCCAGCATGGCGACGGTCAGCATTTTCATTGGTCGAGCTTTCATACGCATGAACTCCTTGTCGATGTCGGGACAGATGTCGTTACAGGTTGAGATCAAAAAACCGGGGCTTCCAGCACGCAGTCGTAGCGCTGCTGGCCGACATGCCGGGTCGGTGGCGCGACGCTGGAGCAGGTCGGCCTGGCAAACCGGCAACGCGGATGAAACGCGCAGCCGTCGGGTAAATTCAGGGGGCTTGGCGGCTCACCCTGCAACGGCTCGCCGGACAAAGGACGATCCGGATCGATTTCCGGAATCGCCTGAATCAGCGCCGCGGTATAGGGGTGGCGCGGCGAAACAAAGACATCCTCGACCGGGCCTTCTTCAACGATTCTGCCCAGGTACATCACCGCCACCCGATCACACAGGCGACGCACGATGGCCAGGTCATGGGCGATGAACAGAATCGCCAGGTTCATGCGCTGGCGCAGCTCCAGCAGCAGGTTGATGATCTGCCCCTGAATCGAAACGTCCAGCGCCGCCACGCATTCGTCGGCAATGATCAGCCGTGGCTCGATGGCCAGCGCGCGAGCGATACCGACACGCTGACATTGTCCGCCGCTCAAGGCACCCGGCTTGCGTTCGGCAAATTCGGGCCGCAGACCGACCATGTCGAGCAGCTCGGTGACCCGCGCCGGAATGTCGGAAGTGGCGACCTTGCGCTGCACGGCAAGCACCTCGGCCAGCGTCGCACCGATGGTCATGCGCGGATTGAGCGAAGAGGACGGGTCCTGAAAGACCATCGCGGTTTCGCTGCGCAGGCGTTGCAGATTGATACCGCTGCCCTGGGCCATGTCGACGTCATCGAAGACGATCTGCCCGGAGGTAATGTCATTCAGGCGCAGAATGGCGCGGCCCAGCGTGCTCTTGCCGCTGCCGGACTCGCCGACCAGCCCCAGCGTTTCACCCGCGCAAATGCTCAGTGACACACCGTTGACGGCATGCACCCAACGCTTGTTGAGGCCCATGAAACCCGAGCCGGGTGCCGGGAAGCGCACCACCAGATCATTGACGTTCAGCAGTATTGGGCCGCTCATGAGACGGCCTCCCGCGATTGCACCAACGGGTAGTGACAGGCCGCCGCATGGGCAACGCCCATCGGCCGCATCAGCGGTAGCCTGTCAGGACAGTCTGCTCCTGCATGACTGCAGCGGGCATGGAAACGGCAGCCGCCGGGCAGTGCGTCGAGCAAGGGCGGCTGGCCGGGAATGGTCCGTAGCAGTTCGCTGCCCGCGCTGCTGGCGGGCTGGCATTCGATCAGACCGTGGGTGTAAGGATGACGTGCGCGGGCGAGCACATCGCGCTTGCTGCCGTGCTCACACAGGCGACCGGCGTACATCACCGCAATCGAGTCGCAGGTTTGCGCCACCACGCCGAGATCGTGGGTGATCATGATCAACGACAGCCCGTGACGATCGCGCAGGTCCAGCAACAGACGCAGGATTTGCGCCTGCACCGTCACATCCAGCGCAGTCGTCGGCTCGTCGGCAATCAGGACCTGCGGCCCACAGCCCAGTGCCACGGCAATCATCGCGCGCTGGCGCATGCCACCGGAAAACTCATGGGGGAAGTTATCCACACGGGACGCCGGATCGGGAATACCGACCTGGCGCAAAAGATCGATCGCCTGCGCCCGGGCTTCACGCTTCGATGCGCCCTGATGCAGACGAACACCTTCGGCGATCTGCTCGCCGATACGCATCAGCGGGTCCA
Organism: Pseudomonas sp. P135; assembly: GCF_020312125.1. Classification (NCBI taxonomy): domain Bacteria; kingdom Pseudomonadati; phylum Pseudomonadota; class Gammaproteobacteria; order Pseudomonadales; family Pseudomonadaceae; genus Pseudomonas; species Pseudomonas sp. P135. The sequence continues at coordinate 401,033 of NZ_JAGPYR010000003.1, forward strand.
GATGGCTGGCGGGGTTCTGGAAAATCATGCCGATCCGCCGCCCACGCATGGCACGCATTCCAGCGGCACTCAGCTTCAACAGGTCGACATCATTGAGCCGTACCGAGCCGCCACGCACGTGCAGATCCGGCGACGGCATCAATTGCATCAGCGCCCGGCAGGCCATGGTCTTGCCAGAGCCGCTTTCACCGACCAGCCCGAGGATCTCGCCCTGGTGCAGGTCGAACGACAACCGGTCGACCAGCGTCACTTCGCGGCCGCGATGGCTCGCCACCACGCTCATCTCGCTGACCTGCAGCACGGGCGTACTCATTGCCGTTCTCCCAGGGTTTCGGCGACGCCGTCCGCCAACAGGCTGAAGCCCATGGCCAAGGTCACGATGGCCAGGCCCGGAAAGGTGCAGATCCACCACGCAGAAGTGAGGAACGCCTGCCCTTCGGCGACCATGGTCCCCCACTCCGCCATCGGTGGTTGCACACCCAGGCCCAGGTAGCTGACCGATGCGCCACTGAGCAGCACCAGAACCGCGTCAGACATGGAAAACACAATCGAGCCGAACATCGCGTTGGGCAGCAGATGGCGGAACAGGATACGCAGGTGACCAAAGCCCAGGCTCTTGGCCGCCAGGGCGAAATCGCTTTCCTTGAGCACCAGGACCTGTGAGCGGATCAGCCGCGCATAAGACACCCAGCCCACCAGTGCCATGGCAATGTAGAAGCTGCCCAGGCCTGGCCCGAGAATCGCGATGATCGCCAGCATCAGCACCAGAAACGGGAATGCCAGCACGATGTCGATCACGCGCATGCACAGGTTGTCGAAACGTCCGCCGATGTAGCCCGACAAGGCGCCGACGAAGGTCCCGATCATGAACGGGAAGATCACCCCGATCACGCAGATCTGCAGGTCGACGCGTGCCGCCCAGATCACCCTGGACAGAATGTCGCGACCAAAATTGTCGGTGCCGAACGGATGCGCGAGGTGCGGGGCAAGCATGCGCAGCTCGGTGTTCTGATAGATGGGGTCGTAAGGTGCCAGCCATGGTGCAAACAGCGCCAGTATCAGCCAGCCCCCCAGTAATGAACCGCCCAGCAGCATCGCCAGCCGGCCGTTGCGCAAACGCACACGCAGCCGGGAACGCCAGTGCGGACGAAGATCAGCATGGGCCACGGTCATTTGATATTTACCCGCGGGTCGATGGCTACCGTGGCCACATCGGCGAGGAAGTTCACCATCACCGTGGCACAGGCCAGCACCATAGCCACCCCCTGCACCACCATGTAATCGCGGCTGAAGATCCCGCGCACCAGCAGCTGACCGATGCCGGGAATCGCAAACAGGCTTTCGATCACCACGGTGCCGCTGATCAGCCAGCCGATGTTCACCGCCAGCAGGTTGATCGAGGGCACCAGCGAATTGGGCAACACGTGGCGCCGAAACAGCGCCCCTTCACTGAGGCCACGCGCCCGGGCTGCCGTCACATGATCGGCTTGCAGCTCCACGAGCATGCTCGCGCGCAGGTTGCGAATCAGCACCGCGGACAGGGCCAGCGCGATGGTCAGACAGGGCAGCACCAGGTGATGGGCCTTGTCCAGCCAGTCGCTGCCGTAGCCCGACACCGGAAACCAGCCGAGCTGCACACTGAACAGCAGGATCAGCATGATGCCCAGCCAGAACGCCGGCATGCCCAGCCCGGTGGTGGTAAAGACGCGGATCAGGTTGTCGCTCCAACTGCCTTTGTTACGCGCAGCGAGCGTGGCCAGGGGCACGGCAATCAGCAGCGCCAGCAGAACGCTGCCCGACACCAGAAATACGGTGGGCTCGATCCGTGTGCTGATCAGCTTGAGTACGTCTATCTTGTACAGCAGCGATTTGCCCATATCGCCCTGCACCAGGTTTTTCATGAAATACACGTACTGTGTCCACAGAGGCTCATCCAGACCATACTGGGCGCGGATGTTGGCCAGGGCCTGTGGTGTGGAACGCGAACCCAGCAGCATGCGCGCCGGATCGCCGGGGATCGAACGCACCAGAATGAAGGTGACCAGGCTGATGCCGAACAGCACCGGCAGCAGCTGCAGCGGACGCTGGAGAATAAAACGATAACGACCCAGATTCATCAGACGCCCCGATGCTGTGACAGAAAATTCAGCAGGACCGGAAAGTACGCCGCCGCCCCCTCTACGTAAAAGGGCAGAGCAACGTTGTAGTCGAACATTGACCATCCGTCGACTTCGATTGTTTTCAGCTCATCCGGCCTGTGTTCATAGCCCATTGCATTGCACCTCTGCGGACGACGCTCATGGCATCAACCCTATCCTGCAAGGCGAGCGCAGACAGCTAGCAATTCTTATAGGTTTTACAGGACTGGCAGCCGATTGGACGCACGCGTGGCACCGTCCTTGCTAATTGCTATATTAGAGCCCTACATCGGCTCAATGACAAAGGAGGTCATGCCATGCATATCAGGTTGTCGGATTTCAATTCGCGGCTGCAGTCTGCATCTACGCTGGATCAGCAAATGGATTGCGCGCTGCTGCTGGCATCGGATCTCGGATTCGATGCCGTGATTTACGACTACAGCCCGGTGCCAGTGTCCCATGATGGAGCACTGATCACCCCGTCGCTGCTTTCATTGCGCAATACACCTGCGGACTGGCACGCGCTTTGGTGCAGTCAGGGCTATTACCAGATCGATCCGGTGCAACACCTGGCCGTCGCCAGCGTCTCGCCGTTTGTATGGTCATACCAGCCCAGGGCCGAGACGGTGCTGAAAACCTTCATCACGGATATGCACAAGCCGGTGGTGCGCTATCTGCATGACTCACACATGACCTGTGGCGTAACGGTGCCGATCCACATGCCCAAGGGCGGTTTCGCCACGCTGACCGGGCTGTGTGCGGACGGCAGCGATGTCGCCCTTGAGGACGCCCGCCAGAGCCTCGCCGAGTTCGGCCTGCTCGCTCACGCCTTTCAGGAGGTCGCCTACCCGCTGTTCGACCAGAAAATACGCTCATGCAATGCGATCAGGCTGACCCCGCGTGAGCGCGAATGCCTGAGCTGGTCTGCCGAGGGCCTGACGGCCAGGGAGATCGCCGATCAGCTCAACCGTTCTGTCGCCACGGTGACCTTGCACCTGAATTCGGCCATGCAGAAGCTGGGGGCAAAAAACCGTGTGCAGGCGGTAGTACGTGCCGTTCACTACCGTTTACTCGACCACTGACCGGATTATCGGCCAAAACCTATCATTTTCTATAGTTATGAGGCGCAAGACGCCGCGCTATGGTGCCCCCAAACTATCCAGCAGGGACCGGCGACATGGCAGATATGACGATCAAGGAAGGTTTTGCGCCCTTTGGCGACTATCAGACGTGGTATCGCATCACAGGCGACCTGCACGGTCCCGGCACACCACTGGTCATTCTGCACGGCGGCCCCGGTTGTACGCACGATTACGTCGATGCGTTCAAGGACATCGCCAGCACTGGCCGGGCCGTTATCCATTACGACCAGTTGGGTAACGGAAAGTCGACTCGACTGCCCCATAAGGGGTGCGATTTCTGGACGGTCGATCTGTTCCTGAGCGAACTCGACAATCTGCTTGCGCACCTGAGTATCAAAAACAACTACGCATTGCTGGGCCAGTCGTGGGGCGGGATGCTGGCGGCAGAGCATGCCGTGCGCCAGCCCAAAGGGCTGAAGGCACTGATCATCGCCAATTCCCCCGCAGACATGCTCACTTGGGTAAGCGAGGCCAACCGGCTGCGCGAGGATCTGCCAGCCGACGTGCAGGCTGCGTTGCTCAAGCACGAAGAGGCGGGAACATTGAAAGACCCGGAATACCTGAAAGCCTCGCGAGCATTCTATGACCGTCATGTCTGCCGCATCACACCGTGGCCGGAAGAGGTAAAACGTACCTTCGACGCGATTGACGCCGATCCGACCGTGTACCACGCCATGAATGGTCCTACCGAGTTTCACGTCATCGGCACGATGAAGGACTGGACCATCGTTGATCGCCTGGAGCTCATCAATGTTCCTGCCTTACTGATTTCCGGGAAGTACGACGAAGCCACACCGCTGGTCGTGAAGCCCTATGTGGATAACGTCCCCGACATCAGTTGGTCTGTCTTCGAAGAGTCCAGTCACATGCCCCATGTAGAGGAGCGAATGGCCTGTATGGGATGCATCGCAGGTTTTCTGGACAAGCTGGTCGTTACGGGTAACGAGTTTGCGGCTTAACCATAAGCCCTCATTTGATCCGCCCCGGGAAGCCACGTCATTAGAGTTAATACTTTAGTAACGCTAATAGCGAAAGTTAACTTTATTGGTCGTACGACTGGAACTTTTCGACGCACACCGTTGCTTAACGTCGCCTAACGACACGTGAATACTTCATGAAATAACTTTCATCGCTATTCATTAAAGCTCTCTCGTTTCCAGCAGAAAACCAGTTACTGGAAGGAAAGTATTGGCCTTCGTCTGTTTTGCCGCTGGAGGCAACCATGAACCTCAGATCGTTAAGCATTTCACGCAGGGCCTCCCTGTGTTTTGGCATCATTACCTTGCTGTTGATCGGTCTGGGTGCCTTCTCCTACGTACAGATCGGCCACCTGCGCGTAGCCGAGCAGAACATAGAAGAAAACTCACTGCCCAGCGTTCAGGTCGTCGACGACATTCAGATCGCACTGCTTCACGCCCGTCTGGAAAGCATCCGCATGCTTGCCAGCAACGATCCGACCGTACACGCCACCGCAGAAGCCAAGGTACGGGAAGCGATCGAGGCGCTACGTGCCAACAGCGACTTCTATCAGAAGCACCTGCTGTCGGGAGAAGCCGACCGGGCGCAATTCGAAGAAGCCAATAACAAGATGGGCGTCTACATTGACGGCTTGAAACAGGTCGTCGCACTGGACAGCGCTGATCACGAAAGAGCGGTCTCCCTTGCCAACGGAGAACAGGCCCTAAAGGCCGCTGCCTATCAGGAAAAACTCACTGCGCTACGCGGGCACAATGCTGAAGAAGCGGTCGTCTCCGGTAAAGATGCCACTGCAGTCTACGACCACAGCGTCAACGTGTTGATGACTGTGCTGATCGCAGCGTTCCTGCTTACCGTGGTACTCGCGATTGCCCTGACACGCAGCATTGTCGACCCGATCAGCGCCTCGCTGAAACTGGCGGAAGACATCGCCGCCGGTGACCTGACCCGGCAATTGAGCGTTAGCGGCAGCGATGAAGCATCACGCTTGATGACGGCCCTGAACACCATGTCGGGGAACCTGCGCACCACCATTCACGAAATTTCCGGCGCGTCCGCGCAGTTGAGCACTGCCGCCGTCGAGATGACATCGATCACCGAAAGCGCCGACCGCACTCTGCAGCAACAGAACAGCGAAATCGAGCAGGCAGCGACTGCGGTAAACGAAATGAGTGCTGCCGTAGAAGAGGTCGCTCGTAATGCTACGTCGACCTCGCAGGCCGCCCAACAGTCGAGCCTTTCCGCCGATCTGGGTAACCAGCGTGTTAACGAAACCCTGACCGCCATGCAAAACCTGACAGGCCTGGTCGAGGGGTCTTCCGCGCAAGTTACTGCGCTGGCCGGTCAGGCTCAGGACATCAGCAAAGTGCTGGGCGTGATTCGCGGCATTGCCGAACAGACCAACCTGCTGGCACTCAATGCTGCCATCGAAGCTGCGCGTGCCGGCGAACAGGGTCGCGGCTTTGCTGTGGTCGCCGATGAGGTGCGGGCTCTGGCGCATCGTACACAGACGTCCACGCAGGAAGTCGAGCAGATGATTTCGGCAATTCAGGCCGGCTCTTCCGCCACCGTCGAGTCGATGCACAAGAGCACTCAGGAAGTTCACGTCACTCGCAAGACCGCAGAAGATGCCGGCGAATCGCTGCGCCAGATCACCGACTCGGTACTCGAGATCAATAACCGTAACCTGCAGATCGCGGCGGCGTCCGAGCAGCAGGCGCATGTAGCGCGCGATGTCGACAGAAGCCTGGTCAGCATTCGCGACCTGGCCGTGCAGAGCAGCGAAGGCACCCGGCAGACCCTGATCGCCAGTACCGAACTTTCGCAGTTGGCGGTCAACCTGAATGATCTGGTTCTGCGCTTCAAGACGTAATCCAGGCCTTCACGTCTACCGGCCATGACACAAGGGCAGCAGATTCGTCTGCTGCCCTTCTTTTATGGAGTCAGTGCAGTTTCGGCAAAAAACCGGCAATGGCTTCTCCTACCGACAGCCCTCCTTTCAAAACCTGTCAGCCGCGCCTCTCTGCTGACAGCGTTTCAGACGCATTGCCTCCATTAGTTGAAATAGGATCCATAAAGGCCTATTTATGAGCACAGGCTATTTGAAAAAGCCCGCAACGTTGACATGGGCATAAAACTCATTCAATAGTTGGCGGTGAACAACACGATATTTCATGTAAGCCACGATCAGGTATGACACGATCACTTCCTGCACGGGATCGGCAGCGCCCGGCGTACTGCCAAGGCCGCATCAGTGCTTTTTATGACCAGGGTGACAAATTTTGAACAACAACCTGACTTCAGCAGAGCTGGCAGTCATCAGTGAAATCGAGGCCACTTCCAGTCTTTTACGACTGGTAACCCGGCTGACCGGGCTAAGATTTGCGGCAATTGCCAAAGTAACCGAGGCCAGCTGGACCGCATGCGCTGTTTACGACGAAATCCAGTTCGGGCTGGAAGCCGGTCATCAGCTCAAGCTGGAGACCACGTTCTGCAATGAGCTGCGTCTGCACCGCAAGCCTATCGTAATCAACGAAGTCGCGACCGACCCCGTCTACGCAGAGCATCCCATTACTAAAATGTACGGTTTCCAGAGCTACTTCTCGTTGCCGATCATTTTTCCCAACGGAGATTTCTTCGGCACCCTGTGCGGCCTGGATACCAAGCCTGCGCCACTCGATGACGCCAATACCCTCGATACCCTGAAAGTATTCTGCACGCTGATCGCCAGCACGCTGTACGCGCACTATCAACTGCAGGAAATGCAGGAAGTTACCGCTTAAGGCATGGAATGCCTCAGACGCACAGTTGCCGCTCCATGATCAACGTACGCTCCTCTCCCTCCAGATGCTCCCGCACCACGTTGAAACCCAGCGCCCAGTAGAACCCCTGCGCAGTCAAGGATGACGGTACAACCATCCGCACCGCGCCAGCCTTGCGGGCCACGCGCTCCAGTTCTGCCATCAACAAACGCCCGACACCCCGCCGATGGCGGTCAGGGTCGACGAACACCGAGCGCACCACCTCCCCCTCCAGGCTGGCAGTGCCCACCACCACGTTGCCCTCTGACGCCACGAATACCCGTCGCTGCTGTATGAGCTGCTCGATCGCAGCCGGGCTGAAACTCAATTGCACGCGCTCGATCACGCTGGCGGGATAATCCCTGGCATTACTGATTCGCAAGGCCGCCAATACCACGCGACTGATGGCATCGGCGTCGGCTATGCGGGCGGGTCGCACCTCGATATTCATGACGTGCCTCCTGGCTAAATTGCTATGGGTGAGCTCGTTTCCAGCGAAAGTGACAAGCAACACACAAACCCATGCGATGAATGATGTGCTCACCGCGCACGCAAGAAATGCAGACAAAGAGCCTGCGGGACGATGCTCGATTCACTTTTTTCCGTCCAGTCGACGAATGGTAGTGCTCGCAAGATACCGTAAATAAAAGGTCAACCCCTCGCCGTGCGCGGCTTGAACAACGATAGCGTTCAAAAAATCCGATCTGCGGCCGATTAATTGGGATCTCGCCGCTGTGGTCGGAATCTTTTCGTCTGTTAAAGTGAGTTTCGTGATGTCATATAGTCATCATCGAGTACCCATTGAGAATCGTCATGAACGCCAGTGCCCCCATCCCTCTGAATGAAACGCAACGTCTGTTGCGCATCCGGGAACTGTGCGTGCTTGAGGATACGTCCGATGACGTATTCGATGAACTCGTCGCGATGACCGCTGCTTTTTTCGAGGCGCCGATTGCCTTGATCTCGATCGTCGATGAGCACCGTCAGTTTTTCCGCGCCAGGGTGGGCCTGAAAGCTCGTGAAACGCCACGTAACGTGTCCTTCTGCGCCTACACCATCCTTTCCGACACGCTGTTCGAGATTCCCGACGCGACGCTTGATGCGCGCTTCGTGAACAACGGCCTGGTGACCGGCCACCCAGACATCCGCTACTACGCAGGCGCGCCACTGATCACCGATGATGGCATTGCCCTGGGCAGCCTGTGTGTGATCGACACCAAGCCGCGCGAGCCGATGAGCGAATACCAGACGCAGATGCTCAAGCGCTTTGCGTCGCTGGTCATGAAGCGCATCGTCGGCCTCAGGCTCAGTTGCTTCATCGACCAGCCCACCGGCTTGTACAACCGTTCACGCCTGCAGGAAGATATTCATCAGGCAGTGGCATCCAGTGTCGATTATCAACTGGTCGTGGTGGACATGATTACCTCCGCGTTCCTCAACGACATCGTCAAGGCGCTGGGTTACAGCTTCTCCCAGGACCTGGTGACGGCAATCAAGGGCCGCCTGGAGTGCCTGCTGCCGCCGACCTGTTCCCTGTACAAGGTCAGCCCTACGCGATTCGGCTTTCTGTTGGCGGGCGACCGCACGCCTGAGCACCTGTTTCGCACCATCCTCAAAGACTTCGAGACACCCGTTGAGTGCCGGGGTATTCCGGTACAGATGCAGGTCGGTCTGGGCGTCGTGACCCTGAACCAGGGTGCAGTCGAAGAGCAGGACTGGATGCGCATGGTGATCAGCGCTGCCGACGATGCCCGCGACCGCGATCTCGGCTGGGCGATGTATGAACCGCACTTCGACGCTGCCCAGCAGCGCGCTTTCAAACTGCTCAGTTCGTTGACCAGAGCGGTGTACGCTCATGATCAACTGCGTCTGGTCTATCAACCGCGCATCGACCTCGACTCCGGCCTGTGTACGTCGGTAGAGGCCTTGCTGCGCTGGAATCACCCGACGCTCGGCGCCATCGGACCGGCCGAGTTCGTGCCGCTGGCCGAGAAGACCGCACTGATGCGCCCGCTGAGCCTTTGGGTGCTGACCAGTGCCATCGAGCAGGCCGCTCGTTGGCAGCAGCAGGGCTTCGATTTCCGTATTGCGATCAACGTGACGCCCGAAGACCTCACCGGCCCGGCGTTCACCGACCGGATGATCCGCCTGCTGGGCATGCACAAGATAGACCCTACCCGCTTTGAGCTGGAGTTCACCGAAGGCGCGTTGATGCACAACCCGGCAGAGGTGCGCCATCAGCTGGAGCGCATGCGTCAGATGGGCATGGATGTGGCGATCGATGACTTCGGTACGGGCTACAGCAACTGGAATTACCTGCGGCAGCTGCCCGCGACGACGGTCAAGCTCGACCAGTCGCTGATCCGCAATCTGGCGTCCGACAAGACCGATCAGCGTCTGGTCAAGGCATTGATCGGTCTGGCCAAGAAACTCGGATACTGCGTCGTGGCCGAGGGCATCGAAACCGACGAGATTCGTTGTCTGGTCAAGCAATGGGGCTGCGATGAGGGTCAGGGCTACCTGATCGCCAAACCCATGGAAGCCGAGGCGCTGCTGAACTGGATCGGCCCGAACCAACGCCTGCAGAGTGCTGCCCAAGCCGCAGAGGCGGCAGTCGTCCGCGACAAACGGTTATAACCTTAGAACACATCTTCATAACCGTTTACCACACAAGCCGTTATGCTGCCCGCCACTTTTTGCCTATGCGTTTGCTTGAAAAAGGTTGGATATGGAAGCGGGTGGTCTGGGTTTCGTCATTGCAGGGCTGGTAGTCGGTTTCATCGTTGGTATGACCGGAGTCGGTGGCGGCTCGCTGATGACGCCGATACTGTTGTGGTTCGGCATCAATCCGGCGACGGCGGTCGGCACAGACTTGCTGTACGCGGCGATTACCAAATCCGGCGGGGTTCTGGTCCATCGCAAGAACGACAACATCGACTGGAAAGTCACCGGGCTGCTGACCCTGGGCAGCGTCCCGGCGGTGCTCATGACGCTGTGGTTTCTGAGCACCCTGCATACCGCTCCCGAAGCGCTCAACGCGATCATCAAGCAGGCGCTGGGGTTTGTGCTGCTGCTCACCGCCCTCGCCGTCCTGTTCAAGAAAAAACTGCTGGCCTTCGCTCACCGACGCGAAGACGGCTACTCGTTTTTCAGCGGCACCAGCCTGACGGTATTGACCGTGATCACCGGCCTGATTCTCGGCACCATGGTTGCACTCACCTCGATCGGTGCGGGCGCGCTGGGCACGGTAGCGTTGTTCATCCTCTATCCACTGCTGCCAACCCGGCGTCTGGTGGGTACGGAGATCGCCCACGCAGTCCCTCTTACGCTGGTCGCAGGCCTTGGCCATGCGAGCATGGGCAACATGAACTGGGAGTTGCTGGGCTGGCTGTTGATGGGCTCACTGCCCGGCATCTACCTGGGCAGCCATATGGCCGGTCGTGTCTCCGATGACCTGCTACGGCCCTTCCTGGCGATTATGCTGGGCACGATCGGCTTCAAGCTGGCGTTCTGATCGGCGCTTATCCATCAGCCTGTCACATTTCTGAGTCAGGCTTCTCCACGAACACAGCCTTGAAAGCTGCAGAGCCGGTTTGCTTTCAGGCCGTGTGCGCTCATCGGGGAATTGTAATTTTTTGTAGCGAGACACCGATTTTCGGCGCAGGATTTCGTGCGTCTGCTCTAGCGCCGATGACCCGGCAAAGACTTACCCTCACTGAAAGGAGATGCCAACAATGCTCATCCGAATTGAAGAAGGTGTATATGGCGATGCCTGGGTTGTAATACTGGACGACTACCCGGTCAAATGCCGGAGCTGGCAGGAAGCCAGAGAATTTGCCGACCGCATGAAATCCAGAATCGATGCGCCTCATTCGCTGCCGCATCTGGCACACCGCGCAGTCCCTGAAAGAAGCGTACAGGCGATTGCCCGCTAGACCGACTCAATCCCCCGCGAATCATTCGACACAGCGTTGCCACGCAACCGGCGACGCTGTTTCACCCCGTCATGACGCCGCTTTATTATCGATCCACTTCTCGATTCCATGACATCCGTTTCACATCCCCTTCACGTCCGGCTGCGTAAATTGACCCTACTCCTTTGATGAATCCCATTTGGCCCACCACGTTGTGGGCCATTTTTTTGCCTGCAGAAAAGTGCCGGTACTCCCCCGCTGATCCGGCAGGATCACTCGCCTCGCGCTCCGGGCGACGATGACACTGCCAGCACCTGGCTGCTCAATACGTCGGTATTCAGCTCTGCCAGCCGATCACTGCCGGTGCCATTGGCAATGTGATCGCTCCAGGTCGCTACCGACATTGCCATCCAGCCCAGCACAAACAATGCAGCTGCCTGTAATGCCCACTTGGTCATGATCGACATACGCGTTCTCCTTGTTCAGGTCTGAATGGCAAGCATGTAAACACCCCACCATTGCAGAAGAATTGCAGAGATTTTTATTTTTGCCAGCCGGCATTTCACCTTTGTGAGCAAAGGTGTCAAAAAACAGGAGGGGCGATCTACAAGAGGAAATACCCACGCCCGCAGGCGGGGTATTTTTGAAAAGCGGGGTCAGTACTTGGTGTTTTGCTGCTCAGGTCTTGCCGGTGTGTCCACATGACGCGGACCCGCAACCAGCAGGGCCAGCACGCCAACGATTGGCACGGCAACAACGACAATGATCCACATCAGCTTGTTGCTGGATTGTGTCTTGCTCTTGCGAATACGCAGTACTGCCCAGATGTCCGAAATCACGATCAGGGCGGTCAGCGCTGCGAACAACCACAAATGATTTTCCGATATCCAACCCATTTGAAATCTCCTGCACCATCAACGAAGGCAGCCAGACCGGCTGCCCTACTGTAGAAGAGGTCACAAAGAGCCTTAAAGTTCAGAGAATATTTCGGATTGTGACCGGGTGCTCAGCGCAGACGCAGAGCGTCCAGAACGGCATGCCCAGGCAGAGCATGAGCACGATAGGGGTATTCACCCACATATCGTTCCTCACGCTCCAGCGTGGGCATGCCGTTCGTGACGCTCCGCGTCCCACTCCAGTCAGGTAATCGGTGCCGGGTTGAAGAGCGTGATGTCGTTGTGCAGCCGGTAATGCTCGGTCCAGGTCTTCTTCTTGCCGCTGGCCACGTCCAGGTAGAAGTGGAAAAGCTCCCAGCCCAGATCCTCGATGCTCGCGCGTCCGGTCGCGATGCGCCCGGCATCTATATCGATCAGGTCAGGCCAGCGCTGGGCCAGTTCGGTGCGGGTCGAGACCTTCACTACCGGCGCCATTGCCAGACCATACGGAGTACCGCGCCCGGTGGTGAATACATGCAGGTTCATGCCGGCAGCCAGTTGCAAGGTGCCGCAGACGAAGTCACTGGCCGGTGTCGCGCAGAAGATCAACCCCTTGCCGCTGACCCGCTCGCCAGGGCCGAGTACGCCGTTGATGGCACTGCTGCCTGACTTGACGATCGATCCCAGAGACTTCTCGACGATGTTCGACAACCCGCCCTTCTTGTTGCCCGGCGTGGTGTTGGCGCTGCGATCAGCCTCGCCTTTGGCCAGATAGCGGTCGTACCAGTCCATCTCCCGCACCAGCGCCTGCGCGACGTCCTGATCCTGTGCGCGTGAAGTCAGCAGGTAGATGGCATCGCGCACTTCGGTCACTTCGGAAAACATCACCGTTGCACCGGCGCGAAGCAGCAGGTCCGAGGCGTAACCCAATGCCGGGTTGGCGGTAATGCCGGAAAACGCATCACTGCCGCCGCATTGCATGCCCAGAATCAGCTCCGAAGCGGGAACCGTCTCGCGACGCCGCAAATCCAGCTTTTTCAAACGCGTCTCGGCCAGCTCCATGATCTGTTCGATCATTTCGTTGAAGCCGTGGCTGGAGTCCTGCAGGCGATATAGCCAGGGTTCGCTGAGGTCCACCGAGCTGTCGCCCTCATGCATGACCTGCCCGGCCTGCAACTTCTCACAGCCCAGGCTGATCACCAGTGCCTCGCCGCCCAGATTCGGGTTGCGTGCCAGGTTACGTACCGTACGAATCGGGATGTAAGCATCAGTGGCAGTGATCGCCACGCCGCAGCCGTAGCTGTGGGTCAGCGCCACGACGTCGTCGACGTTCGGGTACTTGGGCAACAACTCGTCACGGATGCGCTTGACCGCATGGTCGAGCACACCGGTCACGCACTGCACGGTGGTGGTGATACCGAGAATGTTGCGAGTGCCCACGGTGCCGTCGGCGTTGCGATAGCCTTCGAAGGTGTAACCCTCGAGCGGGGCCTGCTTTTCCGGCACGGCATCGGACATCGGCAGGCTGTCGAGCGCAGGCGCGGAAGGCATGCGCAACTGGTCTTCCCTGACCCAACTGCCGCGCGGTATCGGTTGCAGTGCATAGCCGATGGTGTGGCCGTAACGAATCACGGCCTCGCCCACGGCCAGGTCAACGGTACTGACCTTATGGCTCTGCGGTACGTTATCGACAGTGACCAGGCCGTTGTCGAATTCGGTTCCGGCCGGCACACCCTGGTCGTTGACCACGACCACGACGTTATCCAGCGGATGCAGCCGGATATAGCGTGGCGAATCGGCATGTTGAATCAGGTTCATCACGGTTTCCTCAGGATTTTGCTTCGGAAAGGTCGCTGACCGAGTCGTTCAGCAATGGCCCCTTGGCAGGCGGCTCTTTCAATTCCACACGCTTGATTTCACCCACGATGAAAATGTAACTGATCACCGCCAGCAGCGCGTTGGCGCCCACGAACACCAGCGCCCATTTGAACGAGCCGGTGCTGCTGATGATGTAGCCAATCACGATCGGGGTGGTGATCGATGCAATGTTACCGAAGGTGTTGAACAGGCCGCCGCTCAAACCGGCGATCTGCTTGGGCGACACGTCGGACATCACAGCCCAGCCCAGCGCGCCCACGCCCTTGCCGAAGAATGCCAGGGCCATGAAGCCCACGACCACCCATTCGATGTCGACGTAGTTGCAGGTCACGATCGAGGTCGACAGCAGCAGGCCGCCGATGATCGGCGCCTTGCGCGCAAAGGTCAGCGAATGGCCCTTGCGCAGCAGGTAGTCGGAAATGATCCCACCCAACACACCGCCGATGAAGCCGCAGATCGCTGGCAGAGACGCGATGATGCCGGCCTTGAGGATGGTCATGCCGCGCTCCTGAACCAGGTACACCGGGAACCAGGTCAGGAAGAAGTAGGTGATGCCGTTGATGCAGTACTGGCTGAGGTAGATACCCAGCATCATACGGTTGGTCAGCAACTGACGGATGTAATCCCACTTGGGGCCGCTGCTGGCTGTTTTTTGCGCGCCTTTACCCTTGTCCTGATCCAGATCGACCAGCGCGCCATTGCTGGAAATGTGTTCCAGTTCGGCCTCGTTGATCATGGGGTGGTTGCGCGGGCCGTAGATGACCTTCATCCAGATCATGGAGAACACGATACCGAACGCGCCCATCACGACGAACACGTGCTGCCAGCCGTAGGTGTAGACGATCCACCCCATCAGCGGAGCGAACAGCACGGTGGCGAAGTACTGCGCCGAGTTGAAAATCGCCGAGGCGGTGCCGCGTTCGGCGGTCGGGAACCAGGCGGCGACAATGCGCGCGTTACCCGGAAAGGACGGCGCTTCGGCCAGACCGACCAGAAAGCGCAGCATGAACAGCGCAACGATGGCCGTGGAGACACCAAACTCGCCCACATAGCCTTGCAGCAGAGTGAACAGCGACCAGGTGAAAATGCTCATGGCGTAGACTTTCTTCGACCCGAATCGGTCGAGCAGCCAGCCACCGGGAATCTGACCGGCCACGTAGGCCCAGCCGAATGCGGAGAAGATATAGCCCAGCGTGACGGCACTGATGCCCAGGTCTTTCTGAATGCTGGAACCAGCGATAGCGATGGTGGCGCGGTCGGCGTAGTTGATCGTGGTGACCAGAAACAGCATCAACAGGATCAAATAGCGGACATGCGTCGGCTTGGACTTTTGCATGGTAGAGCTCCCACTGATTATTTTTTTACGCGGGTAAAGCTGTTTTTGGGTGTAGCGTTACAGGCCCCTTGGCAGCGTCACGGCGACGACATCTGCCACCTGTAAGGGTCATGCCGTGCAACGAAAAAACCGCTGATCGCTCAGCGGCTTTGACGTGGCAGGTGTTACTGCTTGCCCTGCTTGTCCATCAGTGCAGCGAGCATGTCGCACTCGTCTGACGTCAGATCGGTCAACGGTGCGCGCACCGGACCTGCGTCATAACCGGCGATCTTCGCGCCGGCCTTGACGATGCTCACGGCATAACCGGCCTTGCGGTTGCGGATTTCCAGGTAAGGCAGGAAGAAATCGTCGATGTACTTGCCGACCGCCTGATGATCGTCGCGAGCGATGGCGTGGTAGAAGTCCATCGCCAGTTTCGGTACGAAGTTGAACACTGCGGACGAGTAGACCGGCACGCCCAGCGCCTTGTAGGCAGCGGCATAGACTTCAGCGGTCGGCAGGCCGCCCAGGTACGAGAAACGGTCACCGAGACGGCGGCGGATCGAAACCATCAGCTCGATATCACCCAGGCCATCCTTGTAACCGATCAGGTTAGGGCAACGCTCGGCCAGTTGTTCCAGCAGGGTTGGCGTCAGGCGGCAGACGTTACGGTTGTAGACCACCACACCGATCTTCACCGATTTGCACACGGCTTCGACGTGAGCGGCAACACCGTCCTGGCTGGCTTCGGTCAGGTAGTGCGGCAGCAGCAGCAAGCCCTTGGCGCCCAGACGCTCGGCTTCCTGAGCGTACTCGATGGCCTGACGGGTCGCACCGCCTACACCGGCGAGGATTGGCACGCTGGTGGCGCAAGTGTCGACGGCAGTCTTGATGATTTCGGAATATTCGCTGGCAGCCAGGGAGAAAAACTCACCCGTGCCGCCGGCGGCGAACAGAGCGCTTGCGCCATACGGAGCCAGCCACTCGAGGCGTTTGATGTAGCCAGCGCGATGAAAATCGCCCTGGGCATTGAAATCGGTAACCGGGAAAGACAGCAGACCGGAAGAGAGGATGGACTTCAGTTCTTGTGGATTCATTATTCGAACACCCTGGAGGACATAATTGTTAGAGGATCACCGGGTCAGCGCCGATGTCGTAAGTCATCGTACAACTGATAATAAAATCACTCAACAGGGATTTCGGGTTTTTTCAGAGGGAGCGCACGGGGCCCGGTTTTGACTCCTGCGATGCCACGTAGATGTGTGATGCCGAGCGTCACGAAAGGCATTCTCACGCTGGAGCGTGGGGACGATAGTCAAAATCGCAGCCACTGCCGCAAAAGTGCTTTTCTACCACGATGGCACGGACGACGCAGAGTGCGACGTTAGTGACAGGGCGAAGGAACCCGACGAAGTCGGGCCGGAAACGGAGCGAAAGGCTTTGGTTACTTTGGCCTCATCAAAGTAACTCGCCGAGGGGCGAAAAGGTGACCTGAGCCAACCCCAAATCCACCTGACAAAGAAAAGCCGCTGTGTGACGCAGAGCGTCACGAACTGCATTCCCACGCGGAGCATGGGAACGATAGTCAAGCGTGAGGAACGATAGATGTCAGGGAGAACACTTATCGTGCCCACGCTCCAGCGTGGGCATGCCGTTCCGGACGCTCTGCGTCCTCTTTTCAAACCTCAAGCCCGCTGCGATTCGGCCTCTTCATGCGCATGGCGCAGGCGTTCGCGGCTGTTGGTCAGGTGCAGGCGCATGGCGGCGCGGGCCGCATCGGAATCCTGGCGGGCGATGGCGTCGAAGATTTCTTCGTGCTCGCGGCTCAGCCGATTCATATAGTGCTGCTGGTCATCATGTGCCAGACGCGCGGAATTGAGCCGGGTACGCGGGATGATGCTGGTGCCCAGGTGGGTCATGATGTCAGTGAAGTAGCGATTGCCGGTCGACAAGGCAATCTGCAGATGGAACTGGAAGTCCGAGGCCACGGCATCGGTGGCGTGTGCCGCACTTTCATTGAGCGCGTCCAGCGCCGAACGCATGGCTGCCAGTTGTTCATCACTACGCCGCTGGGCTGCCAGGCCTGCCGACTCGACTTCAAGGCTGATGCGCAATTCGAGAATCGCCAGTACATCGCGCAGGGTGACGATGGTCGCCGGGTCAATCCTGAAGCCACTGGGGCTTGGCGTATCGAGCACGAAGGTGCCGATGCCGTGGCGGGTCTCGACCAGACCGGAGGCCTGCAGACGCGAAATCGCCTCACGCACGACCGTCCTGCTGACGCCCTGCTCTTCCATGATTGCGGATTCGGTGGGCAGTTTGTCGCCGCGCTTGAGCTGACCGCTGCGAATACGCTCGGACAGCTCTGTCACCAGCTCCTGCGCGAGGCTGCGGTGTTTTCTGCGGGCGCGGGGCAGAGCGCTTTGATTTTCCATCCAACATCGATCTCTGGACTGCTAAACATGGGCTAATCATAGCTCAGCGGTTGTATGATCACACCCTCAAAAGCGCCGTGTCCCCTATAGCATCGACCTCAAAACGTTGCGGATCACGCTTGCTCGATCAATTTGCCGCTCTCGACGCGCACATGCCGGTCATGGAAGCGTTTCAGGCTGCTGCGGTGCCCGACGCTGATCAGCGTCAGGCCGGGCAGTCCGTCGATGATGGCGCAGTGCATCGCCGTCTCGTCATCTTCGTCCATGGCCGAGGTGGCCTCATCCACATACAGCCAGCTCGGCGCGACCAGCAGGGCACGCGCGAACGCCACCCGCTGCTGCTCGCCCGGTGAGAGAAAACGCTGCCAGTGGTTGCTTTCGTCCAGGCGCGGTATCAGATGCTCCAGACGGCACTGATTCAGTACCTCGGCAAAGCGCTGTGCCGGGTAATGCTCGACGGGCTGTGGATAACTCATCGCCTCACGCAAGGTGCCGATGGGCAGGTAAGGCCGTTGCGGCAGAAACAGCGCCGTGCCGGTGGGCAAGCGAATCTGCCCCGAACCCTCAGGCCAGAGACCGCCCAGCGCCCTCAGCAACGAGCTTTTGCCACTGCCCGAGCGACCGCTGAGCATGACCCGCTCTCCCGCACCGACCTGCAGACTGGCGTCGCTCAGCAATTGACGCCCACCGGCAATGCTCAAGCCCAGATTGCGCAGGTCCAGCGTGTCGTCGCCGTGAATTCTTTCGATGGCCGGCTGCCGACCTTCATTGTCAGTCATGGCCTGGCGGAAGCTCAGCAGACGGTCGCTGGTGGCGCGCCATGACGCCAGCGTGCCATAGGCGCTGATGAACCAGCTGAAGTTCTCCTGCACATTGCCGAATGCCGAGTTGATCTGCATCAGATCACCCAGCTCGATCTTGCCGGCGAAATAGCGTGGCGCGGCCACAATGAAGGGAAAGATCAGCGCAATCTGCGAATAGCCCGAGGTGAAGAACGTCAGCCGCTTCTGGACCTTCATCGAGGCCCGGAAGTTATTCCAGATCATCATGAAGCGCGCGCTCAGGCGCTGGTTTTCGTTGCGCTCGCCTTCGGACAAGGCAATGCTTTCAGCGTTCTCGCGCACACGCACCAAGGCAAAACGCAGGTCCGCCTCGAATCGCTCCTGCTGGTTGTTCAACGGGATCAGCCGCTTGCCGATCCAGTGGGTCAGCAGGCTGCCCACCAGCGCATAGAGCAAGGCCGCCCAAAACATATAGCCGGGAATGGTCACGCCGAACAGCTCGATACTGCCCGATACGCCCCAGAGAATCACCGAAAACGACACCAGGCTGACCACCGCGCTCATCAGCCCCAGCCCCAGGCTGAGCGTGCTGGTGGTGAACTCGTTGAGGTCTTCGGACAGGCGCTGGTCAGGGTTATCGGTGTAACCGCCCTGCTCCAGCTGGTAGTAATTCTTGTCGGCGAGCCAGCGCGCGAAGTGTTGCTCCGTCAGCCAGCGACGCCAGCGGATGGTCAGCAACTGGGTCAGGTACAGGCGATAGACCGCAGCCAGAATGGCGATCGCGGCGATGCCGCTGAAGTACAGGATCAGGTGGGTGAACGCAGCCAGATCCTTGTTCTGCAGCGCGTTGTAGAAGTCTCGGTACCAGCTGTTGAAGAACACCGAGACCTGCACGCTGAACAGCGACAGCGCGATCACCGAGACCAGCAGCAGCCAGGCAGTGGTCTTTTCCTCACTGCGCCAATATGGCGTTATCAGCTTCCAGACGCGGGGTAAAAATGCTCCTTGCACAGTATCGTTGACGGCAGAATATTCAGCATTGCGATTCATGTGGTTCAGGCTCGCTCTCTTTGAACGTACGATGCCTGAGCACAATGAAGCAAAAAAACGCCTAATCGATCACTATGAAAAAACCTTCATCAACGTCGCACGGGGCGTTTCTGCAACTTGCGCTGCAAGGTCCGGCGATGCATGCCCAGCGCACGCGCAGTCGCTGAAATATTGCCCTCGTGCTCGGTCAGCACGCGCTGGATATGCTCCCACTGCAAGCGGTCCACCGACATCGGATTCTCCGGGACCAGCGTGTCGAGGTTGGCGTGCTCGGACAACAGCGCTGCCAGTACGTCATCAGCGTCAGCCGGTTTGCACAGGTAGTTGCACGCGCCACGCTTGATCGCTTCGACCGCCGTGGCAATGCTCGAATAACCGGTGAGAATCACCACGCGCATCTCCGGGTCCATTTCCAGCAGCTTGGGCAGCAGCACCAGACCGGAGTCGCCGTCCATCTTCAGGTCCAGCGCGGCGTATTCGGGGATGTCCTGTTGCGCCAGGGCCAGCCCTTCTTCAGCCGAGCCGGCGGTGCTCACGCGAAAACCACGACGGCTCATGGCCCTCGCCATCACACGGGTGAACGTCGCGTCATCATCGACCAGCAACAGGTGCGGCAGCTCTTCGCCTTCGACCTGGATGTCATCGTCACTCATGCTTCTTCTCCTCGCGTATCTCGGGGCAAGCGCAGCTCGGTGAGCGTACCGCCTTCTTCATGACTGTAGAGCTTCACCGAGCCACCCGCACGGGTGACGCTGGCCTTGCTCAGGAACAGACCCAGGCCGAAACCTTTGCCCTTGGTAGTAAAGAACGGTTTGCCGATCTGTTCGGCAATCGCCAGCGGCACACCCGCGCCATGGTCGCGAATGCTGATGCAGATTTCCGCACTGTCCCAGTCCAGGTTGACTTCAAGGCCATCGGGGCAGGCATCGGCAGCGTTGTTGAGCAGGTTGAGCAGCGCCTGAGTCAGGTCCGGCGGCGGCGCCAGCATCGGCGCTTCGCCCTTGCCCAGCTTATAGAAACGGTAACTCACTTCCGGGCGCATCAAATGCCAGCGGTTGAGGGACTCATCCAGCCAGCGGGTGGCAGCCTGATATTCGACAGCCATACGCCGATTGGCTTCGGCGGCGCGCACCAGTTGCTGCAGGGTCTGCTTGCACTGCTTGACCTGCTCCTGCAGCACGGACAGGTCATCCTGCAAGGCCGGGTCACTGTGATCCTGGCGCATTTCCTTGAGCAGCACGCTCATGGTTGCCAGCGGCGTTCCCAATTCATGGGCAGCCCCTGCGGCCTGGGTCGCGACGGCGAGCAACTGCTGATCACGCAGGCCTTCTTCGCGACGCTCGGCACGCAGTTGCTCCTGACGACGCAACTCTTCGGCCATCTTCGCGGCAAAGAAGGTGATGACTGCCGCCGCCAGGGCAAAACTCAGCCACATGCCGTAGATCTGCATGTTTTCCCGGGCGATGGAGTCGGTTTCCAGCGGGTAGGAACGCACCATCAACAAGGTGTACATGCTCAGCGCAAAGCCGGACAGGATCAGCGAGTAGCGCCACGGCAGCGTGGCAGCGGCGATAGTCAGCGGCACCAGATAATAGGAAACGAACGGGTTGGCCGAGCCCCCCGAGTAATACAGCAGCGCGCTGTGGATCAGCAGGTCCAGCGCCAGTTGCAGCGCATATTCAAGCTCGGTGAGCGGCAGCGAGGTGCGCAGACGGATGACCGTCAGCCCGCAGAGCACCAATGAGCAGCCCAGGGTGATCGACAGTTGCAGCCAGGGCAACGGCAGAAAGTCGAACAGCCAGGCCATACCAACCGAGCCGGCCTGCGCGGCCAGCACCAGAATACGGATGAATGTCAGGCGCCACAGGTTTTGTCGTGTGGCTGAAAGCATTTGAACGGGGGCGAGCATGAGCTCTCCTGATGAGTGCTCCAGGCGGATCGCAGCGAGTATAACCAAGCGGGAGGCAAAACTGAAAAAGTGCGTCAACGCACCGCACGCCAGGGCACTCGGTCATCGCAGGAACCGGACCAAAGCGCTACAGTCAGAACACTTTGCGCCGCCCGACAACTGTCGGCGGCCGTTTGATAACAAGGAGCTCTCATGTTCAACCTTCGCCCTGCCGCCACCCTTGTCGCGCTGGCCGCTGCTCTGTCCAGCCTGCCCGCCATGGCTGAAGAAGCCCGTTACAACCAGATTTCATTGCGCGCCGAGGTCAATCAGGAGGTGCAGCGCGACCTGATGCTCGTCACGCTGTACACCGAAGCGCAGGACAGCGATCCGGCCAAACTGGCCGCGCAGATCACCGAGACGCTGAACAAGGCATTGGGTCAGGCGCGCCAGGTCAAGGACGTGAAGATCCGCCAGGGCAGCCGCAACAGCTACCCGGTCTACGACGATAAAGGCCAGAAGATCACCGGCTGGCGTGAACGTGCCGAACTGCGCCTGGAAAGTGCAGACTTCGCCGTGCTGTCCAAGCTGACCGGCGAGCTGCTGACCGACCTGAAAATGGGCGGCATGGACTTCTCGATCTCGCCATCGACGCGCAAGACCAGCGAAGACGCCCTGCTCAAGGACGCGGTGACCGCATTCAAGGCTCGCGCGCAACTGGTCACCGAAGCGTTGGGTGGTACGGGCTACAAGCTGGTCAACCTGAACCTGAATACCTCGGGCTACCCGCAGCCGTATCTGCGCGCGCCGGTCATGATGATGGCAAAGTCTTCGCGTGCAGACTCGGCACCGACACCCGATGTCGAAGCGGGCACCAGCCAGGTCAGCGTTGCGGCAGATGGCGTGATTGAAGTCGCGATTCCGTGAATGACAGGGCGGTAGTATCGACTGCCGCCCTTTTCCACGCTCCCCTCCTCCTGACTCCCCCCTCTTGCTCGGCAATCTCCTACGTTGGCTGATGCCCCGCCTGATTGTCGGTAATCTCGCGGCTCGCGAAACTTGCCATCTCACTTCCGAGCACTATCGCCTTGGCTGAGCGAACCGGCCAACGCGCACTTGCCATCAAGGAATCAAGGATGAATCCCCCGCATAACGCTTCCCGCAACCCTGCCACTGTCAACGATCAGGACATGAATACCCATCGCGAACCGCTTCCAACCCCCTTGAGATTCGAAGCCGGTGATGGCGACAAACACAAACATACCCATGGCGCTATCGAAGCCGTTCTCGAATCTGCAGGTTTCAGGCCTGAGGAAATCCGCGCGATCTATTTCGGCAACTGGCTGCGCGACTACTCGCAGTTGCTTGATCCGAAAATCGTCAGGGCGACAAGCATGCCGAAAAGCTTCCCTGACCTGCTTTCCCGTGACGCACTGACGCGCATTGTGGACGTGCTGGCAGTCAAGGAATTCACCGATCTGATGAAGGCAGACCGCTCGCGCTTCGTCGTGAACGCAGAGCGCCTCGGCGTCTATCGTCCTGCTGAACACATCGACAACCCCAGAACCCCCGACCCCAAACCGGCCAATCCAAAAGAACGCGACGCCGACTTCGACGCCTGGGTGCTGCCTGACGATCCGCTATTGAAGGTCGACCCTGACACCTCGATGAAACGCTACATTCAGCGCTCGGTGGAGGTGATGGCTGCGGGGCTGGAATCGGCCGTCAATGGCGGCCCCGGCTCTACAGACGGTTTGCGCGACATGGGCGCGGCGCTGCACATTCTCGAAGACTTCTTCGCCCACTCCAACTTCGCCGAGCTCAGCCTGATCAAACTCGGCCATGAGCGCATTCTGCCCTGGACGTCCGAAGCAGACTGCAAGCACCGTCTGCCGCTGGTAACCGGTACGTTCGGTGGCAGCGATATCATCGCCAGCCTCGCTGAGCCGCTTGGCAGGATTCTGTTCTCGACAGACGAAAAGCCGTTCGAAGCGATCAAGGCTGGAGAACGTTACGAGCGCGACCAGATTATTCAGATCGTTCTGGGCGAGCACCCTGATCCGCGACTGCTCACGGGTTACGAGGCCTTTCTCGAAGCGCGGGACCAGTGGGCCAGCCAGCCGTTCTCCGAACAGGTCGAACAGTTCTACGCCTTTATCGGTACGCCGGGGCGATTGCTTGGCAATGCATTTGGCACCGTCATGCAAAGTCTGGCCATCTGGCTTGGCAACAGCGTCGACGACCTGCAGACCCTGCTCGACGAAGACCCCAATAGCAGCGGCTCGACCGATCCGTCACATTCGCAACTGGCCAAGGATCATGCGCAGCACCCGCTGCATGTGCTTGCCGCAACCCTCGCCAGAAAGGCCGTGCTGCAAGTAGGTCAGGCCGTTCTGGGCCAATGGCATGGCAAGGAAGGCGCCGAACATCCGGTCCGGGTAGCCACGCGGTTCTTCACTCATCCCATGGACTGCGACTGGCAGGACGCGATTGTCCGGGAATGGGCCGAGGCCAATCCAGAACAGGTCGAGCGGGCGACACTCAAGAGCGAGCTGGACCAGTCCAGAATCCAATTGCAGCAAAGCACGAAAAAGGACTTGCAGCGTTTTAGTCAGGACGGCAGCAATTTTCTGGACGTGTTTTTTGAAAGTGTGTCGCTGGCAGACCTTTGGGCGAGGATTACCGGCAAGTAAGCGTATTGTCCGACCCCGACCAAGTACGGCACTATCCGTTGTCTAGCTGATTGTCGACTTTCAAGCACGGTTACTGCCGTACCACGCGAGGGATCCATGGGACACACACTTTTCAAACCGCTGCTGCTGACCACCGCGCTGCTGGCCTGCGCGCCTTTGGCCCACGCGACAAGCACGCTGGTGTATTGCTCTGAAGCCAGCCCGGCCGGTTTCGACCCCAGCCAGTACACCAGCGGCACCGACTTCGATGCCTCGGCCGAAACCGTTTTCAACCGTCTGACCCAGTTCAAGCGTGGCGGTACGGAAGTGGAGCCGGGTCTGGCCACACGCTGGGACGTTTCGCCGGATGGTCTGACCTACACCTTTCACCTGCGCGACGGCGTGAAATTCCATACCACGGATTATTTCACCCCGACGCGCACGTTCAACGCCGATGACGTGCTGTTCACCTTCAACCGCCTGCTCGATGCCAACCACCCGTTCCGCAAGGCGTATCCGTCCGAGTCGCCCTACTTCACCGACATGGGCCTGAATAAGACAATCAAGAGCGTCGAGAAAGTCGACCCGCTGACTGTCAAGTTCACCCTGAGCAACATCGATGCGGCCTTCGTGCAGAACCTGGCCATGAGCTTCGCGTCCATTCAGTCCGCTGAATACGCCGACCAGTTGCTCAAGGAAGGCAAGGCCGAGGACCTGAACCAGAAGCCCATCGGCACTGGTCCGTTCGTCTTCAAGCGCTACCAGAAGGATTCGCAGATCCGTTACGTCGGCAATACCCAGTACTGGAAGCCGGAGGATGTGAAGATCGACAACCTGATCTTCTCGATCAGCAGTGATGCCGCCGTGCGTCTGCAGAAGCTCAAAGCCAACGAATGCCAGGTCAGCGGCTATCCGCGTCCGCAGGACATCGAGGAGATGAAAAAGGACCCGAAACTCAAGGTCCTCAGCCAGCCAGGCTTCAACCTGGGCTTCGTGGCCTACAACGTTACGCATCCGCCGCTGGATCAGCTCAAGGTCCGCCAGGCGCTGGACATGGCCATCGACAAGCCGGCGATCATCAAAGCGGTTTATCAGAGCGCGGGCCAGCTGGCTGAAAATGCGCTGCCGCCGGGTCAGTGGAGCTTCGATCCGACCATCAAGGACGCCCCGCACGACCTGACCAAAGCCAGGCAGCTGCTCAAGGAAGCAGGTGTAGCGCCGGGTACCAAAATCGACCTGTGGGCCATGACTGTGCAGCGCGCGTCGAACCCCAATGCACGCATGTCGGCACAGATGATCCAGTCCGACTGGGAGAAAATCGGTATCAAGGCCAACATCGTCAGCTATGAATGGGGCGAATACATCAAGCGCGCCAAGGCCGGCGAGCATGACGCGATGATTTACGGCTGGACCGGTGATAACGGTGACCCCGACAACTGGCTCGGCGTGCTTTACAGCTGCGCAGCCGTCAAAGGCAGCAACTACGCCAAATGGTGCGACCCGGCCTATGACAAGCTGGTGCAGCAGGCCAAGCTGACCAGCAACCGCGATGAACGCATCAAGCTCTATCAACAGGCTCAACACATTCTCAAGCAGCAGGTGCCGATCACCCCGATTGCCAACTCCAAGGTGTTTCAGCCGATGCGCCAGGAAGTGCAGGACTTCAAGATCAGTCCCTTCGGTCTGACACCCTTTTATGGTGTCAGCCTGGGAACAGTGAAGTAACAACACAGCGCCAACCGGGTGCATTTTTCTCACCCGGTTGCGCCTTATTGGTGCGCGAAATAATCGAAAAAGCGTCGCGCAAACGATCAACTACCAAGAAAGTTACACTTTCGCGACATTCCTGTACGATCGTGCCACTCTTTGTCGCTTCTTTCGCCTCACTGTCTTGCTTTGGGTATGGCCCCTGCATAAGTATCGGACGGATCGGCTCACGAGGTCGTTCCCTCTAATCAAAAATGACAACAACTGAGGCAACCATGCTCAAACACGCGGTCATTCCGTTTCTGGTCGGCGCCAGCTTGCTCGCCAGCGCACCTTTCGCTCACGCGGCATCGAATCTGGTGTTCTGTTCCGAGGGCAGCCCAGCGGGCTTCGATCCGGGTCAATACACCACTGGTACTGACTTCGACGCCTCGGCAGAGACCATCTTCAACCGCCTGAGTCAGTTTGAGCGCGGCGGCACCGCCGTAGTGCCGGGCCTGGCGACCAAATGGGACATCTCCGAAGATGGTCTGACGTACACCTTCCATCTTCGCGAAGGCGTCAAATTCCACACCACGCCATACTTCAAGCCGACCCGTGAATTCAATGCCGATGACGTGCTGTTCACGTTCAATCGCATGATCGACAAGGACATGCCTTACCGCAAAGCGTACCCGACCGAATTCCCGTACTTCACCGATATGGCGATGGACACCAACATCAAGAAGATCGAGAAGATCGACGATCACACCGTCAAGTTCGTGCTGGGCATGGTCGACGCCGCGTTCATCCAGAACATGGCGATGAGCTTCGCGTCCATCCAGTCCGCAGAGTACGCCGCCAAGCTGCTCAAGGAAGGCAAGCCGGAGCTGATCAATCAGCAGCCGATCGGCACTGGCCCGTTCGTGTTCAAGAGCTACCAGAAAGACTCCAACATCCGTTACACCGGCAACAAGGATTACTGGAAGCCTGAGGACGTCAAGGTCGACAATCTGATCTTCGCCATCACCACCGATGCTTCGGTGCGCATGCAGAAGCTCAAGAAAAACGAATGCCAGATCACGGCTTATCCGCGTCCTGCCGACGTCAAAATCCTCAAGGAAGACAAAAGCCTGAAGATGCCTGATCAGGCGGGCTTCAACCTGGGTTACATCGCCTACAACGTGATGCCTCAGATCAAGGGCGAAGACCATCCAAACCCGCTGGCTCAGTTGGAAGTGCGTAAGGCGCTGGACATGGCGGTCAACAAGCAGCAGATCATCGACTCCGTTTACCAGAGTGCAGGTCAATTGGCGGTCAACGCCATGCCGCCGACCCAGTGGTCCTATGACACCACCATCAAGGACGCCAAGTACGATCCCGAGAAAGCTCGCCAGTTGCTCAAGGAAGCCGGCATCAAGGAAGGCACCGAAATCACCCTGTGGGCGATGCCGGTTCAGCGTCCTTACAACCCCAACGCCAAACTGATGGCCGAAATGCTCCAGTCCGACTGGAAGAAGATCGGTATCAACGCCAAGATCGTCAGCTATGAATGGGGCGAGTACATCAAGCGCGCCAAGAATGGCGAGAACGGTGCCATGCTGATCGGCTGGAGCGGTGACAATGGTGACCCGGACAACTGGCTCGGCACCCTGTTCGGCTGCGACGCCCTGAATGGCAACAACTTTGCCAAATGGTGCGACAAGGCGTTCGACACGCTGATCCATCAGGCCAAGCAAACGTCCGATCAGACCGAGCGCACCAAACTGTACAAGCAGGCGCAACACCTCCTGAAAGACGCCGTGCCAATGACGCCTATTGCGCACTCGACGGTCTATCAACCCATGAGCTCCAAAGTACAGGACTTCAAGATCAGCCCGTTTGGCTTGAACTCCTTTTACGGTGTGAGCGTGAGCGGCAAGTAAAAGCGACTGTTTGCTGCGCCGCTCACCCGGCG
The DNA here is from genome assembly GCF_020312125.1 of Pseudomonas sp. P135. Classification (NCBI taxonomy): domain Bacteria; kingdom Pseudomonadati; phylum Pseudomonadota; class Gammaproteobacteria; order Pseudomonadales; family Pseudomonadaceae; genus Pseudomonas; species Pseudomonas sp. P135. The sequence continues at coordinate 428,541 of NZ_JAGPYR010000003.1, forward strand.
CAGCAAACCGCTCTACTTGAATATAAGCCCCGAGTGATGGGTTGAAACGTGCCGATAACGGCATTCTTCTACTATCACTAAGATATTTCCTACGAGCTTTGCAGCCTTCGAGCCTATATACCGCGTGCCTCTGACGACTTACCGTCGAAGGGCAGCGGCAATGGCGGGAAGCACGCCGCTTCGTGTCCAGGTGTACCGGGCATGTCGTGCAAAATTGCGTGGGGCGAGGCCTTTGGGCCAGTTAGATATTAGAGCCTCGGCTCATCCTTCGAGGATAGGGATCATCATGCGTAAAACTCTTGCGATGACGTCGTGCCTGGGACTGTTGGCACTGGCCCCGTTTGCCCAGGCGGCAAGCAATCTGGTGTTTTGCTCCGAAGCGAGCCCGGCTGGCTTCGACGGTGCGCAATACACTTCCTCCACCGATAACGATGCATCCGAGCCGATCTACAATCGACTCACCGAATTCAAGCAAGGCGATACCACCGTGGTTCCAGCGCTGGCGACTTCCTGGGACACCTCGGAAGACGGCCTGGTCTACACGTTTCATCTGCGCGAGGGCGTGAAGTTCCACAGCAACAAGAACTTCAAGCCCAGCCGTGACTTCAACGCCGACGACGTGCTGTTCACCTTCAATCGCATGCTCAAGCCCGATCATCCGTTCCGTGTCGCTTACCCGACCGAGTTCCCCTACTTCACCGGCATGGGCCTGAACAAGAAGATCAAGTCCGTCGAGAAGACCGACCCGCTGACCGTCGTCTTCACCCTCAATACGGTCGATGCGGCATTCATCCAGAACATCGCGATGAACTTCGCCGGCATTCTCTCCGCCGAGTACGCCGAACAGCTGATGGCCAAGGGCGACGTGCGCGACATCAATCAGCAGCCTATCGGTACAGGGCCGTTCGTGTTTCAGCGCTATCAGAAGGATTCGCAGATTCGCTACAAGGGCAACAAGGAATTCTGGGACCCGAGCCGGGTGAAAATCGACCAGTTGATCTTCGCCATCGTGACCGACGCCTCCGCGCGCATGCAAAAGCTCAAGGCCAACGAATGCCAGGTCTCGGTCAACCCGCGTCCGGCGGACCTCGCCAGCCTCAAGGCAGACAAAAGCCTGCAGGTCATCGAGAAGCCAGGCTTCAACCTCGGCTACATCTCTTACAACGTGCGCCACGAACCGCTGGGCAAGCTGCAAGTCCGTCAGGCGCTGGACATGGCCGTCAACAAAAAGGCGATCATCAACGCGGTTTATCAGGGCGCGGGGCAACTGGCAGTCAACGCCATGCCACCGACCCAGTGGTCCTATGACGACAGCATCAAGGACGCCCCCTACGACCCGGAAAAAGCCAGGACCCTGTTGCGTGCCGCTGGCGTCAAGGAAGGCACGGAACTGACCCTGTGGGCCATGCCGGTTCAGCGTCCGTACAACCCCAACGCCAAACTGATGGCTGAAATGCTTCAGGCCGACTGGGCCAAGGTCGGTATCAAGGTCAAGATCGTCAGTTACGAATGGGGTGAATACCTCAAACGCACCAAAAACGGCGAGCACGATATCTCGCTGATCGGCTGGACCGGCGACAACGGTGACCCGGACAACTGGCTGGGCACGCTTTACAGCTGCGACGCGATTGGCGGCAACAACTATTCGATGTGGTGCGACAAGAAATACGACGACCTGATCAAGGACGCGGTTGCGACCACTGACCGCGTGAAGCGTACCGAACTGTACCAACGGGCGCAGCGCTACCTGAAGGAGCAGGTGCCGATCACACCGATTGCCCACTCGACCGTCAATCAGCCATTGCGCGCCGAGGTCAGGGACTTCCACGTCAGCCCGTTCGGTCGCAACAACTTTTCAGGCGTCAGCATCGTCGATTGATCGAAAACTCCGCACGCCCTCGCCGTCATGTGTCACGGCGAGAGCGGGTACTTGCGCGTCGATACCTATAACAACGCAGGACCCAAAGTCCTGCACCACCAAAAGCCAGGCTCAAAGAACTGGCATATAAAAAAGTGATAAAGGGAGCTGCACATCGTGAAAACAACTAGCACTGCGTTATTGGCATTGTCTCTCTCGTCGTTTGGCGCACTGGTTCAGGCTGAACCGGCAAGCCAGACGTTCGTACCGACCGAGCTGAGTTCAAAGAATGCACAGGCCGACGCCAACGGTTTTATCGAAGATCAACACCTGACCGGCACGACCCGTAACTGGTACGCCAATGAACTCAAACGTCGCGGCGAAGTGTTCCGCTACAACGACAACGGCATTGCCGAGCAGACCTCGCGTCGTATCAACTGGCAGCAGGGCACCATCGTCAACTACACCTCGGGTTACACCCAGGGTGTTGTAGGTTTCTCCACCGAACTGGCGCTGTACAACGCCATTGCGCTGGACCGTGACACCGACGACTTTGCCGGCAACTCCAACCGTACCCTGGCACACAGCGACGGCGATGCAGTCGGTCAGTGGAGCAAGATGGGCCTGGGCAACGTCAAGGCGCGGGTTTCCAACACCGTACTGACCATGGGTCGCCAATCGGTGAACACCCCGGTCATCGCCTTCATCGGCAACCGCGCACTGCCCTCCAGCTTCCAGGGTGTTGCCGTACAGAGCGACGAGCTGAATAACCTGTCCTTTCAAGCCGGTAGTTTCGACCGCGTATCGCCACGTATGGAGCAGAGCCTGGACAAGTTCCGCTCCGAGTACGGTGATCGCAGCCAGACCGCCGACCGTCTGGACATGTTCGGCGCTGACTACAAGCCGACCGACAGCCTGACAACCAGCTTTTACGCATCGAATCTGGAAGATTTCTGGCACCAGTACTACTTCGGTTTCACCCACGAACTGGGTGACAGCAAGGCGCTGGCGCTCAGCACCAACCTGAACTACTACAAGACCAAGGACTCCGGTCAAAGCAAACAGGGCCCTATCGACAACGATACCTACAGCCTGTCCTTCACCGGTACACACAATGCTCACAGCATCAGCCTTGCCTATCAGCAAGTATCTGGCGATGAGTACTTCGACTATGCGCACGACACCAACGCGATCTTCCTGGCCAACTCCCTGCTCTCGGACTTCAACGGCCCGAACGAGAAATCCCTGCAGATCGCCTACGTACTGAACATGGCCGAATACGGCGTGCCGGGTCTGAAATTCAACATCTACCAGGCTCGTGGCTGGGACATCGACGGCACCAAATACAAAGGCAACGTCTACGGCGACGTCCAGACCATCAATGGCGTTCGGACACCGAGCGGCGTAAACGCAATGGACGGCGAGACTCACTACGAATACGGTATCGGTACGTCGTACTCCGTGCAGTCCGGCCCGCTCAAGGCTACTGCCATCCGCGCCACTTACACCACCCACCGCGCCAGCGAGAATCAGGCTGATGGCAACATCAACGAATTCCGTCTGGTGACCACCGTTCCGTTCAACATTCTTTAAGCGGTCCCGTAGCCGTGGCTGACACAGGGTCAGTCACGGCTTCTTCGATCAACAAGGAGGCTTCTATTGAAACTGCTATCGCTCCGCGCGTCGATTGCCATTGCGCTGCTTAGCGCCGCCGCAACCGTTTCGGCCAAACCGCTGGTGGTCTGCACCGAAGCGAGCCCTGAAGGTTTCGATATCGTGCAGTACACGACCGCCGTCACGGCAGATGCCTCGGCCGAAACCATTCTTGAACGTCTGGTAGCGTTCACCCCAGGCACCACTGATACCGTACCGGGCCTGGCTGAAAGCTGGGACATCAGCCCCGACGGTCTGACGTACACTTTCAAACTGCGAAAGGGCGTCAAATTCCAGACCACCGACTACTTCAAGCCCACCCGCGAAATGAATGCCGATGACGTGGTCTGGAGCTTCAAGCGCCAGTTGGACCCCAAGCATCCGTGGCACGCACTTTCGCTGGTCGGCTACCCCTATTTTGAAAGCATGGGCTTCCAGAACTTGCTCAAGGACGTCGAAAAAGTTGACGACTCCACCGTCAAGTTCACCCTTGCGCATCCCGAGTCGCCATTCCTGCGTGATCTGGCGATGCCGTTCACCTCGATCTATTCCGCCGAATACGCCGACCAGTTGCTCAAGAGCAACAAGACCGCCGAACTCAACAGCAAACCGATTGGCACCGGCCCGTTCATCCTGACTCGCTATGCCAAGGATGCCCAAGTCCGCTATAAAGCCAACCCGAATTACTGGAAAGGCAAAGTGCCGAGTGAAGCACTGATCTTTGCCATCACTCTGGACAACAACACACGCCTGCAAAAGCTCAAGGCGAATGAATGTCAGGTTGCGCTTTACCCAAAACCTGACGATATTGCCAACATCAAGGCTGACCCCAATCTCAAGATCGACGAGATGGAGTCCATGATGACCAGCTACCTGGCCATGAACACCTCGCACAAATACCTGAGCGATGTGCGCGTGCGGCAGGCGATCAATCTGGCCTTCGACAAGAAATCGTACATCAGGGCACTGTTTGGCGAAGGCAAGGCCACTGAGGGTGTAGGCCCGTATCCACCGACCATGATGGGTTACGACACCGCTAGCAAGAGCCCCGCATACGATCCTGACAAGGCCCGTGCGCTGCTCAAGGAAGCCGGCGTACCTGAGGGTCAGGTATTCACCCTGTTTGCTCGAAATGGCGGCGCGGTGACCAACCCGAACCCGATGGTAGGCGCACAGATGCTTCAGTCGGACATGGCCAAGGTCGGGATCAAGATAGACATTCGCATCATGGAATGGGGCGAAATGCTCAAGCGCGCCAAAAATGGCGAACACGACATGGTTTTTGCCGGATGGGCTGGCGACAATGGCGACCCGGATAACTTCCTCACGCCCAACCTGAGCTGTGACGCGGCCAAAAATGGCGAGAACTATGCCCGCTGGTGCAACAACGCGTTCGAGGACGCAATCACTCAAGCACGAAAAATAACCGAACCGGCGGAACGTGCCGCCCTCTATAAGCAGGCTCAACAAGTGTTCAATCAAGAACAGCCCTGGATCAGCCTGGCTTACCCGAAACTTTTCGTTGCAATGCGCAAAGATGTCGAAGGCTTTAAAATAAGCCCTTTGACCAATAACAACTTCGCCACTACCCAGGTGAAGTAGAAAAATAATCCGGCGAGCTCATAACCCGAGACTCGCCGGAGCACGCCTAACCGGCTGATGAGGTACACACCAAGATGTTTAGTTTTATCGCCCGCCGAGTGGGGTTGCTGATACCCACTTTCTTCGGCATCACCTTATTGACCTTCGCCCTGATTCGTCTGATTCCGGGCGATCCGGTCGAAGTCATGATGGGTGAGCGCCGTGTCGATCCGGAAATGCACGCTCAGGCCATGGAGCGTCTGGGTCTGAACAAACCCCTCTACGCCCAGTACATCGATTACATCGGCAAGCTCGCCCAGGGCGACCTCGGTGAATCGCTGCGTACGCGCACCAGTGTCTGGTCCGAATTCACTTCGCTGTTCCCGGCAACCCTGGAGTTGTCGCTGGCGGCGCTGATTTTCGCGGGTATTCTCGGCCTGCTGGCCGGGGTGATCGCCGCACTCAAGCGAGGGTCCCTGTTCGACCATGGGGTCATGGGGATTTCCCTCGCCGGTTATTCCATGCCGATCTTCTGGTGGGGCCTGATCCTCATCATGTTCTTCTCGGTAACGCTGGGCTGGACCCCGGTTTCCGGGCGCATCGACCTGCTGTACGACATTCCGCCGGTCACCGGCTTCATGCTGATCGACACGCTGCTCAGTGACGAACAGGGTTCGTTCCTCGATGCCCTGCACCACATGATTCTGCCGGCCATCGTACTGGGCACCATCCCGCTCGCGGTGATCGCCCGGATGACTCGCTCGTCGATGCTCGAAGTGCTGCGTGAAGACTACGTGCGTACCGCCAGAGCCAAAGGCCTGTCGCCTGCCCGTGTGGTATTCGTTCATGGCCTGCGCAATGCGCTGATTCCGGTACTGACCGTGTTCGGTCTGCAAATCGGTACCTTGCTGGCCGGTGCGGTACTGACCGAAACGATCTTCTCCTGGCCGGGTATCGGCAAGTGGTTGATCGAAGCCATTGGCGCCCGGGACTACCCGGTCGTGCAAAACGGCATTCTGCTGATCGCCTGTCTGGTGATCCTGGTCAATTTCGTGGTGGATATCCTCTACGGCTTTGCCAACCCACGCATTCGTCACCAGCGCTGAGATCATCGATATGAGCACCCCTACTCCTGCGGTAGCAGTCGATCAAAGCCTGCTTTACCCATCCCCGTACAAAGAATTCTGGCAAGCCTTCTCGAAAAACAAAGGCGCGGTTGCCGGCCTGCTGTTCATGATCCTGATCGTGTTCTGCGCCCTGTTCGCGCCCTGGGTTGCACCCCATGACCCGAGCGAGCAATACCGCGACTTCCTGCTGACGCCTCCGGTGTGGCTCGAAGGCGGCCAATGGCAATTCATCCTCGGCACCGACGAACTGGGCCGCGACCTGCTGTCACGTCTGATCCAGGGTTCGCGTCTGTCGCTGCTGATCGGTCTGGCATCGGTGGTCATGTCGCTGATCCCCGGCATTCTGCTGGGCTTGCTGGCGGGCTTCTTCCCTCGCGTGCTCGGCCCTTCGGTGATGCGCCTGATGGACATCATGCTCGCCCTGCCTTCGCTGCTGCTGGCTGTGGCCATCGTGGCGATCCTCGGCCCAGGCCTGATCAATACCGTAATCGCCATCGCCATCGTGTCGCTGCCTTCCTATGTTCGTCTGACCCGCGCTGCGGTGATGGGCGAGCTGAACCGCGACTACGTGACGGCTGCCCGTCTGGCCGGCGCCACACTGCCGCGCCTGATGTTCATCACCGTGCTGCCCAACTGCATGGCACCGCTGATCGTTCAGGCGACCCTGAGCTTCTCGTCGGCGATTCTCGATGCCGCAGCGCTGGGCTTCCTGGGTCTGGGCGTACAGCCACCGACGCCTGAGTGGGGCACCATGCTCGCCTCGGCGCGCGACTACATCGAACGTGCCTGGTGGGTCGTGAGCCTGCCCGGTCTGACCATTTTGCTCAGCGTGCTGGCAATCAACCTGATGGGCGACGGTCTGCGCGATGCGCTGGACCCGAAACTCAAGAACGCCGCCTGAGGAGATTCGCATGTCACTTCTTGAAATCAAGAATCTCAACGTCCGCTTCGGCGACGCCAAGGCCGTACCTGTTGTGGACGGCCTGTCCCTGAGCGTCGAAAAGGGAGAAGTACTGGCCATCGTCGGCGAATCGGGTTCCGGTAAATCGGTGACCATGATGGCGCTGATGGGGCTGATCGACTCCCCCGGCATCATCACCGCCGACGCGCTCAATTTCGACGGCAACGACCTGCTCAAGCTCAACTCGCGGCAGCGTCGACGCATCATCGGCAAAGACCTGGCGATGGTCTTTCAGGACCCGATGACCGCTCTGAACCCCAGCTATACCGTGGGTTTCCAGATCGAGGAAGTGCTGCGCCAGCACCTGAACATGTCGGGCAAGGCCGCACGCCAGCGTGCACTGGAACTGCTGGAAAAGGTCGAGATCCCTGGCGCCGCTGCGCGCCTGAATGCCTACCCGCACCAACTGTCCGGTGGCATGAGCCAGCGTGTGGCGATTGCCATGGCGATTGCCGGCGAACCGAAACTGCTGATCGCCGACGAACCGACTACCGCGCTGGACGTGACCATCCAGGCGCAGATCATGGAGCTGCTGCTGAGCCTGCAAAAAGAGCAGGACATGGCACTGGTGCTGATCACTCACGACCTGGCTGTCGTGGCCGAAACCGCCCAGCGAGTCTGCGTGATGTACGCCGGTCAGGCCGTCGAAGTCGGTCAGGTGCCGGGGCTGTTCGATGTCCCTGCCCACCCCTACAGCGAAGCCTTGCTGGCCGCCATTCCCGAGCACAGCATGGGCGCCGAGCGCCTCGCCACGCTGCCGGGCATGGTCCCGGGCCGCTATGACCGTCCACAGGGTTGCCTGCTGTCTCCGCGCTGCCCGTACGTACGCGACAACTGCCGTACCGAACGCCCTGCCCTTGATCCCAAGGCGCACAGCCTGGCGCGCTGCTTCTATCCCTTGAATCAGGAGGTGGCGTAATGAGCGTCGTACTGACCGCCCGCGACCTTACCCGTCACTACGAAGTTTCCCGCGGCCTGTTCAAGGGCTCGGCGCTGGTGCGTGCGCTTAACGGGGTGTCCTTTGAACTGGAAGCCGGCAAGACTCTGGCTGTGGTCGGCGAGTCCGGCTGTGGCAAATCGACACTGGCGCGCGCGCTGACACTGATTGAAGAGCCTTCATCCGGCTCGCTCAAAATCGCCGGTCAGGAAGTTGCCGGGGCCAGCAAGGCCGAGCGCAAGCAGTTGCGCAAGGACGTGCAGATGGTCTTCCAGAGCCCTTATGCCTCGCTCAACCCAAGGCAGAAAGTCGGGGATCAGCTCGGCGAGCCGCTGCTGATCAACACCAATCTGTCGGCCGCCGAACGCCGCGAGAAAGTGCAGGCGATGATGGCCCAGGTCGGTTTGCGCCCTGAGCACTATCAGCGCTACCCGCACATGTTCTCCGGCGGTCAGCGTCAGCGTATCGCGCTGGCCAGGGCAATGATGCTGCAGCCCAAAGTGCTGGTAGCGGACGAGCCGACTTCAGCGCTGGACGTATCGATTCAGGCCCAGGTACTGAACCTGTTCATGGACCTGCAGCAGGAATTCAACACCGCCTATGTGTTCATCTCCCACAACCTGTCGGTGGTGCGTCATGTCGCCGATACGGTATTGGTGATGTACCTGGGCCGGCCTGCGGAAATGGGTCCCAAGGAAGAGATCTACAACCGTCCGCTGCACCCGTACACGCAGGCGCTGCTGTCGGCGACCCCGACCATCCACCCGGACCCGCTCAAGCCGAAGATCAAGATCGTCGGCGAGCTGCCCAATCCGCTCAACCCGCCAAGCGGCTGCGCCTTCCACAAGCGCTGCCCCTATGCGACCGAGCGTTGTGCAGCAGAAGTGCCGGAGCTGCGTCTGGTGGATAACCGCCAGGTGGCGTGCCATTACGCCGAGCAATTCGTAGCGGCGTAGCTACAAGCTACAAGCCACAAGCCACAAGCCACAAGCCACAAGCCACAAGCCACAAGCTACAAGCTACAAGCTACAAGCTACAAGCTACAAGCTACAAGCTACAAGACTATCGTGCCCACGCTCCAGCGTGGGCACGCAGTTCTGGACGCTCTGCGTCCGATCTTCGCTAGTCAATACACGTCCCGCCGATAACGCCCTTCCTCGATCAGTTCCCTGACTGCCTGCTCGCCCAGCACCTCGTTCAGCACCTGATCCACGCCCGCCGCCATACCCAGCAAGCTTCCACAGATGTAAATCGCTGCACCGTTGTCGAGCCATAGACGCAGTTCATCGGCCGCCTCGCGCAAGCGATCCTGCACGTAGATCTTTTCTGCCTGATCCCGGGAAAAAGCCAGGTCCAGACGCGTCAGATGGCCAGCCTGCAACCAGCTCTGCAGTTCAGCACCGCAATGGAAGTCATGCGCGCGGTTACGTTCGCCGAACAACAACCAGTTGCGCACTCGCCCTTGAGCGATACGCGCCTTGAGCAGGCTACGCAAACCGGCCAGCCCCGTGCCATTGCCCAGCAGGATCAATGGCAGCGGCTCGGCAGGCAGATGAAAGCTGCTGTTGCGGCGTAAACGCAGGCTGACGGCACCGCCCAGGGCACAGTGTTCGGTAAGCCATCCCGAGCCCAGCCCCAGGCTGCCGTCGGCATGCACTTCCTGGCGCACGATGAGCTGCAGACAGCCGTCCTCTGGAATCGAGGCAATCGAGTATTCGCGTACGGAGACCAGCACCAGCGCATCGATCAACGCCTGCGCATGCAGCCCCACCAGATGCGCACGGTTCTGCGGTAGCTGGCGGCTTGCCAGCGCCTGCGCGAGCGGCTCCTGCAAACCATCCACGCTGACCAATGCATCCGGATCGACACCCAGCCCGGCGAGAAACGGCTCGATGACCCGCAGCGTGTGACGCGGCATCACCTCGACCAGATCCCCCGCCTGCCAGTGCGCCGAGGTAGGTGGCGTCAAGTCCAGCAGATAGACCTTCGAACCACTGCTGCCAGCGTTCAATAGCGCGCGCCGAGTCAGCGTCCAGTTCTCGAAAACCGGTGCCTGCCAGTGCGCTGCAGGCGCGCAACCGGTCACCTGCCCCAATTGCTGCTGCCAGTGTTGCAGGGCTGCAGGATCGGCGCTGTCGACTTCAACGGGCGGGAACAGGCTGCGTCCGCCCAGCTCGGTCAACCAGCCGTGCAAACGATGGGCAAAGCCGCAAAAATGCGGGTACTGCCGGTCGCCCAGCGCCAGAACGGCATAATCGAGCTGGTTCAGTGAAAGCGGACTACCCAGCAGCTTGCGCTCGAAACGTCGGGCACTGTCCGGCGCCTCCCCGTCACCAAAGGTACTGACAACGAACAGGGCATTACGGCTTCGGCATAGTTCTTCTTCGCTCAGATCGCCCAGCCGCTTCACGCGTACCGACAATCCCGAAGCCTGCAACTGGCCGGCGGTCTGCCAGGCCAATTGCTCGGCGAAACCGCTTTGACTGGCGAAACAGACGAGCCAGGACGCTTCATCGTCGTGATCACCACCCTGAACATCGCCGCGTGCACGCTCGATACCGCGCTTCTTGCGACGTCGATCCAGGTACAGCAACCAGCCAGTAATAAAGAACAGCGGCATCAGCAACGATGCGCCGGTCATGATGATTCGCCCGACGAGCCCGAAGTAACTGCCGACGTGCAGCGCGTAATTGCTGGCCAGTAATTGCGCACCGAAACTGCGTTCGGCATAGCGTACAACCGAGCTGACCTGACCATTGGCCGGATCAAGGGTGATGGTGTTCAGCGCACGCGGGTGCGGAGAATCCTTGAGCAGGTAAAACACGGTTGCAGGCTGACCGCCTGCAGCAGGCAGGCGCAGGTTATAAGCCCGCAAGTCCGGCCCTGCGGTCTTCCGGATACTGTCCCAGACCGCCACGTAATCGACCACCAGCGGCAATCTTCCGGCAGCCTTGGCTGGGGCAGCGATGCCCTCCTCGAGCGGCGGATCCCCGATCAGTTTATTCAGGCCGTTGCTCACCCAGTCATATGACCAGGTGAGCCCCGTGATGGCGAACAACAGGTAGAACAACAAGCACCAGGTGCCGAAGATCGAATGCAGGTCCCAGTTAAAACTGCGCCCCTTCTTCGCCCAGTCAACCGTCAGCCAGACCCGCCAGTTCCGCACTGCGCGAGGCCAGCGCAGGTACAGTCCGGACAGGCAAAAGAACACCAGAATCAGCGTACACGCCGCCGTGACCTGCTTGCCCGCCTCGCCCACGGCCAGATAACGGTGCAGCTTCAGGACAAAGTCGAAAAACCCTTCCCCCACCGCATTGCCTTTCAGCTCGCCGGTGTAGGGATCGAAATTGCGCTTGGGGCCTCGACGCTCGCCCGCTTTGGGCGTGAAGAAGACCTGAGCGACACGATTGCCGGTGGTTTCGACACGCAGAATAGCGACCGTCAGGCCGGTCGCAGCTTCCAGCCTGCGCACCAGTTCGACGGGCGGCAGCGTGGCACCTCGCGACTCGACCAACAGCACATTCGGATTCAGCGCATCGAGAATTTCGTCCTCGAACGAATACAGCGCACCGGTCATCCCCATGAGGGTCAACACCAGACCTGCCGTGATCCCGAAGAACCAGTGCAGTTGAAACAGGACTTTCTTCAACGCCGACGCTCCCCCCTCTGCGGGCTGCGGCGCGCATTATGCTCCAACCGCGACACATTCTCATCTTTAAATCGAGGCAACGCGGGTTTCCCTGTCCAGTCGCGCCGCTGACGAGTAAAAACATCCTTATAAAGAACATTAAATCTACCCCTATACCACCTCCATTTAAAAAGGCAGTTGCCCACGACGGCTGACTGCAAATAGTCAGGTGTCTTACATCTTTAAACCATGTTTCTGCTTTGACGCCCTCCGCCCTGAAACTCTAATCTTTTTCAGCACGAGAACATTAACTCGTGGAGGGGATCAATTTCTGTTCTCCCAGTGGAAATAAGGACATATCCATGCACCCAATGTTTTATGACGTCGTGAAGGCAGAACCTTTATCCGGTGACCTCAAGGCGGATGAGGCGATAAAAACGGCCGAACTGTTCGGTACGATGTCGTCTGCCACTAACAAGCAGGTCACCCGTGCACCCGGTCTGATTCTGACCAAAGAGCAGATTATCAACCTCAAGAAATATGAATTGGCGGGCCTCGCTCTGCCCATTGAACTGGACGATGTCATTGTTTATCTCGGCTATTCAAAAGGTGCCGGTGTCGGGCTTGAACCTGAAGACTTTCTGAAAAGTTTCAACCTTATCCACCGGCATGCACGTCGCTGGAGTCCTCTGCGCACCGACCTTCTGGGCATAGGCAGCAAACTGAAAGTCTTCGCAGGCAAGATGCTCGTGTACGGCCAAAGCATGGAGGAGATCAACGACGACATCCGGACCGGGAAAATCGTTGACCATTATCAGATCAAGACACTGGAGGATGTTAAACGCTTGACCCTTGAACTGGGCAAGGACTTCCCGGGCATCGCGCTGGATGAAAACGATAAGGAGATCACCAAGGAAATAGGCTACCACCTCACCGATATACTGGACCTGATCACCGCCAATCTGGCCGATGCCCAAACCATCAAGAAGGAGCTGGATCAGTTCGGCCTGGACCTGTCGCTGCATGTCGGGCCCGAGATACAACGCAAGATGGTTGCCATCGACAACAGCTCACTGCCAGCCGACGTGGCGAAGCTGACCCTGGATATCGAGCAGCGCGCAAAGGACATCGATGAAAAGAACAAGGAATACAAGGCGACGGTACAACAATCGTTGAATTCGGTCAGTAGCTTGAACATTGCGGGTCTGGCACTGGGCATTTACTTTGGCGTCGAGGCTGAGAATGCCAGGTACGCACGCAATGAATTAATCGCACAACAAGCCGCCGACATAGACACCTTGCAAGACAAGAACAATATTCTGGGCTCATTGAGCAGGGTAAAGTTTAATTTGCAGAACCTGGCGACGATTGTGGTCGATGCCGACGTGGCCACTAAAAACCTGATTACCGTATGGAACAAGCTTTTTCTGTTCATTGAGGCGTCTGTGGGATCGGCGTCCGAGATAAACGACGCCTTGTCCTTAAGGCAATTTATGAATCACTTCAGACAAGTCGTTCAACCCTGGAAGACCATCGAAGATGACTCGGACGCCTTGCTTAATGTGTTCAAGGAAGCCGATGAAGAATATAAACGGATTTATGGATAACTCGACAATGAAAAATACGCTCACGCTCAATGACACCGCCTTCTCGGCTCAAGCACCTGACCGCGCCGCCATGACTCGCAGCCTGCAACTCATGCGTAACAGTCTGGTAAAGGCAGACCTGCTGTTTGCCAAGACCCAGTACCTGCCCAACCTTTATGAAAAGCTCACGCGCCTGAACATCCTGGCCGTCACTGAACAGCAGCGCCTCGGAGAACACGCTGAACGGCTGATCATTGATATCGAGTCGAAGACCACCCTGCTGACGCAGTACGCTCAACCCTCCGCTACTCCCATAGATGCCGAGGATCTGGAAGATATTGACGCTCAGTGTCAGCGCCTTGTGAACAATGTCACTGCAACGGCCGATCAACTGGCCAATGCTGTGAGTGGACTGACGCAAGGTATCGATCGACAGCAGACCGCTGAGTTTGTACAGAGTCTGGAAGGTGACATGGCAAAAGTCGGCATCGAACTCGATGTTTCACACACCAGCCTGGCGAAGTTGAAAGACGAGCGTCAAGTGCTGAGCAGCGCTATCGACGCCCTGGAAAGCAAGGGGCTGGCGAGTATTGCCAAGGACACCTTGATCACTGCGGAGAAGGTGCTCGGCCTGGGAATGCAGCCCCCGCAACTCGCCGTGATCATGCTGGCGCTTGAGCAAATGAAGGCGACCCTGGAAAAGGGGGCAGCGGGAATCAACCTCATCGCGATGATCAAACGCCGTGATGGTTTTCGCGAGCGCATCAATGCTCTGTCCCAGCAATTGGCAAGCCTGGACAAGGACAAAATGGGGTTCGCACAGCGCATTGAACTGCTTGAATGCTTCAACGCTTTTGACGAGCAACGGGCCGCTTATGTCGAGCAATACCAGAAAATCAAAAACGCGCTGGACAGCTTTCTGGACGTCAACACCACGGGTACATCCGATGACAGTCAACGCAGCATGCGCCTGATCGAGTCGGGCCGACAGTTGATCGGCTACTTGAGCCGCATTCGCTGATAGCAGCGTAGCCCGGGTTGCAAGGGGAATGGCCTGTACGCCCGTTGCAACCCGCGTTTATACACCTGCCGTTCGACAGCAGCCAAAAAGTCATCAACTCTCGAGGGGCCAGCATGACAGGACAACTCTTGTACCAAAGCGACTTCAAGGACCTCACCACTTACCTGCAGGTCTTGCAGAGGCTTCCGGCATTGACCCGCTCTTTCAAGGTCCATCTTGATCAGGTGCCGCTGGCCGGACGCAGCGCCGACCCCATTCCCGAACTACGCAATGTGCTTGACAGGGCCGACAAGGACTTATCCGTCTGGTCGACGCTTATGCCCAAGTTGATGGCGATGCACAGACGACTTGACGCCCTGACGGCAGAACTCACGCAGTTTTCCGGAAATGCAACGCAGCACCAGAAGCTGGCCGTGCAACTGAGGGGCTCCGCAGGCGATCGGCTGATAGCGTTCGAGAACGAGTTCGATAACGAGGAACAGACCGTACAGAAACTGACCCAGGGTATCTGCACCATTCTGCCGCGACTTATTGACTTCCTGAACGACGCTATCTCTCGCTATAGCCGCAAGTTCGGACTGAAGCCGGGCAACCCTCTCCGGGAAAATCTGGCAAACGCCCTGCCGCTGTCATTCGGTGCACCGGATGCGATCGACGCGCAAGAACGACTGTTTCGTGCACAAGGTTATGCGTACCGAGCGTCAGGGTGGTACACCCGCGCTTACACGGCCGCCAGTAATCTGGGTGCCTACCTGTCGCGAATGTGGGAACTGCTCTGGGCCTGTGTGGGCAGCATTATCGGCGTACGTAAAGCCGACACACCTTCGCGTGACCGCCTGGCATCAGGGCTGCTACTGGTCAACGTGCGGGAAATCCAGCGTCTTTCCAAAGGGTTCGACACTGGGCAGGAGCTGACTGCCTGACCCCGGATGAAACGCAAAAAAAACCCGCGATCACTCGCGGGTTTTTATATCAGGACAGCGCTTACAGGTAGAACGACTTCAGCGGCGGGAAGCCATTGAATTCCACTGCGCTGTAACTGGTGGTGTAGGCACCGGTGGACAACCAGTACATGCGGTCACCGATGGCCAGGTTGAGGGGCAGACCGTACTTGTAGTTTTCGTACATGATGTCGGCGCTGTCGCAGGTAGGACCGGCGATGACCACTTCTTCCATTTCGCCTTTCTTTTCGGTCCAGATCGGAAACTTGATGGCTTCGTCCATGGTTTCGATCAGGCCGGAGAACTTGCCCACATCGGTGTATACCCAACGCTCGACCGCGGTACGCGACTTGCGGGCAACCAGTACCACTTCGCTGACCAGAATACCGGCGTTGGAGATCAACGAACGGCCTGGCTCGAGAATGATTTCCGGCAGGTCATCACCGAAGTCTTCCTTCAGGAAGCGAATGATCTCTTCAGCGTAGGTTTCCAGGCTGTTGGTGCGGGTGATGTAGTTGGCCGGGAAGCCGCCACCCATGTTGATCAGCTTGAGAACGATGCCGTCTTCTTCTTTCAGACGCTCGAAGATCACTTTGACCTTGGCGATGGCAGCATCCCAGACGCTGATGTCGCGCTGCTGCGAGCCGACGTGGAACGAGATGCCGTAAGGCACCAGCCCCAGGTCGCGGGCAAGAATCAGCAGGTCCATGGCCATGTCGGTCTGGCAGCCGAATTTGCGCGACAGAGGCCAGTCGGCGGTGGTCGACCCTTCGGTCAGGATGCGCACATAGACTTTCGCGCCCGGTGCAGCCTTGGCAATGTTGCGCAGGTCGGCTTCGGAGTCGGTGGCGAACAGACGCACGCCCTTCTCGTAGAAGTAACGAATGTCCTTGGATTTCTTGATGGTGTTGCCGTAGCTCATGCGCTCCGGACCAACGCCGCAGCTCAGGACCTTGTCCAGCTCGTAGATCGAGGCGATGTCGAAGCTCGAACCCTTTTCCTTGAGCAGATTGATGACTTCAACGGCAGGGTTGGCCTTGACCGCGTAGTAAACCTTGGCGAATTCGAAGCCCGCACGCAGGTCGTCATATGCCTTGCTGATGATGTCAGTATCAATGACCACGAACGGGGTTTCTTGCTTGTCAGCGAACGCCTTCATTTTCTTGAAGGTTTCGGCTGAGTAGTAGTCTTCGACATTGATCGGCATGCTGCTGGAACTCCTATTGGCAAACGGTATTGGTCAATGGGTACAAATGAACGCCCTCCGTATCCCCACTTTGGTTCGCCTACTTCCCAAGGCATGTCGCCGAAAGCAAAAAGGCCCTGAAGGGCTGCCTTCCTGGCCTTGCTGTCTCGTCGTCAGTACTTGAGCCGGATGGATCGTTTCCAGCATGGACGTTCGGCGCGAACTTTAGGACCTGAGGGGCCGGATATCAACAAAAAATGTCGCGTTTTTGCACAGGGCTCTCGAGTTGCCTTCCCAAGGACCTGTTTAACCGACCTGCATGACAGGCAGATGTTCCCCACCTCCGTCGCCAATGCCTTTTCGCAGCACTCTGGGCATCACCTTATTCACCGGCACGCAAAGCAAATCAGCCTGTCAGTTCTGTCAGTTCTGTCAGTAGACGGACGCAGAGGTAGCGCGCTCAATAAACAGCTCAGACCGCCTTATCAGGTAACGATCATGGATGACCGACACCCTCACGCCGCGAGTTCCGTGGCGGCCAGTGCAGTTCAAGCCCAAACCCGGTGGCAAGCCTTCGGCTTCGGATCTGCCGAAAGTCATCGCGAACGTCACGCCCGTGCCAGGGCACACACCGACTTTCAGCCGACCAACATTTATGTAACGAAAGGCGATCAACTGGAAATAACAGCAACCAGTCTGTACATGAATCGGGTATCCGCAGTGATCGGGGTGCCGGAACTGGATACTCCCACCTCGTACCCGCTGCAACGTGGCCTGAACGTTCTTGTCGCTACCAACACAGGCCTACTGGGCTTTACCAATCTGGACCCGCTTGGTCACGTGGTACTGGACATAACAGGACAGTACAACCATGTGCCGTTTTTCAGAATGGATATGACCAACCTGGAATGGGAACAGCAGATGGCGCAATACAGCAATGCGCCTGTCGTGCTGCTTACCAGCCCGAGGGCTATTGTCGTGGTGCGCTATCAGAGCGCACAGCTTTACCTGACCGATCCCGCAAAGCTGATGGGCAATTTCGATGATGCCATTAGCGCGCAGGATGGTATTTCAGGCGTGATCAATTACAGCACGACGGAGTGGGCGCTCGATCCGAGTAAACATTTCTACGTGGAAGCGGACCGGCTTTACATGTTTGCTATGGACGGTCATATGGGGTTTAACGGATCGGCCGCGCTCGCGCGATTACTGTCAACCGCCCCTGAAGATGGTTGGGGCCCTTGGCACGAAAGCGGCCATCAACGACAACTCAGCCCCATGACATGGGGCACCGGCACCGGAATGACAGAGGTCACGGTCAATCTCTACTCGATGGCCGCCCAGGAGGTTTTCCTCGGCCGTGCTACAGGCGCTGACTCCAGTTACGCCCCCATGAAAGAGTACCTGGCCAGTAGCCTGCGAGAGTACGACAACATCAAGGATTCCGGGCACAAGCTTGTCATGCTCTGGCAATTGCGCCTTAGCTTTGGTACTTCGTTCTACCCGCAACTGCACCAGCGCTATCGGCTTATGCACAACCCGCCCACCGTCAGCGACGATAAAGCGCAGCGCTTCATCGTCGAAACCTCGCTGCTGAGCCACGTCAATCTGGCGGAATTCTTTGATCGCTGGGGATTGTACCCAAACCCTGAAACCCTCAACCAGATCGCAGACCTGCCCGCACTGACACTGGCTATTTGGGAAACCGACGCTGACACGACGATTCCAATCCCTTTGCCGTTGTCTACTTATATTCCGGAACTCGCGCATATTCTGTCCAGTGTGAACGGCACCTTTCAAGACCGGATAAAGTTTACCGTTGCCGAGCAATGGTACACGCCATACCGTTACGAAATAACGCTCAACGGAACGTTAGTGGCATCGGTTGACCATGGTGAATGCGTGGGCTGTGAAGCCCGCATCGAAGAAGGCATCGCCTACGTTGAAGCCAGCGCCCCCATCTCCGAAGGGGACGAAGCGTCGGTCAAGGTGTTTGCTGGGGGCAAGCTATACGCTCTGGCCAGTACGGCATCACGCCCCATCCTGCTGTTCAATATCAAGGCCATGTTTACCGATGACCGTTGCGCTGAACTCAGGCCCGGCATTACCCAGCCAAGGCTTGACGTGCTTTTCTTCAATCTGGATGAAGAAAAGACCGATGAACTGCACGGCCGACTATTGAACCGTGCACAACGGTTACTCCTGCAAAAAACGATAAGAAGCGTGATCGTCAGCGCAGGAGGTGTCCAGGTGACGTTCGAGGATGAGGTTTTCAAGAATCATGATTACACGATCCTGCTGGGAGCCACGCCCTACGCAACGCTTGAAAAGGGCTACCCCAGCGGATCCGAACTCGCCAACAACGCTTGGATATGCCCGTGTGGAGTAGGCCATCAAGAGGTGACCATCACGGCAGCTGGAGGCATCGGGAAAACCTATACCCTGTTCTCCGGCAACGTCGAACAGGCAAAAATCGCCCTGCCCATCCGCCAGCTCTTCACCGACCATACGATGACTCGACTGGCAGAAGGTGTCGATCAGGCAAGCGTTGATGCCCTTTATATGACCGTCAATGGCAACCCGATTATCAGCGTGACAAACCGGGCGTTCTACCGTTCTTATCTGGTTATTGCCCAGAGCATGTTGTTGCGATTGACGGTCGCGAAGGTCATCAGAACAGATGACGTGCTGGACGTATATTTCGAGGGCGACACGTTCAAAAATCACAACTACAAGCTTTTCGTCAACGACCTCTATGCCTCCGAGATCACCCAAGGCAGGGCCTACTATTCAACTGTGTCCAATCGGGTCTGGACCAGCCGCGAAAAGTTTGAGGGTAATGACCACTGTAGAGTGGACGTCGAGTATCAGGGGGTCGTGACAACGTTGTATGAGAGCAATGCCGCAGACGCAATGACTGCGTCTGCGTTACAGGAAGGCGACGTCACTCAGTGTGGCCTGGAAAAGTTTTAAATCTGACCATTGCCGCCAGCCATGACGCTGACGGCAATGCAGCCGGTCAGGAAGCCACTTGCTCCGCAGGCGAAACAATACGGGTCTTCATGTCGCGCGAACGGCCCGACTTCGAAAAGACCGCATGTCCCCTCTGACCTCATCACCCACAAAAAAGATCGACGAAAAAAGCCCTGACTCAACTCGGGCAGGGCTTAAAGTATAACGTCCCGACGTAAAACAGCCTATCGAACGTCGTCATTCTGCATCGATGACGCTGCCACACTAACCCAGGTCGCTCTCATAATCCTTCAGGAACTCTTCCCAGCTTATTTCGTCATTGCCATCCGAATTTATCTTGGCAAGCAAGACGTCAAAATCTTCCGGAGTCAGATACTTTTCCATCGTTAAACGAAACTCTGCGACGGTTACTTTTTTATCGCCATTCGTATCGTAGCGGTAGAAGTCTTCGCGCACTCGCGCCAACTGCTTATCCGTAAGCGTGGCCATCACTCACTCCCTCACTTGAATAAAACAGCACGTAAAGCCACGAAAGTAAACGGTGCTGCGTGAAGCCACGTTAGACTCGCGACCCTCGCAACGCTACTGACAGATCTGAGAGTTGACTTACATTGTGAGGTGTGAAAGGGCAAACGCTATCTGATCAGCTTAGCCCAGGCCTTTGCAGCACCGGGCTATGCATTTTTACATCAAGCCTGCGCGTCTGCCGCCGCTTCCGCTGGCGAGACGATACTGGTCTTCATGCCACGCGAACGGCCCGAGCTCAGATACGCCGCAATCGACTCTTGCGTCACCTCACCGAGGAATACGTTCTCGGCATCCAGCACCGGCAGCCAGGCGCGGTTGAACTCGTACATGCGCGACAGCAGGATGCGCAAGTGCTCGTCGTAAGCGGCAGTGGCGTTGAATTCACGCAGGAACTGCGCGCACGTGCCCTGCTGGCGATGCAGGTCACGACGACGCACATAGCCCATCGCCTTGTTCTCGCTGTCGGTGACAACGATATAGCGACGGTCGTTTTCGTCCATCACTTCCAGAGCGTCGGCAACCGGGGTTTCCGGGCTGACCGACGGCGCGTTGTCGGCGGCGTCTTCGGCCTTGACCAGCAGCAGGCGCTTGAGGGTGCTGTCCTGACCGACGAAGCTGCTGACGAAGTCGTCAGCCGGATGCGCGAGCAGGGTGTCCGGGTGATCGATCTGCAGCAGTTTGCCGCCACGGAAAATCGCGATCTTGTCACCCAGCTTGATGGCTTCGTCAATGTCGTGGCTGACCATGATCACGGTCTTGTTCAGCGCGCGCTGCATCTCGAAGAACTCGTTCTGGATCATCTCGCGGTTGATCGGGTCGACCGCGCCGAACGGTTCATCCATCAACAGCAACGGCGCGTCGGCGGCCAGCGCGCGGATCACGCCGATGCGCTGCTGCTGACCACCGGACAGTTCGCGCGGGTAGCGATGCAGGTACTGCTTGGGCTCCAGCTTGATCATGCTCATCAGCTCGCGAGCACGATCATGGCAACGCTGCTTGTCCCAGCCGAGCAGCTTGGGCACGACCACGATGTTTTCTTCGATGGTCATGTTCGGGAACAGACCGATCTGCTGAATCACGTAGCCGATGTTGCGACGCAGGGTCACTTCGTCCAGGCCCGTGGTGTCTTCGCCATTGATCAGCACTTTGCCGGAGGTCGGCATGATCAGGCGGTTGATCATTTTCAGCGTGGTGCTCTTGCCGCAGCCCGACGGGCCGAGGAAGACGCAGATTTCGCCTTCGTTGACCGTGAGGCTGACCGAATCGACAGCCTTCACTTCTTTGCCGTTGCTCTGGAAAGTCTTGGAGAGGTTCTGGAGTTCGATCATTTCAGTAATCCTTTTGGAGTCAGCGTGCGTTGCAGCCATTGCAGGAGCAGGTCGGCGATGATGGCCAGAATGCTGACCAGGACCGCGCCGACGATCAGCATCGACATATCGCTGCGGCTGATTGAAGCGAGAATGAGTACACCCAGGCCACCGGCGCCGATGGTCGCGGCGATGGTCATGACACCGATATTCATCACCACGGCAGTGCGCACACCGGCGAGGATCACAGGCACGGCGATGGGCAGTTCGACCATGCGCAGACGCTGGCCGAAGGTCATGCCGATGCCTTTGGCGGCTTCGCGAATACCCGGTTCTACCCCGGTCAGCGCCAGATAGGTGTTACGCATGATCGGCAGCAGCGAGTAGAGGAACACCGCGGTAATCGCCGGCATCGGGCCAAGGCCCTGGCCGAATTTGGAATAGAACGGCAGCAGCAGGCCGAACAGAGCAATCGACGGCACGGTCAGCAGCACCGTGGCGCTGGCCTGCAAGGGGCCCGCCAGCGCTGGAAAACGCGTCATCAACACGCCCAGCGGCACACCGACGACAATCGCCAGGGTCACGGCGATGCCGACCAGCGTGATGTGCTGCCAGGTCAGTTGCAGGACCTGTGCCCAGTCCAGATGGGAGAAGGCGCTCAAGAAACTCATATCGTCTCCTTCCTTAGTTCAATGGATGCTGGCGCAGAAAATCTGCGGCAACAACGGATGGGCTTTCATGGCCGACGTCGACGCGAGCGTTGAGGTCGATCATGGTCTGGTTGTCCAGCAGGTCAGCCAGCGGCTTGAGCAGCGTGGCGATGTCCGGATGCTTATCCAGATATTCCTGACGGATCACCGGCGCCGCGGTGTAGTCCGGGAAGTAGTGCTTGTCGTCTTCCAGCACTTTCAGTTTGAACGCATTCAGACGACCGTCGGTGGTGTACACCAGACCGGCAAAAACCTGACCGTTGCGCAACGCGGTGTAGACCAGCCCGGCGTCCATCTGCCGGGTGTTTTCACGACCGAGATTCATGTCGTAGTGCTTGACCATGCCGATCAGCCCGTCGGAACGGTTGGCAAACTCGGTGTCCAGCGCTACGACATGACCCTCTTTGGCTTCGTCCTTGAGCACTTTGGTCAGGTCGGTCATGGTGTTGACCTGCGGGTACTTGTCAGCCACTTTTTGCGGCAGTGCCAGCGCGTAGGTGTTGTTGAACTTCGACGGAGAAAGCCAGACCAGGCCTTTCTTCGCATCCACTTCTTTCACCCGCGCATAGGTCTGGGCGCTGTCGAGTTTTTCATCGATATGGTTGTAGGCCACCAGCGACACACCGGTGTATTCCCACAGCAGATCCAGCTGACCGCTTTCCTGAGCGCTGCGCGCCAGATTGCTGCCAAGACCGCCGGTAATCTGCACGTCGTAGTTCTTGGTCCGCAGGTATTGCGCAGTCAGTTCGGCAAGCATGGTCTGTTCGGTGAACACCCGTGCGCCGACACGTAACAGCGGCTTTTCCGCAGCCTGGGCCAATGCCGGAAACAGCAAGGCAAAGCCTAAAAACAAGCATATTCTTTTCATGAGGATTCCTTCGCTCAGCGAGCCAGTCCGCGTTCCAGCCAAAGACGACTGGCCAGTGTCACCAGACCATCGAGCAGCAGCGCCAGCAGAGCGGTACACGCCGCACCCAGCACCAGTTGCGGCTGGTTGTTCAAGGCAATGCCCGGGAAAATCAGGCTGCCAAGGCTGTTGGCACCGATGAGAAACGCCAGCGGCGCGGTCCCGACATTGATCGCCAGCGCGACACGCACACCGCCGATAATGATCGGTACGGCATTGGGCAACTCGACACGCCACAGCACCTGGCGCGGGGTCATGCCGATACCGACGGCAGCTTCCTTGAGTGAACCCTGGACGTTTTTCAGGCCCTCGTAGGTGTTACGCACGATAGGCAACAGAGAGGCGAGGAACAGCGCGAAGATCGCCGGCCCGCTGCCGATCCCGAGAATCCCGAGGGCAATGGCCAGAACGGCGAGAGGAGGAACGGTGTTACCAATGTTGAATATCTGCATGAAGCGTTCGGCGCGGCCAACCATGCTTGGTCGGCTGAGGGCAATGCCTGCAGGGATGCCGACCACCAAGGCCGCCAACATCGAAACCAGAACCAGAATCAGGTGAGCCTGAAGGTAGAACAGCAGGTCATCCTGGTATTGCTTGATAGTACTGATGCCGATCCAGTGGATCAGCAGGGCCAGGAGTGCGATCGCAACCGCACCTCCCAATAGCCCCTTGCCATAGCGATTTGCCACAGGCGGACTCCTTATTTCAGTCGGCGAACGCGTTGACCTGGACGTCCGGAAAGGACGCCGGCAATAACGTTCGCGAAGAGCAGCGGGTGGGTCGCCGGTAAGGGTTTAACCTCGGCGAAAACACAAGCCATAAGCGCAGCTTCGTCAAACCAACATGCTGATGAATCAGCCCCTTGCGTTGGCTTCGTTGCGAGCCTTGACGGGGGAGTGGACGTCTCCACGACCTGAAAGGTTCCCACACGAGACATTATCTGGCCATCGTTTATTGTCTGAACGGTTCGGTTATTGCCGCGAGTTGAGCTATAATCTGCGCCCTTTTTCAATCCCATCCCAGGCGATTTCCCATGACCCAACAGGCCGCCGAAGTCGCGAAACGCCGCACTTTCGCCATTATTTCCCACCCGGATGCGGGTAAAACCACCATCACGGAAAAACTCCTGCTGATGGGCAAGGCCATTTCCGTCGCCGGTACGGTCAAGTCGCGTAAATCCGACCGTCACGCCACCTCCGACTGGATGGAAATGGAGAAACAGCGTGGTATCTCCATTACCACGTCCGTGATGCAGTTTCCGTATCGCGACCACATGATCAACCTGCTCGACACCCCGGGCCACGAAGACTTCTCCGAAGACACCTACCGCACCCTGACGGCGGTCGACTCGGCCTTGATGGTCCTCGACGGCGGTAAAGGCGTCGAGCCACGCACCATCGCGCTGATGGATGTCTGCCGTCTGCGCGACACGCCTATCGTCAGCTTCATCAACAAGCTCGACCGCGATATCCGCGACCCGATCGAGCTGCTCGATGAAATCGAAGCGGTCCTCAAGATCAAGGCGGCGCCGATCACCTGGCCGATCGGTTGCTACCGGGACTTCAAGGGTGTCTATCACCTGGCCGACGACTACATCATTGTCTACACCGCAGGCCACGGCCACGAGCGCACCGAAACCAAAATCATCGAGAAGCTCGATTCGGACGAAGCCCGCGCCCACCTGGGCGATGAATACGAGCGCTTCGTCGAGCAACTGGAGCTGGTACAGGGCGCCTGCCACGAATTCAACCAGCAGGAATTCATCGACGGTCAGCTGACCCCGGTGTTCTTCGGTACCGCGCTGGGCAACTTTGGTGTCGATCATGTACTCGATGCCGTGGTGAACTGGGCGCCCAAGCCGCTGGCACGTGTGGCCAACGAGCGCACCGTCGAGCCGGCGGAAGAGAAATTCAGCGGTTTCGTGTTCAAGATCCAGGCGAACATGGACCCCAAGCACCGCGACCGCATCGCCTTCATGCGTATCTGCTCGGGCCGTTACGACAAGGGCATGAAGATGCGCCATGTGCGTCTGGGCAAGGACGTACGGATCGGCGACGCGCTGACGTTCTTCTCGTCGGAGCGCG
Organism: Pseudomonas sp. P135; assembly: GCF_020312125.1. NCBI lineage: Bacteria > Pseudomonadati > Pseudomonadota > Gammaproteobacteria > Pseudomonadales > Pseudomonadaceae > Pseudomonas > Pseudomonas sp. P135. The sequence continues at coordinate 453,529 of NZ_JAGPYR010000003.1, forward strand.
AGCAGCTGGAAGAAGCCTACGCCGGCGACATCATCGGCTTGCACAACCACGGCACCATCCAGATCGGCGATACCTTTACCGAAGGCGAAGCGCTGGGCTTCACCGGTATTCCGCACTTCGCCCCGGAGCTGTTTCGTCGCGTCCGCCTGAAGGACCCGCTCAAATCCAAGCAACTGCGTCAGGGTCTGCAACAGCTGGCCGAAGAAGGCGCCACACAGGTTTTCTTCCCGCAGCGTAGCAACGACATCATCCTCGGCGCCGTCGGTGTGCTGCAGTTCGATGTGGTCGCCAGCCGCCTCAAGGAAGAATACAAGGTCGAATGCGCCTACGAGCCGATCACTGTGTGGTCAGCGCGCTGGATCGACTGCGACGACAAGAAGAAGCTCGAAGAGTTTGAGAACAAGGCGGTGGAAAACCTGGCAGTGGACGGCGGCGGTCACCTGACCTACCTCGCCCCTACCCGCGTGAACCTGGCGCTGATGGAAGAACGCTGGCCCGACGTAAAATTCCGCGCCACCCGCGAGCACCACTGACCGGCCGATGGCGTCGCTGGGTGACGCGGAGCGTCACGAACGGCATTCCCACGCTGGAGCGTGAGGAACGATAGGTCTGTAACTATCGTGCCGATGCTCCGCGTCGAGCGTGAGGAACGATGGGTGTCTGAGAGAACACCTATCGTGCCGACGCTACGCGTCGGCATGCAGTTCTGGACGCTCCGCGTCCTGTCCCGAACCTGCGGCGCGGCGCAGATCTGTGACGCGGAGCGTCACCCACGGCATTCCCACGCGGGAGCGTGAGGAACGATAGTTCTCTAACTATCGTGCCGATGCTCCGCGTCGAGCGTGAGGAATGATAAGCGTCCGAGAGAACACCTATCGTGCCGACGCTCCGCGTCGGCATGCATTTCTGGACGCTCCGCGTCCTGTCCCGAACTTGCGGCGCGGCGCAGATCTGTGACGCGGAGCGTCACCCACGGCATTCCCACGCGGGAGCGTGAGGAACGATGGGCGTGCCCAAAAGTACGCCCTGCGTCCTCTTCTGGCTGGCATTCGCTGATCTGGATCAACCATTCAGCGCAAAATGAGAATTAATCTCAATAGAGCCTTGCTATTATCCCGATAAGAATTATTCTCATCTGACTTGCACAGGAGATGAGACATGACCTATTTGATCGATGCATGGCTGGACAGACCCCACCCTTACCTGAGAATTCTCCATCGCGAGACAGGGGAAGTGTGTGCCGTACTGGAAGAGGAAGCGCTGGAGGAGTTACGCGATCAGGGCGATCTGGATGTGTGCAGCTTGAGTTCCAGCGAGCCATTGGTGCTCAAGGAACTGGTGAGAAACCTGTTTCTGTTCTGCTACGCGCGGGCGTTGCGCCCCATGGGTGAGTTGCACTGAGCATGAAGCATCAGCACAGCTGCGTCGCTGAGCGAATCGGCGCGATTCGCTCAGCGACCGTCTGCATCGACCGGGTCGCTTACAGAACGTCCAGCAGTTCCACGTCAAACACCAGCACGCTGTGCGGTGCGATGCTGCCTACGCCCTGAGCGCCGTAAGCCAGCTCGCTCGGCACGTGCAGACGCCATTTGCTGCCGGCGTTCATCAGTTGCAGCGCCTCGGTCCAGCCGGCAATCACGCCGCTGACCGGAAATTCGGCCGGCTCGCCACGATCGTAGGAGCTGTCGAAGACGTTACCGTCGATCAACGTGCCGTGGTAGTGAACGCGTACCTGGTCTTCACGGGTTGGCTTGGCGCCAGTACCAGCGGTCACGACTTCGAATTGCAGACCCGAAGCCAGCGTGGTCACGCCTTCGCGCTTGGCGTTTTCAGCCAGGTAGGCCTTGCCGGCGCCCGCAGCCTGCTCAGCCTTGGCGGCTGCTTCAGCCTGCATGATTTCGCGGATGACCTTGAAGCTGGCGGACATTTCTTCCTGACCGACACGGCTTGGCTGACCGCCAAACGCATCGCGCAGGCCTGCCACGATGGCTTCCAGGTCGACACCCGGTGGCGGGTTGTCGCGCAACTGATCGCCCAACTGACGGCCAATGCCGTAGCTGACGCGGGTTTCGTCGGTGGACAGATTGACTTCGGACATGACACTGCTCCGCATGGGGGCATACAGTCAGTGAGCGGTTGAGGCCTGATGGCCATCACCTCGACACTCGCTGATACACCCCGGACAAAAGGCCGAGCAGCCTAGCACAACAGACCGGAAACGTCCTACAGCAGCGGTGGCTAACTTCTGACGATCAGGACCATGAAGAATGAAACGAGATCGGCAGGCGCATTTCGGAACGGTCATTGACCGGCATGCCGCACAGCTCATCATGGACCACGCAATGGACCAGGTAAAAAGGCACCACCGGTATGTCCTTGAGCAACTCCCGGGCATGCTCTACCGAGCGAAGGTGCAGCGTTTTACCCGCCGGGTCCTTGAGCATCACCGAAGTGCCATTCATGCGCACATCCAGCAGATAGATGCCGCCTTCGATGGAGATCAGGTTCAGCTCATCGACCCGCCCGGCATGGGCGTGGTCGGTAAATTCCTGATAATTCATGATCGAACCTCCTGCGCAAATGCCTGATGCATCGGAACGGACGTTTTACAACACACAGCGTCGACATGCCAGAAACGATAACGCCCGCCCCTGTCATTCCATGTAGTTTCAGTGCTTGGTGACCTTGTCCAGATAGCCCATCGCAAACGCCGATATCACGAACGTCATGTGGATAATCACGTACCACATCAGGTATTCGGGCTTGATGTTGGTGGCGTCCATGAACACCCGCAACAGGTGGATGGAAGAAATCGCGACAATCGATGCTGCGACTTTCATCTTCAATGAAGACGAATCCATGGTGCCCAGCCAGTTGAGCTTTTCCTTGTCCTCGTCGATGTCCAGTTGCGATACGAAGTTCTCGTAGCCGGAGATCATCACCATCACCAGCAAGCCACCGACCAGCGCCATGTCGATCAGCGACAACAACACCAGAATCAGGTCAGCTTCGGCCAGCGAGAAGATGTTGGGAATGACGTGAAAGATTTCCTGGAAAAACTTCAGACACAACGCCAACAGACCAAGGGAGAGGCCGAAATAGATCGGCGCCAGCAGCCAGCGCGATGCGTACATGGCATTTTCAAAAAAACGTTCCATTGATACTCGCAAGGTGTTTTAAAAGAGCGGGCGAGTATATCAGCGGTAATGCGCCGCTCTGAGCGTGCGACAAAATATCGCACAGCGGCAGTTAGCGCACTTGAGGAAACGGGTTGAAGGCTAGAACAGCGACGAACTCTGACAGACAGTCCTGTCGCTATCGATACGGCGCAATTCAGCCTGGATGTGCAGCGTCCAGATAGGCACGTCATCGGCGCATTGATAACCATGCAACGACAGGCTTTCAATAACGCTGGTGAGCACCGTTTGCGCTGCGGGCAGGCCTTTGAAAGGCCCCTGGGACTTGATTGCGGAAGGCTGTTCTTCGGCCATACCGGCGGCGAAGAACACCATCCACTGTCCGTTGTCATGAGGAAGAGGCCGGATGACACACTCGATGCGGGTCATCAGCCCCATGCATTCTCGGGTAAGGCAAAGGCTACGCGGCATGATGCGCTCCTGTTCAGCAACAGTATTCATCCGTCCCATGAAGCAGAATGCACGCCAATCTCTTTGGCCACTGCGATCACCTCAAGACTAGAAGAAAACCACCCGGCGAGAAACCATCTCTGATGAACGGAGCACCGGACGGTTTGGCATCGCCCGGTTCCTGCGCAGTCAGACCTTGAGTTCAGGCTGCAACTGCGCAGGCTCCTTTTCCAGCTCTTCCTTGAGGTCTTCGTCGCTGAGCATCTCTGCGATATCGCGCAGACGCTCCACGACACGCGCATTGACGCTGCCCTCAGGGAATTCGCCATGCTCGTCGGGCGCACCGGCAGGTTCGCCCACCAGCAGGCTCAGCGCCTCATCGGCCTGACGTACTGCGTAGATGTGGAATTGCCCGGCACGAACAGCCTGTACCACACGCTCATCCAGCATCAGCGTGGTGACGTTGGCGTGCGGAATGATCGCCCCCTGCTCACCGGTCAGCCCACGTGCTTCGCAGAGGCGGAAGAAGCCCTCGATCTTTTCATTGACCCCGCCCACCGCCTGAACTTCGCCAAACTGGTTGATCGAGCCGGTAATCGCGAAGCACTGCTTGAGTGGCGTGCGTGACAGCGCCGAGATCAGCGTGCAGACCTCGCCCAGCGACGCACTGTCGCCGTCCACGTAACCGTAGGACTGCTCAAGGGCGATACTCGCGGAAATCGCCAGCGGGAATTCCTGGGCATAACGGCTGCCGAGGTAGCCGGTAAGGATCATCACGCCCTTGGAGTGGATCGGCTGGCCAAGGTTGACCTCGCGCTCGATGTCGACGATCCCGCTGCCGCCCGGGTAAACCGTGGCGGAAATCCGCGCGGGCACGCCAAACGCCGAGTCACCGACCTCCAGCACCGTCAGGCCGTTGCACTTGCCGACTGCCGCGCCGTCAGTGTCGATCAGGATCACGCCAGCCATCATGTCATCGAGAATCCGCGCCGAAACTCGCCCGGTACGGGTGGCCTTGGCCTTGAGCGCACGCTCGATATGCCCGGCGTCGGTCTTGTCGTCGTTGGCCAGCTGGCGGATGAAATCGGCCTCGCTGACCAGCTGGAACAGGTCGCCGATACGCGCCGACAAACGCCCCTGATGCTCGGCCAAGCGGGCGCTGTAAGTCGCCAGTCGTGCCACCGCGTCAGCGGTCAGAGGTGCCATGCCCTCCTCCGAGGTCCGGGTCTTGAGCAACTGAGCGAACTGCTCGAGCGTTTCATCGACCATCGGAATCTCTTCATCGAAGTCGACCAGCACCCGGAACATCTCCTGGAAGTCAGGATCGAGGTCTTGCAGGGTGTAGTACAGCGAACGCGAACCGATGATGATGATTTTGACGTTCCACGGAATCACTTGCGGCGTCAGGCTCACGGTGGCAACACGGCCGAGCTCGCCCAGCGGCGACTCCATCTTCAGCTTGCGCGATTGCAGGGTACGCTTGAGCGCATCCCAGACGAACGGCTCGCCGAGCATCTTCTCGGCTTCCAGAATCAGGAAACCGCCGTTGGCGCGATGCAGCGCGCCGGGGCGCAGTTGCCGATACGTGGTGTACAGCGCGCCCTGATCGGTGCTGTATTCGATGCGCCCGAACAGGTTGTCATAGGTGGGGTGTTGTTCGAAAACCACCGGCGCACCGCCATCACGGGTATTCCCGACCACCAGACTCGGGCTGTACTGCTCTTCCAGCAGCTTGCGCGCCTGGGCATCGGTCTTGGCATCATCGACCAACTGCTCGACCAGCGTCTTGAGCAGGTACACCTGCATGGCCTGCAGGTAGGCGCAGACCGCAGCGTTCTCGGCGTACTTTTCCGAAAGCGGTGCCAGCAAGGGTTGCAGGGTCAGGGTGATGGTTTCTTCATTCAACTGACGCAGCTGATTGTTGGACTCGCGCTTCCACTGCGGCAGGCTGGCCAGCTCTTCGTTGAGACGCTCCTCGAGCGCGGAGATATCTTCGTGAAAACGCTCGCGATCCGCTTCGGGCAGCTGCGAAAACTCGGCCTCGTCCAGCGCCTTGCCGTCGGCCATCGGCGTGAACGCGATGTTGGAGCTGTCGCGATACAGCGCGATGTCTTTCTCCAGCGACAGGCGCTCGATGACATCAAGAGCACGGTCGTAGCGCTGATTGAACGCACGGTCGATCGAGCTTTTCTTCTGCTGATACGAGGGGTGCTCGAAAACCGCCGGGAAGGTCACCAGCAGGTTGTCGATCAGACCGCCGATGTCGGCGGTGAACTCATGAGCAGTACCTGGTGGCAGCTCCAGCGCCTTGGGTTCGCGGGGCTCGTCGAAGTTGTTGACGTAGACCCAGTCCGACGGCGTCTGCATCCGCTTGCCTTCGGCCTTGAGGTAGCGTTTGACGAACGAAAAGCGCCCGGTGCCGGGCTCGCCCATGACAAACACGTTGTAACCGGGGCGCGGCATGGCAACGCCGAACTGCAGGGCCTCTACGGCTCTCTCCTGGCCAAGGACACCGCGAAAGGGTTCGAGCTCGTGGGTGGTCGCAAAGCTGAACTGCTCAGCGGAAAACGGACGGGTCAGCGCGTTGGGCGCCAGGCGTAGGTTGGCTGCGACAGAATCGGGCATCAGTAATCCTTACATCAGGCGGGGCAGATGTCGGCATTCTGGCGCTCGCTGTACACGACTTGCAAGGCAGGAAAGAGTCGAAAAGCATTTGCGTGTCTACCGCCAGGAGCCGCGTCCTGAAAAAAGCCGTTTTCAGGTAATAATCTGTAATCACTCACGGAACCCTTGGAACGTGCCTAAACTCCAAACTGAACAGGTGGTTGCTGGCTGGCCATCTGTCTTGATGTAACGACTCAAGAAACTCGACCCTTGGCTGAACTAAAAAGAGAAAAAGCTATGAAACGGATTCTTCTTGGAACGCTCTTCGCCGCTGTATCGATCAACGCTATGGCTCAAGCACCAGGCGGCCCTGACTGCGGTTGGGGCAACATGCTGTTTGAAGGTCAACGCGGTACTCCAGCTCACTTCCTGGCTTCGACCACCAACGGTACTTCGGGTAACGCCACCTTCGGCATGACCTCCGGCACCAACGGCTGCTCCACCAACGGCGCACTGACCTATGGCGGTAAATCCTGGCTTGCCATGAACGGCATGATGGATGAACTCTCCAAGGACATGGCCATGGGTCAGGGCGAAGCACTGACGACCTACGCTGTGGTACTGGGCGTTGCACCAGAAGACCGCGAGCACTTCGCCGCCGTCACCCACGAGCACTTCTCGCAAATCTTCAGCAAGGCCGACGCCACTGCCGAAGACGTCCACACCAACACTGTGAATGTTCTGAAAAACGATCCGACTCTGGCCAAGTACGCTACCCAGGCTTAAAGTCGCTCGCCCGCCCTTTCTTCGCAAAGGGCGGGATCCCTTTTTCTGATTAGTTGCCCTCTATGCTCAAACGTCTTGTATCGCTGGCGCTGTTCGTCTGTGCCCCTTTATCTGCGGCACCTCATGCCAGCGCTGACCGTTTGCAGCAATTGGCCAATGAGCCGTTCTGGATTTCCCTGGGTCACTACGAGGCCGGCAAGCTCGGTGGCTGGCGCAGCTACGTCACAGACCCGAAATTCTTTCTCGCCGCCGACGGTGCGCATGACCCTAAGGCAGAGCTCAGCGCCACGCTGGAGGCGATTTACGCCCCCGTGACCAATGAGCAGACCCACGCCCAGTGCGTATACCCGGCACGTACCCGCTGGCTGCGCGACCAGTTGCACCTGACTGACCTGCCAACCCCGGACTGCAAGGAATTCAAAGCCTGGTACAAGGATGTGGCGCCGGACAGCACGGTGCTGATTTTCCCGGCCGCCTACCTCAACAGTCCCTCGTCGATGTTTGGCCATACGTTGCTGCGCATCGACCCGGCCAGCGCGAAAACCAACAACACCACACTCTTGAGCTATGCGATCAACTTCGGTGCCTACATCGAAGGCATGGACAACAGCATTCTGTACGCGTGGAAAGGTCTGGCAGGCGGCTACCCGGGGTTGTTTGCGCTGGTGCCGTATCAGGAAAAACTGTCGGAATACCGCAGCCTGGAAAACCGCGACCTGTGGGAATACCGGCTGAACCTGACTGCGGAAGAAACCGGGCGCATGGTCGAGCACGTCTGGGAGCTGAAACAGATCCGCTTCAGTTATTTCTTCTTCGACGAAAACTGCTCCTACCGGCTGCTGGAATTGCTGCAGGTCGCCCGCCCGGGCCTGAAGCTTACCGATCAGTTCGGCCTGACCGCGATCCCGACCGATACGGTCAAGGCGATCAAGGCCGCCGGGCTGGTGGAGAAGATAGATTATCGCCCGTCACGCGAACGCGAGTTGCTGAGCCGCGCCGAACCGCTCGATGCAGACGAGCAACAGTGGGTATTGAAGGTCAGCGCCGATCAGAAACAGCTGCACAACAGCGAGTACCTCGCGCAGCCCAAAGAACGCCGCGCGTTGATTCAGGACGCCGCCTACCGTCTGGAACGCTACCGCGCCAACGGTCTTGAGCGCGACACGCAGCGCTCGCAACGCAGCTTCGAGCTGTTGCAGGCGATCAATCAGAACCCGCCGCCACAACTGGACATCCCGCGCCCCGGCCTGCCGGAAGAAGGCCATGAATCACGTACCTGGCAGCTGGGAGCGGGCACCCGCGGTGACAAGGCGTTTGCCGAATATGGCCTGCGCATGGCCTACCACGACCTGAACGACAACGCCTATGGCTTCCCGCTGGGTGCGCAGATCGAGATCCTTCAGCTCAAGGTGCGCCAATATGAAGGCAACGACTGGCAGGTGCAGCAACTGGACCTGGCGACCATTCGCTCGCTGACTCCGCGTACCGAGCTGCTGAAACCCTGGTCATGGCAAGTTACCGGCGGCCTGGAGCGGGTTCTCGGCAAGCATGGCGACGAGAACCTCGTCAGCCATGTCAACGGTGGTGGCGGCGGCACCTGGAAACTGACCGACGACATGCTCGGCTTTGCACTGGGCACGGTGCGGGTCGAGCACAACAACGATTTCGCCGAATTCATCTCCCCCGCTGCGGGCTTTAACACTGGCCTGCTGTGGCGCAACCCGCTGGGCAACCTGAGCCTGGAAGCCAAGGGCGACTATTTCACCAATGGCGAAGTGCGCCGCAGCGTCAGCCTCAACCAGCAATGGGAGCTGTCCCGCAACCTCGGCCTGCGCCTGAGCGCCCAGCGCGAATTCAGCCAGATGAGCTCGCCGCAGAATGAAGTGATGCTTGAGGTGAAGTGGTATCACTACTGACCGGGTCGGTGGAAACGGCCGGCAGTGTGTCGCGCAAATAAAAGCACACTGCCATTACACGTTCCCTACATCGCTTTTACGAATAACTCACAAATTACCTTCTAGACTCCTCTCATAAGCAGAGGGAATCACCATGAAGCGGTATTGGCTGTTGTTGTCGCTGGCCATCGTGCTGGCGGGTTGTCAGTCCACCCGTGACCAGATGCTGGCCGAGGGTTATCCGCCGGGCTTTGCAGACGGCTATCAGGATGGTTGCAGCAGCGGCAGGGACGCAGCAGGCGCCACGACCGGCCAATTCCGCAAAAACGTACCCCGTTACTTGAAAGACAAGCTCTACGCCCAGGGCTGGACCGATGGCTTTCGTCAGTGCGAGACCTCGCAGGACAATCGCGACCGGCTTGATCCTGGCCAGGTCTTCAATGAGCGTGATCGCGCCTGGGAGCAGGAAAAGACCCGCAGTGCCGCCAAGGCCTATCGTCCGAACTGACCCGCAAAGCGTGGAAAATCGACGAAACCAATGATGTCCTGCTGTGGCCCAAAGCCTATTAGGGAGGACTTTTCATGAGCCGCGCATTCGTAAACGAAGACAACGCTGCCGCCGAGGCCGAGCAACCGGTAGAGCGGCTGGTCAGCACACAGATCAACTACGTCACTGCTGAAGGCCTGACCCTGTTGAAGAAACACGTCGGCAGCCTGCAGGCGCAGCACAGTATGCAAACTGCGTTGGGCGAAGCGGCGGACAAGCAACGACTGGCCGACCTGGAACGCGACCTGCGTTACTTCAACCAGCGCCTGCAAAGCGCGCAGGTCGTTGCACCGGCCGTGTCGACCGAAAAAGTGCAGATCGGCAGTTGGGTGACGTTCGCGGATGAACAGGACAACCGACAGCGCGTGCATCTGGTCGGAGAGGATCAGGCCGATGCAGCCAACGGGCTGATCAATTGGGGGTCGCCACTGGGCCGCGCCCTGATCGGCGCGCAGAAAGGCGATGAAGTGTTGTGGCAGCGCCCGGCGGGCGATCAGTCGATTGAAGTGCTGCTGATCGAACCTGACGCGTGAGCCAGGCCAGCCAACGGCAGCGCCGCTCCTTGCAAGGAGCGGCGCGTGCCTGAACGCTGATCAGGCCAGCTTTTTGTGACGCACACGATGCGGCTGGGCAGCCGCTTCGCCCAGACGCTTCTTGCGATCGGCTTCATACTCGGTGTAGTTGCCTTCGAAGAAGATCGCTTGCGAATCATCTTCGTACGCCAGGATATGCGTGGCTACACGGTCAAGGAACCACCGATCGTGAGAGATCACAATGGCAGCGCCCGGGAAGTCCAGCAGCGCTTCCTCCAGTGAACGCAGGGTTTCCACGTCAAGGTCGTTGGACGGTTCGTCGAGCAGCAGCACGTTGCCGCCCTCTTTCAGGGTCAGCGCCAGGTGCAGACGACCACGCTCACCACCGGACAGGTCCTTGACGAACTTCTGCTGATCGCCGCCCTTGAAGTTGAAGCGACCGACGTAGGTACGCGACGGAATCTCATAGTTACCGATACGGATCACATCGGAGCCGTCGGACACAGCCTGGAACACCGACTTGCTGCCGTCCAGGTCATCACGGCTCTGGTCCACACAGGCCAGCTGCACGGTTTCACCGACTTCGATGCTGCCCGAATCCGGCTGCTCCTTGCCCATCAGCATGCGGAACAATGTCGACTTACCGGCACCGTTACCGCCGATCACGCCAACGATGGCGCCTTTGGGCATGGAGAACGACAGGTTGTCGATCAGCACGCGGTCGCCATAGCCCTTGGTGACGTTCTTGAACTCGATAACCTTGTCGCCCAGACGCGGACCGGCAGGGATGTAAATCTCGTTGGTCTCGCTGCGCTTCTGGAATTCCTGCGACTGCATTTCTTCGAAGCGTTGCAGACGCGCCTTGGATTTGGACTGACGCGCCTTGGCACCCTTGCGGACCCATTCCAGCTCGTCTTTCATGGCTTTTTCGTGCGCGGTCTGCTGCTTGGATTCCTGCGCCAGACGGTCGGACTTGGCTTCAAGCCAGCCGGAATAGTTGCCCTCGTAAGGAATACCGGCGCCGCGGTCGAGTTCCAGAATCCAGCCAGCCACGTTGTCCAGGAAGTAACGGTCGTGCGTGATCGCAACCACAGTACCCGGGAAGTCGTGGAGGAAATGCTCCAGCCAGGCGACCGAGTCGGCATCCAGGTGGTTGGTCGGTTCGTCGAGGAGCAGCATGTCCGGTGCGGAGAGCAGCAGGCGGCACAGCGCGACACGGCGCTTCTCACCACCGGAAAGGACCGAAACCTTCGCATCCCAGGCCGGCAGGCGCAGCGCGTCGGCGGCGACTTCCAGCTGACGCTCCAGGTTATGGCCATCGCTGGCCTGCAGGATGGATTCGAGCTTGGCCTGCTCGGCCGCCAGCTTGTCGAAATCAGCGTCCGGCTCGGCGTATTCGGCGTAGACCTGATCGAGACGCGCCTGGGCGTCCTTGATCACGCTGACCGCCTCTTCCACGACCTCACGGACCGTCTTGTCCGGATCAAGTTGTGGCTCCTGCGGCAGATAACCCACATTGAGCTCCGGCATCGGACGTGCTTCGCCATCGAACTCGGTGTCGACACCCGCCATGATTTTCAACAGCGTGGATTTACCCGAACCGTTGAGGCCCAGCACACCGATCTTGGCACCGGGGAAGAAAGACAGAGAGATGTTTTTCAGGATTTCACGCTTCGGCGGCACAACTTTGCTCAGCCGATGCATGGTGTAGACGTATTGAGCCATGAAATGAAAACCTAGCGTCTGTAATGAGGACCGATTTGGGTAACGAGCTTAAAGCTCCGGCCGGAAAAAAGCTTTTATTTGTCCTTGAGACTTGCCGCGGGACCGTTCCGAGCCTTGAATAAACTCAGTTGGAAACCTGTCGGGCAGTGCTGGCAAATATAAAGCCTGATCGATATTGCAAAAAGTGGAGTCACTCATGCAGGAGTCGGTGGAGACCACGCGTTGCGCAAAGCTACCCGAATGCTGCGTGCAGGGCAAACGATACGGCCCAACGGGACTGGCACTTTGCCACAACTAAAGGCATGCTAGCCGCCCTCTTTGGGCGACCCGCCTATTTTACATAAAGCACCACTGCTTCAGTCCAGCAGTCAGGAACAGCGATTTGCCCACTTCAACGCCTCTGTCGTCATCCAGTGTCGCTACAGACAGTGCGACCAGGCCTCTGCGTGGGTCAGTGAAAGGCGTGTTGGCGGGTCTGGTTCTGGTGGTGCTTGCCCTGTTGCTCTGGCAACTGATCGAGCAGTTTCACCAGACTCAGGAGCGTCAGCGTCAGCGCAGTCTGGAGTACAGCGTGCAGCTGTCCGACCGGATGAGTCTGAACATGGCGCTCAAGGCGCAGATCGCCATGAACCTGCTGGACGAGGCACTCTCCTCCGGGGAGCAGTTGGAGCAGCCGACGACGCTGGTGAACCTGCGCACTGCCCTGCCCGCCCTGCGCAGCGTCGCTCGCCTGAACCCGGCGGGTGAGATTGTCAGTGACAGCGCCGAGGCCTCTCGCGACGCTGAGTTTCTCGAAGGGGCCATGAAACAGGCGCGAGGTCGCCCCTACTTCTATACCAACTCCGAAGACGGCAACCAGATTTATATACTGATTCGCCTGGGCAACGGCGTGAGCGGCGATTACTGGGCAGTGCGCGTGGCGCCCGAGGCCTTGAAGGAGCTTGCCAGCCAGCCGGCTCAGGACTTTCAGCACCTGTGGCGTCTTGAACAGCGCAAGACGCAGCGGGTCATTCTCCATGAACCGGTGGCCGCCAACGACGCGGACAGTGGCCTGTCCGACACCATTCTGCTTCAGCCGCTGAGCAACAGTGACTGGCAACTGCGGGGGCTGTTCGACACCTACAAGGCCCGCAGCGAACTGCTTGCGCCGCTGATCGGCAAGTGCCTGATCGGCGTGCTGCTGTCGATCCTGCCGTTGATCGCGCTGATGAGCCTGCGCAGACGCCAGCGCCAGATGCTGCAAAGCCGACGCCGCTACCGGGATATCTTCGAGGGCGCGGGCGTCGCAATCTGTGTCATGGACATGTCCGGCCTGCAGGAACAACTGGAAGCACTCGAGGTCAGGAACGGCGAGGACTTCGAGCGTCTGCTCAAAAGCCAGCCCGCCTCCCTGAAACGCCTGTTGCAGCAATTGCGCATCAGCGAACTCAACGAAGTCGCTCTGAGCCTGCTGGACATCGAGCACCGCGAACAGGCATGGCAACCGTTGATCGAGGGTGAATCGCGCTCGCGTCCGGGGGTCGGCATTCCGATCATTCAGGCGGTTCTCGCCGGACAGCCGCGACTGGAACTGGAAATCTGCCTGACCCGTGCAGGCGGTCAGGATCAGCACCTGTGGCTGGTCATGCGCCTGCCCGAGACACGCGGCGACTTCGATGCCGTCATTCTCAGCATTGGTGATATCACCAGCCGTAAACAGGTCGAGCTGTCGTTGCTGGACCGCGAGAGCTTCTGGTCCGACGTGGTCCAGACCGTTCCCGACCATCTGTACGTTCAGGACGTGCTCAGCCAGCGGGTGATCTACAGCAACCACCACTTCGGCTACACGCTGGGTTACAGCAAGTCAGAACTGCACGCCATGGGCGAGTTCTTCTGGGAAGTCCTGCTGCACCCCGACGACGCCCGACACTATCAGGACATGCGCCTGCGCCAGCGTCACCATGGGCACAATGAATTACTGCAAAGCGTGTTGCGCTTTCGGGACCGCGAGAGCAACTGGCGGAGCTTCGACATTCGCGAACAGGCACTGGCCTGGGACGCAGAAGACCGGGTCACCCGCATCATCGGCATTGCCAAGGATATTACCGAGCAGGTCGCGTCCAGCCAGTCGCTGCGTGACAGCGAACAGCGTTACCGCATGCTCGCCGAAAGCATCAGTGACGTGATTTTCTCCACCGACGGCCGGCTGGCAGTCAACTACGTCAGCCCTTCGGTAGAACGTGCGCTGGGCTACAGCGCCGAGTGGATCATACAGAACGGCTGGTCCGCCGCGATTGCCAACCCCCAGCAAATAGTCGGTTTTGATGCGCTCATGAGCCGCATCGACAAGGTCCTCGACAAACCTCAGGAACTCGCCAGGCTGCGCGAAGAAGTCACCACCCGAATGTTCCTGTTCGACTGCCTGCGTGCCGACGGTCGCAAGATCCCGGTGGAACTGCGCGTGGTGCTGGTGTGGGGCGAACACGGCAATTTCGAGGGCATCTTCGGCGTGGGCCGGGACATCAGTCAGCAGCGTCGGGCCGAGAAAGACCTGCGCATGGCTGCCACTGTATTCGAGCATTCGACATCCGCCATCCTGATTACCGACCCCGCCGGCTATATCGTGCAGGCCAACGAGGCCTTTACCCGTGTCAGTGGCTATGAAGTGGCTCAGGTGCTCGATCAGTTGCCGGGCATGCTCACCGTGGAATCAGAACAGGAAACCCGCCTGCGCCACATTCTCAGGCAGTTGAACGGACAAGGCACGTGGGAAGGTGAAATCCGGCTCAAGCGCCGTAACGGCGAACACTACCCGGCCTGGGTCGGCATTACCGCAGTCCTCGACGACGAAGGCGATCTGGCCAGCTACGTGTGCTTCTTCAGCGATATCAGCGAACGCAAGGCCAGCGAGGACCGTATCCACCGTCTGGCCTACTACGACGCGCTGACTCACCTGCCCAACCGCACCCTGTTCCAGGATCGCCTGCATTCGGCGCTGCAGCACGCCGAGCGCCAACAGGCCTGGGTCGTGCTGATGTTCCTCGACCTCGACCGCTTCAAACCGATCAACGACTCCCTGGGGCATGCCGCGGGCGACCGGATGCTGCAGGAAATGGCCACGCGGCTGCTCGCCTGTGTGTCGGTGGATGACACCGTGGCCCGCATGGGCGGTGATGAGTTCACCCTGCTGCTGGAACCGGATGAAAGCCGTGAAGCGGCGCTGAATCGCGCCATTCACGTCGCCGAACGCATTCTGACCAGCCTGATCACGCCGTTCGTGCTGGAAGGCCGCGAGTTCTTTGTGACCGCCAGTATCGGCATCGCACTCAGCCCGCAGGACGGCAAGGAACTGAGTCAGTTGATGAAGAACGCCGACACGGCGATGTATCACGCCAAAGAGCGCGGCAAGAACAACTTCCAGTTCTATCAGGCCGACATGAACGCGACCGCGCTGGAGCGTCTGGAGCTGGAAAGCGACTTGCGCCACGCCCTGGAGCAGAAGGAGTTCACCCTCTTCTACCAACCGCAGTTCAGCGGCGACGGCAAACGCCTGACGGGCGCGGAAGCCCTGTTGCGCTGGCGCCATCCGCGCCGCGGGCTGGTGCCGCCCAGCGACTTCATCCCGGTGCTCGAAGAGCTCGGGCTGGTCGTGGAAGTCGGCGACTGGGTCCTGGCCGAAGCCTGCCGTCAACTCAAGCACTGGCATCAGGCCAGGGTTCGCGTGCCCAAGGTGTCGGTCAACATCTCGGCACGGCAGTTCTCGGACGGTCAGCTCGGTAAACGCATCGCCCACATACTCGAACAGACCGGCCTGTCCCCCGCCTGCCTGGAACTGGAGCTGACCGAAAGCATCCTGATGCGCGAGGTCAACGAGGCCATGCAGATACTCGATGGCCTCAAGAACCTCGGCCTGAGCATCGCCGTCGATGACTTCGGCACCGGCTACTCGTCGCTGAACTACCTTAAACAGTTCCCGATCGACGTGCTCAAGATCGACCGTACCTTCGTCGATGGCCTGCCGTCCGGCGAGCAGGACGCCCAGATCGCCCGCGCCATCATCGCCATGGCCCACAGCCTGAACCTCTCGGTGATCGCCGAAGGCGTAGAGACCCACGAGCAACTTGAGTTTCTCCGCGAACACGACTGCGACGAAGTCCAGGGCTACCTGTTCGGCCGCCCGATGCCACCTGCCCAGTTCGAAGCGCAATTCAGCAACGACGCGTTGTTCATGCTGGATTGAGGGCCAGTTCTCGCAACGTCGCCATCGTCCATTTGAACGATAGCCGAACCCTTGAATATGAGTAGACTTGAGCCACTGCCTCGCACAGCGTCGACGACAGCGAGCGCTCTACCCATAACAAAGAACACAAGGGGGTAGCATGATCAGCGATACAACGTCCCTGGACAGTGTTTCCTGTCAGGTCGTGGAAGCCTTGAACAAGGTGATTCTCGCGCTTCAGACCGAGGTCAGCAGTGCGTCTATCTCTACGTTTCATCAACAGGCACTTGAGCGGGTGCGCGCGCTGGTGCAGTTCGACAAGGCCTGGTGGGGCAGATCCACCTGGCGTGACAACTGGCCCGTCGAGCACAGTTCCTTTTTGCTCGGCCTGCCCTCCGGTTACGCCGCCGAGTGGGAGCAACTCAAGACCTCGGATGCCAGCGTCGGCAGAATGCATCAGACCCAGGGCGTCTGTCAGGTCATTCACTGCACGGCAGCGGATGCCCCTCCCGCGCTTGCCGACCTCGGACGCCAGTACGACCTTTGCTTCGCGCTGGGCATAGTCCTGACCGACCCGCACACCCAGCAGGGCGTGCATTTGACGCTGTTTCGCTCGGCCGACCACACGCCCTTTTCGCCCTTGGACAAACGCCTGATCGAGTGGCTGATGCCGCATCTGATCGCCACTGAACAGGCCAGTTATCTGCGCACGCTCACGACCCTGCGGGAAACCCAGGGGGCCTACGATGAGACCGCCATGGCGGTGAGTGATCGTTACGGCGTGCTGCTTTCCATGGAGCCTGCGTTCGCGTCGATGCTGGCCTCGGAATGGCCCGACAGGCCGTCCAATCGTCTGCCCCGACAGTGCAACCCTCAAGCGGGCTATTCGAGCCATAACCTGCACATCACGTCGCAGCCAGTGGGCGACCTCGTTCTATTGACGGCGCGCCGACGCAGCAGCCTGGAACTGTTGAGCTCGCGCGAACTTCAGGTCGCCCGAGGCTTTGCGGTCGGACAGACATACAAGGAAGTCGCGCGCAATATCGGTATGTCGCCCTGCACCGTCCGGCACCACTTGAGAAAGATCTACAACAAGCTCGGTGTCACCCGTAAAGCGCAGATCGCCCAGTTACTGCATTTGACTGACGGCTGACGCCAACGCGCTCTATCCCCATTTCCGGTTTTTCCAATAACTGCCACCCCGCAAGGGAGGGCTGTGCTCGCCCATAAAAATAACAAGGCACTTACCGATGTCATTAAAAAACCACTTTCCCAGCGCTTCAGGGCTCGCCATGGCGATCCTGTGGTTATCGTCCACAGCGTGCGCCACCGAGAATGCGGCGCCCACGACAGCCGCTGGCGTTTTTGACTTTGGCGCAGGTTTCATGCCGCCCACCACCCCCAATGGCACCGTCGGCATCCGCATCAGCAACTACCACGCGGATGTCATCAAGGACAGCCACGGCAATGACAGCCCCAACGACTTCCAGATCAACGTCCTGGCGATCGGCCTCGCCTACTTGCGAATGACCGATCAGGCGTTTTTGGGAGCCCGCTATGGTTTCGCGGTGGTGCCGATCTTTTTCAAGATGGATGCAGACCTGGGCGTGAACGCCGGGGGGCAACGGGTAGTCAGCGACAGCGCAGCGCTGTTTCGCCAGGCGGACCTGCAAGTGGTGCCGATCATCCTGGACTGGAAGCTGGGGCCGGGGCTGGGCATCAATACCCAACTAATGATTCAGGCGCCCACCGGGGACTATGACAAAAACCGCCTGGTCAGCCCTGGCACCCATCACTGGACGGTCTCTCCGCTGTTGAATGCGACCTACGTGTCACCCGGCGGCTTCGAGGTTTCCTCGAGTTTCCAGATCGATATAAACGCGCGTAACCCCGACACCGATTACCGCAGTGGCGTTGAGTACCGGCATGAGTTTGCAGTGGGCCAGCATGTCGGCGACTGGACCGTCGGCATCGGCGGCTACTACTACCGGCAGCTGTCGGACGACGACGCGCCGGGGCTGACCCGCGGCAATCGCGCGCGGGTACTCGCCGCAGGCCCTGCAGTGAGTTACTTCAAACCCGGCTCAGGTCTGCCGCCCATCTGGTTGCACGCCTACAAGGAGTTCGACGCCCGCAACCGTGCCGAGGGCTACACCGTGGCGCTGCGTACCGGCATCAGCTTTTAAGTGGCGTGCGCACCGCGACGACACGCTTTCAATCCTGGAGACGATCGATGAACGACCTGCACGAATTATTCAATACGCTGGACGGCCGTGGCCTGGCAACACTGGTACGCAATGGCGAGGTGAGCCCCGGCGAGCTGCTGGAAACCGCAATCGCGCGGGTCGAGCAGGTCGAGCCCGGCCTGAACGCCGTCAGCGAAAGGCTTTACGAGCAGGCGCGCAGCCAGGCGAGCGGAAGCAGCGTCAGACAGGGCGTCATGGCAGGCGTACCGACCCTGGTGAAAGACATGTTCACCCCGATGACCGGAGCACGGATGACCAGTGGCTCGCATGCGCTGGGCGAGTTTCGCTCAAACATCGACTGCGAAATCGTCAGCCGGCTGCGCCAGGCCGGCTGCCAACTGATCGGAACGACCACCGCCCCTGAATTCGGCGTGTCCTACAGCACCGAATCGCAACGCTTCGGCGCGACCTGCAATCCATGGAATCTGCAGCACAGCGCGGGCGGTTCCAGCGGGGGTGCCGCCGCTCTGGTTGCGGCGCGCGCCATCCCCTTCGCTCATGGCAACGACGGCGGCGGCTCGCTTCGCGTACCGGCCTCCTGCTGCGGCGTATTCGGCTTCAAGCCCTCGCGCGGCCTGCTGCCGTCCGGCCCGATGGTCGGCGAGGGCTGGGCAGGCCTGAGCACCGCTCATGCGATTACCCTGTCGGTAGGCGACAGCGCCGCCCTGCTTGATGCCACTGCCGGGAGTGACCTGGGGGCTCCCTATGCGGCGCCCATGCCAGCGACGCCCTTTGCACACGCTGCAGGACGCGATCCCAGGCGCCTGAAAATCGCCTTGATCTCGGCAATATCACCCTGGCCGGCCGAACCGGAAGCCCTGGCTGCGCTGCAACACACTGCGGCCTTGCTGGAGGCGCTCGGGCATTACGTGGTCCCGGCGACGTTGCCGGTTCAGTTACCTGAATTCCTCGATGCGACGTTCGACATCATCGGCTCACACACCCAGGGCTACCTCGATCTGTTGGGCAAAATGCGCGGTTTCCCGGTGGCCATGGACGAAGTGGAGCCGCGCACCCGCGTGATTCTGCGCGAACGCGGGCAACTGCCTGCAACACGCTACATTTCCGCGGTCGAATCGATGCATGCACTGGGCCGGGCGATGGCCGGTTTCTTCGAAGAGTACGACATTGTTCTCACCCCGACGCTCAACCGCGCGCCGCCCCGCCTGGGGGAGCTGGCCTTCGACGACGACAGCCGCTCCCTGCAGGACTTCATCGCGCTTTCGCACCGCTACTCGCCCTACACGGCGATCTTCAACGCGACAGGCCAGCCGGCCATGTCCGTGCCCCTCTACTGGACAGCCGATTCGCTGCCGCTGGGCTCTCACTTCGCCGCGCGGTTTGGCGACGAACTGACCTTGCTGAGCCTCGCCGGGCAACTGGAACGCGCCCAGCCGTGGGCCGCACGCAGGCCGCCGCTAAACGCTTGTGCGGGTTGATGCGAAGGGATTATTGGCGGTGGCGAGACCACCGCCTGCGTTGCAGGCGGCGGTCTGCCGGCTACAGGCTTATGGCTCGCCAGCCGCTTGCTGTGCCGGCGTCGGGTGCGACCCGGTCAGGTACCGGAAGCGGTCGTAGAGACCCGCCACTACCTGCCCGCCTGCGATCCTGCCCGGAATTGCCGTTTGCAGGGTGCCGACCGCGCTCCCCAGACGCGAGGTGCCGACGTAATTCCCGGCCCAGGACGCAGCCGCCCTGCCAGCCTGATGCGCCGCCTTGCCTTTGTCAGTCAGGTAGCTCAAGCCTTTGCCGGCTGCTGCGCCAGCCACTTCTCCAACCATACCGGGAAGCGTGAGGTTGGCTGCGGTCAGGACCGCAGCACCGGAGGCATAGCCTTTGATCCCCTTGTCGAGAAAATTCCAGACTTTGTTGACGCCCAGAAACCCTGTCATCACCAGATTCAGGCCGACGATTTCCTTGAAGACCTGAACCGCCTTTTGCATGTCGACTTCAGGGTTCATGGCCAGCTTGAGCATCTCCGATACGCACCAGACGCCGTCCGCCGCGTAATCGGCTTTGCCGACCATGCTTTTCATCAACATCACCAGCGCCGCACCGATACTCGCCGTCAGGGCCACCAGGCCCAGTTTGGTGTAGAAGTCAGGGTCCGCCTTGCGCTCCCCCTCGGCCAGTGGCAGACCTGCGCGCAGGGCATCGGCGCTTTCGAACCTGGCCTGGAACTCGCTGCTCTTGGTGCCCAGGTACGTCAGGCTCGAGTTCATGATGTCGGTGATGCTTTTGTCTTGCTTGTACAATTCGGTCGCCACTTTCATCTGCTGGGCAAAATGCTCGCTGACGTCGAAATGCCTGACCACGGCAAGATGGTCTTCCTCCGGGATGCTGGCGTTCCCGGTGTCTTGCCTGGAAAGCTTGCTCTTGGCGAGCTTGAAGGCGGCGACGATCGATTCGCGGTTGAATACGCCCAGCGTGGCTGCGCCCGATGCCACGGCCGTTGCGATACCGAAGCCGACCTGCTCCAGCAGGTGTTCGTTCCTGGCAAAGGTGGGCTGCGCCACGATGGCGTTGGCCAGCACGGTGACGAAGTAGCGGTTCAGGCCGTGATCGACATTGGTCCGCGCGTTGGTCAGCTCGTTCATCATCAGGCCAGCCATGAACACTGCGTTCTTGGTGAAGTGGGCAACCAGCGATGAGCTGTAGGAGTTGTCCTTGCTGACGAACGCCACGGCCAGTGGCAAGGGTGCCAGCGCGAGCAGCATCGCCGGACTTGCAAGGATGCGACTCTTGAACGAGGCACCGTTCTTGAGCGTGCCCAGTTCGGCATTCATGCTTTGGTTAAGGCTGAGCAACTCGTCTTTCACATCAGAGGGTAGCCCCGAGCGGCTCAACACTGCAGGCAACTGTTCGTTGTGAGCGCGCCAGGCGTCGAGTTGACCCTGGCCGTTGGCCTGAACGATTGCGCCCAACATGTCACGCTCGGCTTCGCTCAGCGCCGACGATGGTTTTTCCAGCAGCGTCTTCACAACGTCGGACGTCGTGGTAGCAGCACTGGGCAAATGACCAAGACGGGCCAGTTGCTCCTCGCTCAATACCAGCGAACCGTTGGCCAGCGCCAACCGCAGTTTTTCATCGAACCCCATGCCGCACCGGGCCTCGATGTCTCCTTCAGGGGCGAAGGGCAACGGGGTATTGCTGACGATATCGCGTTGTTCCTGCGTGAGATGCAGCACATGCTTGTTCAGGAAGGCATGCATCTGATCGGGCGACAGGTGTGGCGCCGGGGTGCGCATCAAGGCCAGCAACCCCTTGTCGTCCATTGGCGCGAGCGCCCCATAGGCATCAAACTTGCGCACCAGATTGCCGCCGGCCTTGAGCAATGCCTGGCTTCTCGTCAGCCGGGGCTCGGCAGCCTCATGGCCAGGTGCAGGTGCTTCGCCTGGCTCGATGGAGATTGCTTCCAGCCTCGGCAAAATGCCGTGTTCGCGCAATAGCTGCAGCAGCGCCCCCACCACTTCCGCCAGCTCGCGCAATTCATTGCAGGAAGGCGCGTCCTGGCAATTTTCGGTCAATGCCTGCAATGCGCCGGGCAACGCCTCCAGGTCATTGAGCGTGTCGGCATGTGAGCGCAGCAGACTGACGACCGCTTCGGGTTGACGCTGGAGGTTGTCATTCAACTCCGCAGTACGCTGCTTGGCCGTGTGAACGAAATGGCTGAAGAGCGTGTAAGACGAAACAACGGGGGGCTCTGCGCCCAGCGTCTCGGGATCCAGATGAGTCAACGCCAGCAGATCCGGAATCGCCCGGGCCAGAGCGGGCGTCCGGGCAGTCAAACGAGCGACGGATTGGTGCAGCCGCGCCGTCCTGAGCCCCTCGCAGGCCAGCGACAGCGAGTCGTGAGATGCATGAGAAGCAGGCATATCGGCCAGCCGGCCAATACAGCGGTCAAGCAGGTCTTTCAGCGCCGGCGCCTGATCCTCGCCGGCAAGTTGGTGCCAACCCTGCTCGGTCGTGGCGACCTCGGCCAGGCTGTGGCAGAGCTGGGCAACTGTGGGCCAGGACGGCTGCTGTTTATCCAGCTCACGCTGAAGAGCAGACAACAGACGCACAGAGTCCTGCGCTGGCGCGGTCGAGGTGCGACCAAATGCCACAGCCAGCTCGCCGGAGGCAAAAAACGCCACGGTACGAGCCTGCTGCGGGGTTCGCTCACAAACGCCGGTGGCACCGGAGGACGCAGGAGCAACGTCCGGCAATGAGGAATGAGAGGAGCGCGTTATCTGGGAGGGCATCATGGGCGTTTTCCCTATTGTCGGTGGGTACGGGCAACAGACCGACTGAGTGTCGTCCGGCCCGGAACGGTTCCGGTAATTAAGGGGAAGTCGGTGCGTGATCGCTGAAATTGCGAGTGGATGTGCCTGGTTCACGCCGCCGATGACTAAATTGATCTTGACCATCTCATGCGGCCGGGCCCCACACAGAACAAGCCTTGCGCCTGCAGCACGACCATGATTTTCAGGCCTGGTCGAAACCCGCGTGAACGCGGTCACTGGTCAAGATGACTGCCTTTCATATGCCAGATAAAACCCGATGGGGTAGAATAGCCGCCTTTTCCGCCATGCCCCCTTGAGGACTGCCATGTTCAGCCGTGATTTGACTATCGCCAAGTACGACGCCGATCTGTTTGCCGCCATGGAGCAAGAAGCTCTGCGTCAGGAAGAACACATCGAGCTGATTGCCTCGGAAAACTACACCAGTCCGGCCGTCATGGAAGCTCAGGGCTCGGCCCTGACCAACAAGTACGCCGAAGGCTATCCAGGCAAGCGCTACTACGGTGGTTGCGAGTACGTCGACATTATCGAGCAACTGGCCATCGATCGTGCCAAGGAACTGTTCGGCGCTGATTACGCCAACGTCCAGCCACACGCCGGTTCGCAAGCCAACTCGGCGGTCTACCTGGCCCTGCTGCAAGGCGGCGACACCATTCTGGGCATGAGCCTGGCTCACGGTGGTCACCTGACCCACGGCGCCAGCGTTTCGTCCTCGGGCAAGCTGTACAACGCCGTTCAGTACGGCATCGATGCCAACGGCATGATCGACTACGACGAAGTCGAGCGCCTGGCCGTCGAGCACAAGCCAAAAATGATCGTCGCCGGTTTCTCTGCCTACTCGCAGATCCTCGACTTCCCGCGCTTCCGCGCCATCGCTGACAAGGTCGGTGCCTACCTGTTCGTCGACATGGCGCACGTCGCCGGTCTGGTCGCCGCAGGCGTCTACCCGAACCCGGTGCCATTCGCCGACGTCGTGACCACCACCACGCACAAGACCCTGCGCGGTCCACGTGGCGGCCTGATCCTGGCGCGCGCCAACGCCGAGATCGAGAAGAAGCTGAACTCGGCGGTATTCCCTGGCTCCCAGGGCGGCCCGCTGGAGCACGTCATCGCGGCCAAGGCCGTGTGCTTCAAGGAAGCGCTGCAGCCTGAGTTCAAGACCTACCAGCAGCAAGTGGTGAAGAACGCCAAGGCCATGGCCGGCGTGTTCATCGAGCGTGGCTTCGACGTCGTGTCCGGCGGTACCGAGAACCACCTGTTCCTGCTGTCGCTGATCAAACAGGACATCTCCGGTAAAGACGCCGACGCCGCTCTGGGTCGCGCCTTCATCACCGTCAACAAGAACTCCGTACCGAACGACCCACGCTCCCCGTTCGTCACCTCCGGCCTGCGCTTCGGCACCCCGGCAGTGACCACTCGCGGCTTCAAGGAAGCTGAGTGCAAGGAACTGGCCGGCTGGATCTGCGACATCCTGGCTGACCTGAACAACGAAGCCGTGATCGACGCGGTTCGTGAGAAGGTCAAGGCCATCTGCGCCAAGCTGCCGGTTTACGGCGCTTGATGAGTTTGGTTTAAACGCAGTACCAAAAGCCCCGACTTGTGAGAGCCGGGGCTTTTTGTTGGACGCTCACCGTATGGACAGAAGCTCAGCCGCTGCCCGACCTCTCAGCCGCATACCTTCTCGAACCCCGCCCGTATCTTCTCCTCCGGCAATTCATCGGCAATGAACACAATCACGCTCTCGCGCTTTTCGCCTTCGGCCCACTCGGTGTCCCAGTCGAAGCCGTACAGCTTGAGCACGCCCTGAAACACCATCTTGCGCGGTTCGTCTTCGATGTTGAGCACGCCCTTGTAGCGCAGCAGTTGTTTGCCGTGGTCTTCGAGCAGTTCATTCATGAACTCGCTGAGGCGGTCCAGATTCAGTGGTTTGTCGCTGCGCAGGACCAGGCTGCTGATGCGGTCAGCGGAATTGCCGGCCGGGGCCAGCGGGCGCAGGATCATGCCGCCGCCCAGGTCAGCGTTGAGGTTGAAGCCGCGTACGTCGAGCAGTTCGGCGAGGTCGATTTTGCCGTGCTCGACGATACGGATCGGCGCGCGGCGGTTGATGCGGGTCAGGCGCGCACTCAGGGCTTCGAAGGCTGCGTCGTCGACCAGATCACGCTTGCTGACCAGCAACCGGTCGGCAAAGCCGATCTGCGCCTGGGCGATGGTTTGCGCCAGGTGGGTATCGGCGTGCGCGGCGTCGACCAGGGTGATGATGCCGTCGAGGATGTAACGCTCGCGCAATTCTTCATCAATGAAGAAGGTCTGCGCGACCGGCGCCGGGTCAGCCAGGCCGGTGCATTCGATCACCAGTCGGTCGAACGCGATTTCGCCGCTGTCCATACGCTCCAGCAACAGGTAGAGCGCCTTGGTCAGGTCGGTGTGGATGGTGCAGCACACGCAACCGTTGGACAGGGTCATGATCTGTACAGGGTCGGTGCCGAGCAACTGGCTGTCGATGCCAGCATCGCTGAATTCGTTTTCGATCACGGCGATTTTCAGGCCGTGTTCGGCCTTGAGCAGGTGGCGCAGCAAGGTGGTCTTGCCGGCGCCCAGAAAACCGGTCAGCACGGTCACGGGGATGGGTTGCAACTCAGTCATAAGGCTCCTGGCGTGAGGCATTCAGCTGAAATGAAAACGCGCCACAGGTGATGGCCTGCGGCGCGTCGGATCAAACCATAACGCAGATCAGCGGATCAACAGCACTTCGGACCGGCCTTGCCGCCGTACCGTGCCTCTTGCCGTTCCCGGAAGAACTGCTCGTAGGTCATCATCGGCTTGTCCGGATGAGTGTTCTGCATGTGTTCGACGTAGGTGTCGTAGTCCGGCATGCCCACCATCAGGCGCGCGGCCTGACCGAGGTATTTGCCGAGGCGACTCAGGTCATTGAACATGGGCAATTCCTCTGTGGGTAACCATCGTCACACCTGCGACGCTGGCGGCATGGCCTGGAATGGCGCTTCCTTGTCGGTGCGCTCCTTGGTGCTCCAGGCCGCACGGCCGACTTTAATGGCGTAGAACAGGATGCTGAACACCACGAACAGGAACAGCACGGTCAGCCCGGCGTTGGTGTAAGCGTTGAAGATCACGTGCTGCATCTGGTCCATGGTCTTGGCCGGGGCCAGAATCTGACCGGCATCGGCCGCAGCGCTGTATTTCTTGGCCAGGGCCAGGAAACCTACCGCAGGGTTGGCGTCGAACAGTTTGATCAAGCCAGCGGTCACGGTGCAGATCAGCAGCCAGACGGCAGGCAGCATGGTCACCCAGACGTAGCGCTGACGCTTCATCTTGATCAGCACCACGCTGGCCAGCATCAGGGCGATACCGGCGAGCATCTGGTTGGAGATACCGAACAGCGGCCACAAGGTATTGATGCCGCCCAGCGGGTCGATGACGCCCTGATAGAGCAGATAGCCCCACAGCGCCACGCAACCGCCGGTGCCGATGGCGTTGGCCGTCCACGACTCGGTGCGTTTCAAGGCCGGAACGAAGCTGCCCAGCAGGTCCTGCAGCATGAAGCGTCCGGCACGTGTCCCGGCGTCGACGGCGGTCAGGATGAACAGCGCCTCGAACAGAATCGCAAAGTGGTACCAGAACGCCATGGTGTTTTCACCCGGCAGCACCTGATGGAGGATCTGTGCGATACCGACGGCCAGCGTCGGAGCACCACCAGCCCGCGCCAGCACGGTGTTTTCACCAATGTCTTTCGCCACAGCCGTCAGTTGCTCCGGCGTGATGGCAAAGCCCCAGCTGGACACCGTCTGCGCGACGGTCACCACGTCACTGCCGACCACGGCAGCCGGGCTGTTCATGGCGAAGTACACGCCCGGCTCGATCACCGAAGCGGCAACCATCGCCATGATGGCCACGAAGGACTCCATCAACATGCCGCCGTAACCGATGTAACGGGCGTTCTTCTCGTTATCCAGCAGCTTGGGCGTGGTGCCCGAGGAGATCAGTGCGTGGAAACCCGACACTGCACCGCAGGCAATGGTGATGAACAGGAACGGGAACAATGCGCCCTTCCAGACCGGGCCTGTGCCGTTGGTGAACTGGGTCAGGGCCGGCATTTTCAGCTCGGGCGCCAGGATCAGGATGCCGATCGCGAGTGCCAGAATGGTGCCGATTTTCAGGAAGGTCGACAGGTAGTCACGGGGCGCAAGCAGCAGCCAGACCGGCAGCATGGCCGCTACAAAGCCGTAACCGACCAGCATCCAGGTGATCTGCACACCGGTGAACGTGAACATCGGCCCCCAGGTCGGATCCGCCGCTACCATCCCGCCGACCCAGATCGAACCGAGCAACAGAATGACACCGACGATGGAGATTTCACCAATGCGCCCCGGACGGATGTAGCGCATATAAATGCCCATGAACATCGCGATCGGGATCGTCGCCATGACCGTGAACATGCCCCACGGGCTCTCGGCCAGGGCCTTGACCACGATCAGCGCCAGCACCGCCAGGATGATGATCATGATCAGGAAGCAGCCGAACAGCGCGATGGTGCCGGGAATACGGCCCATTTCCTCGCGAACCATGTCACCCAGCGAGCGTCCGTCACGGCGCGTGGAGAGGAACAGGATCATGAAGTCCTGCACCGCACCGGCCAGCACCACGCCTGCGATCAGCCAGAGCGTGCCGGGCAGATAGCCCATTTGCGCTGCCAGTACCGGGCCGACCAGCGGGCCTGCGCCAGCGATGGCGGCAAAGTGGTGTCCGAAGAGAATGTGTTTGTTGGTCGGCACATAGTCCAGACCGTCGTTGTTGACCACCGCCGGTGTCGCGCGCAGCGGATCGAGCTGCATGACGTGAGTGGCGATGAAAAGACTGTAGTAACGATAGGCAACCAGGTAGATAGCTACCGCAGCGACCACTATCCACAAGGCGTTTATCGCCTCTCCGCGGCGCAAGGCCACGACCCCAAGGGCACATGCCCCGACAATTGCAACGATGAGCCAGGGAACATGGCGCATCAGACTATTATTATTTTTCATTTTTTTTATTCCAGCAGAGTTGACTAGAAGGCAAGCCATGCGAGTTTAGCGCCGGATCAGCGAAAGACCACCCCCAACCAAGGTCTAGGTCGAATTTTGATCAATTGCGGCAGATACCCGGCATAGAGGGCTGGAATGGCCTCGACAGATGGCGGTCCGATCACAAAACCGTGATACGGAACTGTTCTGTAATTGCTTTCCGGTCTATCGTGCATGGACAACAGAATCGATCAGATAACGACCTGCCGCTGACCTCTCGTGGCGGGTAACAAGAGAGTTCATTCGATGACCGACTCACCTGCAGATCGCCGTCGTTTCAAACGTATTGCCTTTGATGCCAAGACCGAATTGAAACAGGGCGATCAGACCTGGAAGGTTCAACTGCTCGACCTGTCCCTGAAAGGCCTGCTGATCGAGCGACCCGAGTCATGGACCGCCCATACGGCGCAGCCCTTTGAAGTCGATATTCGCCTGAGCAATGACGTGTACGTGCACATGGATGTCCAAATCACCCACGACCATAACCGGCAACTCGGTTTCGTCTGCCGGCACATCGGGCTGGAGTCGATCAGCCATCTGCGGCGCCTGATCGAGCTGAACCTTGCCGATCAGGACGAACTGGACCGCGAGCTGGCAGCACTGATCGAACTCTAGACCTGCTTACTCGAACAGCGCATCCAGGGCCTGCTCCAGGCGCGTAACGGCAATGATCTGCAAGCCGGGCGGCGCTTCCTTCGGCGCATTGCCCTTGGGCACGATGGCGCGCTTGAAGCCGTGCTTGGCGGCCTCCTTGAGGCGCTCCTGGCCGCTGGGCACCGGCCTGACTTCGCCCGACAGCCCCACCTCACCGAACACCAGCAAGTCATGCGGCAACGGACGATTGCGCAGGCTGGACATCACCGCTGCCATCAAGGCCAGGTCGGAGGCGGTTTCCAGCACCTTCACACCACCCACCACGTTGAGAAACACGTCCTGATCGTGAGTGGGAATGCCGCCATGTCGGTGCAGGACCGCCAGCAACATGGCCAGACGATTCTGATCCAGACCCAGCGTTACGCGGCGCGGATTGGACATGTGACTGTCGTCCACCAGCGCCTGCACCTCGACCAGCATCGGCCGGGTGCCCTCCCAGGTGGCCATGACCACACTGCCCGGCACTTCTTCCTGCGCACGGGTGAGAAAAATCGCCGACGGGTTGGAGACTTCTTTCAGGCCCTTGTCGGTCATGCCGAACACGCCCAGCTCGTTGACCGCGCCAAAGCGGTTCTTCACCGCGCGCAGCAAACGCAGGCGGCCGTCCGATTCGCCCTCGAAATACAACACGGTGTCGACCATGTGCTCAAGCACACGCGGGCCGGCCAGTGCACCTTCCTTGGTGACGTGGCCGACCAGGAAGATCGCCGTACCGCTCTGCTTGGCGTAGCGCACCAGCAAGGCGGCGCTTTCGCGAACCTGCGACACGCCGCCAGGGGCCGACTGCAGCTGTTCGGTGAAAATCGTCTGGATCGAATCGATCACCATCACCTTGGGCTTCTCGACCTTGGCGGTGGCAATGATGGTCTCGATGCAGGTTTCGGTCATTACCCGCAGCTTGTCCTGCGGCAGCCCCAGGCGCCGGGCACGCATGGCGACCTGCTGCTGGGATTCCTCACCGGTGACATACAGCGCGGGCATGCGCTGGGCGATGTTGCACAGCGTCTGCAAGAGGATCGTGGACTTGCCGATGCCGGGGTCGCCGCCAATCAGCACCACCGAACCGTCAACCAGACCGCCGCCGAGCACCCTGTCCAGTTCGGTGGAGTTGGTGGAGAAGCGCGGGATTTCTTCGACGCTGACTTCCGCCAGGGTCCTGATCTGCGCTTGGGAACCGGTCCAGCCGGTACGCCCGGTAGGCGGCGCGGCGGCACCGCTTTCAATCATGGTCTCGACCAGTGTGTTCCAGGCACCGCATTCGCTGCACTGGCCCGCCCACTTGGGAAATGTCGCGCCGCACTCGGTGCAGCCGTACAAGCGTTTGGCCTTGGCCATGACAACCCCAGTCGTTAAAAAACGCCCATGATAACGCAGGTTGCAACCCCTGCCAGTCGCTCGGCGACAACTGCTTTTGAAAACCGGATAAAACTTACGCGAACGACTTCGGTCGATTGAACGTGGCACGGGCGGCAGCAGTACGTCTGGGCTACACTCATCCGGATCAAATTTATCTGCTACAAGGAATTACCCCATGAGCGTGCTTAAGGAATTCAAGGCATTCGCGGTCAAAGGCAACGTAGTTGATATGGCTGTCGGTATTATCATCGGCGCGGCATTCGGCAAGATCGTTTCTTCGTTCGTCGGCGATGTCATCATGCCGCCGCTGGGCCTGTTGATTGGCGGTGTCGACTTCAGCGACCTGGCCGTCACCCTGCGCCCCGCGCAAGGGACTGCCCCGGCAGTGCTGCTGGCGTACGGCAAGTTCATCCAGACCGTCATCGACTTCATCATCGTCGCGTTCGCGATCTTCATGGGCGTCAAGGCCATCAACCGCCTGAAACGCGAAGAAGCCAAAGCCCCTACCCTGCCGCCAACGCCCTCCAAGCAGGAAATCCTGCTGGGCGAGATTCGCGACCTGCTCAAAGAGCAGAGCAAACCGGCAGCGCCCATTACCGTGGATCCTGCGCGTACGCTTTGATTGAGCAAGGCCTGCACCTGCAGGCCATCGGCCCTAACCACGATGGCACTGACGACGCAAATTGCGACGTAAGTGACAGGACGAAGTCGGGCCGGAAACGGAGCGAAAGGCTTTGGTCACTTTGGCCCCATCAAAGTGACTCGCCGAGGGGCGAAAAGGTGACCTGAGTCGAGCCCCAATCCACCTGACGAAGAAAAACCGTTGTGTGACGCGGAGCGTCACGAACTGCATTCCCACGCGGAGCGTGAGGAACAATAGTCATCAGGTTCCGGGTCGTGCCTCTAGCCCGACTACTCTAAAGTGCTTTTCGGACACGATGGCACAGACGACGCAGAGTGCGACGTAGACGCAGAGTGCGACGTAAGTGACGGCTGAGTCCTGGCGCTGATCCGGGGGTAGCCTGGCAGGACGCCAGGCTAGCCGCACCGCGCCATGGATGGCGCGTTGCGGCGACCCCCGGATCAGTGACAGGGCGAAGGAACCCGGCGAAGTCGGGCCGGAAACGGAGCGAAAGGCTTTGGTTACTTTGGCCTCATCAAAGTAACTCGCCGAGGGGCGAAAAGGTGACCTGAGTCGAGCCCCAATCCACCTGACGAAGAAAAACCGTTGTGTGACGCGGAGCGTCACGAACTGCATTCCCACGCGGAGTGGTGTGACCCCCGAAGGTTGGATGCAACCTTTGGAGGCGTCATGGGTAAATATACAGAG